>CAYMKQ010000031.1:0-22803 GCA_964391175.1 uncultured Gemmatimonadaceae bacterium | reverse complement strand
TAGTCGAGCCCGGGCAGAGTGATGGCGCGCAGATCCGGATGCCGTGACAGCTCCTCGATGTTTTCCGTACGCAGCGCGTCGAAGATATCCGCGCTTCCCGTGAACAGCTTCGTTACCGCCGTGGTGAATTCGGGTGCGATGCTCCAGATGACTCGATCCAGCCTGGCCCGCCCGCGGTAATTCCCGGAATCGGCGACCAGCTCGACGGAGGAGCCCTTGTCCCACTTCCGGAGCCGGAATCTGCCGCTGCCGATGGGCGGAGGCGGGGCTTGCCGCAGCGAGTCGGGCGGAATCTTCTCGAGCAGATGCGCCGGCAGGATCAGCATCTGGGCTGCCGCGTCCAGAAACTGAGTGGCGGATCTTCTTCCGAACCAGAACACGGCGGTGAGCGAATCCGCCGCGGTCACGGAGTCGATGTTCGAGAGCTCCTCCCTCGTGCGCGCTCCCAGCACGGAATTCATGTAAAGAGCGAATGTGAACCGGACATCTCGCGCCGTCACTGGCCGTCCGTCGTGCCACCTCGCGCCGGGATTCAGGTGAAACGCTATGGACAGCGAATCGCTCGACCACCGCCATCCGTCGGTTAGCTGCTGGCGGAAGCCTTCGTCACCGCGCGTGTTCATGCCGGGCCCCACATCGGCGAGGTAATCGTATATCTGCTCGGTGATCTGCCTCGCCTGCGTGGTCAGTATGAGCGGTGGGAACAGCGACCCCGGATCCGCCGTAGTCGATATCACCAGGGTCCCGCCCGTGTCGCCTTCCGCACCGACCGGAGGGCGTTCGGCGCAAGCCGTCACGAGATAGATGATCGACAGCGCAGCGTATCGTTTCATCGGCAGAGAAGGTAATGACCTCGGCCGCGCGTGGAAGGGATCGATTTCGCCACCGATAGAAAAACGACAGTTGGCGATATGAAATCGACATTGACCGTCCCGAGCCATCAGAGAACCTTAATAGGGCATGGGAGATTCGACTGCGAAGCACGCGGGCACGATGCCGACGTTCCAGGTCGCGCATCTTCGGCGCGAGGGCCAGGACGTCATCATTGTGCCGGTCGACCGCGCTTTCGGCACGCGCGCCCTCGCGGAACAGGCGCGAATCCAGGAAGCCTTCCAGCGCAGCGCCACCGCGGCGGAGATCCCGGGCGTGGTCGTGCCCGTCTGGGAAGACGCGTCCGGACGCATGGCATTCCGCGCACCACCGCCGTGGCACGCCTTCTTCAAGAGCATCGACATGGTTTATGTGGCGACAGCTCTGAATCGGAGCCTGAGCCTCGAGTAAGACCGGCTCCACAGTCTCTCGCGCGGAGACGCCTGTGACATTCAAGGATCACTTCTCCGACCGCTCGGCGCTCTACGCGACGTTCCGGCCGGACTATCCCGCATCGCTTTTCACCCTTCTCGCGCGACTGACGCCGAGTCACCGCGTCGCGCTCGACTGCGGGACGGGAAACGGTCAGGCGGCGATCGGTCTCGCGGATCATTTCGAGCGGGTGGTCGCGACCGACGAGAGCACTCAGCAGCTCGCTCACGCGATCCCGAATGCGCGCATCGAGTACCGGCTCGCGCCCGCTGACGAGAGTGGTCTTCCCGACGCGTCCGTCGACCTCGTCACCGCTGCGCAGGCCCTGCACTGGTTCGAAATCGCGGCGTTCTTCGAAGAGGCGACACGTGTTCTCGTCCCGGACGGAGCCATCGCGATCTGGGGCTATGGCGATCCGACCCTGGACACGGCGTCGCTCCACGCCACGCTCCACCAGTTCAATCGCGGCACTCTCGAGCCGTACTGGCTGCCCGAGCGCCAGCTGCTGCTCGACGGCTACAGTACGGTTCGATTTCCCTTCAGGGAGATCCAGCAGCACACGATGCTGCTCGAGCGCCGGTGGACGCTGCCAGAGCTCGCTGGTTACCTCCGCACCTGGTCGGCGACCTCGCACTACGCGGAGAAGCACGGATCTGATCCGGTCGCCGACGTTGAGGATGCACTAGCCCGCGATTGGGGCGATCCCGCCACGCCGAGGATAATCCGCTGGCCGCTTCATCTGCGCGTGGGCTCCCTTCCTCGCTAGTCGAAAGTTCGGAGTTGGGCAGAGGGGATTCAAGTTGAGAGTTATCAGTTGGTTAGTTGGTCAGTTGACAGTGGTTGTCAGTCTAACCGCCGATGAACTGACAACCACTGACAACTATCAACTCAAAACTGTCAACTCAGGACTTGGATCCCCCATAATCGCTAGAGTGACCGATGGTCGGTATCAGGTGGGAAAGGTCCGTCGACAGTCCTCGCCAAAAAAAGTGCGCGGGTTGAAACGCCGGCGACGCGCGACGATACTCCGGTGTGATGAAACAGATTTCAGCCATTCGAAGCAGAGCCCTGGCGCGCCTCGTCCTCTCAGTGGTATTCGCGGCCCCCGCGACGGCGGGCGCCCAGCATACGGACCATACGGCGAAGCGCGACATCGCCGCCGACACGCTCGCCACCGCTCCCACCACGCCCAGTCGTCCGGTTACAGATTCCGGCGCCGTCGCGGATTCGCTTCTCAAGTTGTGCCGATCGCACGTCGACCACTCGATCGAGGCCTACGCCGACTGCATCGGCGGCGGGATCGCTTCGCTCTCGTCGGCGGGCAACATCGCTCTCGCGCTCGGCACGCTCGACCGGATCGTCAACAGCGACCGCTCGCTCGTCCTCGTCGGCCACCCGCTCGCTCACGCGCTCGGATACGCCGTGCGCTCGACGCCGGCTACCGCCTCGCGACTGCTGTCGCAGTGCGATGATCGGTACCAGTCGGGGTGTTATCACGGGATTCTCCAGCGGTACTTCGACGCCCGAATCGGATTCCCGATCGAGCAAAGCGTGCTCATCGCGCCGTGCGAGCCGTTACGGGGGACCGCCGAGCAGTTCCGTCTCTTCGACTGTCTGCACGGCACCGGCCACGGTCTCATGATGTATCACCGCTACGACGTGAGAGCTGCGCTTCCCGACTGCGACCGGCTCGGGACCGACTGGGATCGCAGAAGCTGCTACGGTGGCGTGTTCATGGAGCACAACATGGGGGCTCGCATGCAGGCGTTCGGCGACGCCGCGCTTGGAATGCATCGCCACTCCTCGCCCGCGTCGTCCGTGACGCTGTTCAAGGCAAACGACCTGCACTATCCCTGCAACGTGACGCCCGACCGCTACCGGATGGAGTGCTACGCACTCCAGGCCGACGTCATTCTCCCCGCGGTGGAGCAGGACTATCAGCGAGCGGGGAAGGTGTGCGACGCCGCTGGAACGCCCGCGCTCGTCCACGCGTGCTATGCAGGTCTCGGCAGGAACGCGTCCGGGGCCGCCGCGTTCGGGTTCGAAGGGATTCGAAGGCGTTGCGACAAATCGTCGGCGCGTGGAGCGCCCTCGTGCTACCAGGGAGCGGTGAGACATCTCGCCTACGCCCCGAGCGAGCTGCCGAGGGGCGTGTCGTTCTGCCGGACACTTCCGTCCGGTGAGATTCGCGCGCGCTGCTGGGGAGGTCTCGGCTTGCAGATCGGCGGATTCTTTTCCGACATTGCGTCGCGCCGAAGGGCGTGTGAATCGGAGAGACCGGCGGACGTCGCGGCGTGCGTCGAGGGTGCCGGCGTCGCCGGGAGCCGGACCGTCGAGGAAGGACCGCGAGGCTAGGATGGAGAGGCGAGGCGCGAGCCCGACGGCCATGGAAAAGAGAAGGATCGGCTCTCTCTCCGTTTCGGTCGTCGGCGTCGGCTGCAACAACTTCGGGATGCGCATCGATGCCGGGCGCGCGATCGAGGTGGTGAGCGCGGCGCTCGACGTCGGCATCAACTTCTTCGACACCGCCGACATGTATGGTAACGGCATGAGCGAGGAGTTTCTCGGCCGCGCGCTGGGACGACGCCGCTCGAGCGCGATCATAGCCAGCAAGTTCGGCAATCCGATCGGAGGCAAGGGCGGGGGCGCGCATCCCGAGTACATCAGACGGGCGCTGGACGCGAGTCTCAGGCGACTCGGAACCGACTACATCGATCTCTACCAGCAGCACGTGCCCGATCCGACTGTGCCCATCGCCGAGACGCTGGGCGCGCTCGACGAGCTGGTGAAGGCAGGCAAGGTGCGCGAGATCGGCTGCTCGAATTTTTCCGCCGACCAGCTTCGGGAGGCGAACGCCGCGAGCTCCGTAGGGGCGGGATCAGCGCGGTTCGTCAGCGTCCAGAACGAATACAGTCTGCTGCATCGCGAGCCGGAGGAAGCGGTGCTCGCGGAATGCGAGAGGCTGGACATGGCATTCCTCCCGTATTTCCCCCTCAAGAGCGGATTGCTCACCGGCAAGTACCGAAAGGGTCAGCCGATTCCGGAGGGCACGCGTGTCGCCAGGTTCGAGCGCTACCGCAAGCTGTTGACTGAAGAAAACCTCGACCGCGTGGAGGCGCTCATCGAGTTCGCGGAGTCGCGCAACAGGACGCCGCTCGAGCTGGCCGTATCATGGCTGCTGGCGCATCGAGTCGTCGCATCAGTGATCGCGGGCGCGACGTCGGCGTCACAGGTGCGCGGCAACGCGTCCTCCGCGGGATGGAAGCTGAGCGACGCCGACCTCGATGAGATCGAAACCAGGCTCCGCGCCAGGGCTTAGGACTCCGGTTGCTCCGGGCCGGAAACTCCGGTACCCGGCGAACGGATTGGCGCACGAGGTGTACTACAACGACGCTTCTCATACGAGAGCGCGCAACACCATCATCGACACGGAGATATCGTGAACCGTCTAATTATCGCCACAACACTGGCCGGCCTGGCCATCGCTGTTCCGTCGAAGGACGCCAGCGCGCAGGGATACAACCCGTTCCAGATAGGCGGCGCCGTCGGTGCCGCCATTCCAATTGGTGATCTCGGCAACACAGCGAACACGGGTTACAACGTTACACTTGCCCTCGGTTACAAGCCGGCTGCCTCACCGCTCGGATTTCGGTTCGACGCGGCCTACAACGAGTTCGGCTTCGAGGGCGGCGGGGGCAACTTCAACATCCCGAGCTTTACCGCCAATCTGGTGTACGACCTTCCAAGCGGAGGTTTCTCCCCGTACCTGATCGGAGGCGCGGGTCTGTACCGCCCCAGCGCGAGCGCGACCGGCTTCGGCAGCGCCTCCGAGAACCGCTTCGGATTCAACGCCGGCGGCGGCGTCAAGATGCCGCTGAGCGGCTTCCACGTCTTCGCCGAGGCGCGCTACAACTACGTAAGCGCGGATGGCGGCAATCTTAGCTTCATCCCTATCACCATCGGCCTGATGTTCTAGCCCGATACTCCGGGTGTGAAAACGAACCGGCCAGCCCATGCGGGCTGGCCGATTCTTTTCCCCTGAAGCAGCAGGTGTCTACTGCACCGCGTTGATCATGTCGAAGATCGGGAGATACATCGCCACGACCATGCCTCCGACCACGACGCCGAGGAACACGATCATGATCGGCTCGAGCAGCGAGAGCAGGTTGTTCACCGCGGCGTCGACCTCTTCGTCGTAGAAGTCGGCGATCTTGGACAACATCTCGTCCAGACCACCGGTCTGCTCACCGACCGCGATCATCGAGATGACCATGGGCGGGAAGACCTTCGACTTCTGGAGCGGCTGCGCGATCGTGTCACCGCCAGCGATCGAGGCGCGGGACGACATGATCGCATCCTGAATGACGCGGTTGCCAGCCGTCTTGGCCGTGATCTCGAGACCCTCGAGGATGCTGACGCCGGAGCTGATGAGCGTGCCCAGCGTGCGGGTGAAGCGCGACACCGCCGACTTGCGGAGCACGTCGCCGAGCACGGGAAACTTCAGCATTATTCGGTCGATGACGAGCTTGCCGCCCGGAGAAGCGTAGTAACGCCTGAAGATGAACCCGGCCGCTATGCCCCCCGCGCCCAGCACCCACCAATAGGCCTTGAGGAAGCGCGACGCTCCGATCACGATACGTGTCGGAAGCGGCAATGCCTGGCCGACCGAGGCGAACATGCTCTCGAACACCGGAATGACGAAGATGAGCAGCGTGATGATGGCGATCGCGGCCACGCTCATGATGACCGACGGATAGATCATCGCGCCTTTCACCTTTCTCACCAGGGCGTCGTTCTTCTCGAGGAAGGTGGCGAGACGCATGAGAATGGTGTCGAGAATACCACCGGCCTCACCGGCGGCGACCATGTTCACGTACAGGTTCGTGAAGGCTTTCGGGTGCTTCGACAATGCATCAGCAACGGTATTACCCGATTCAACATCGAAAACGACCTTCTTGGTGACTTCCGCCAGTGCCTTGTTGTCGGTCTGCTCCGACAGGATCGTCAGCGCCTGCACGAGCGGCAGACCGGCGTTGATCATGGTCGAGAACTGACGCGTGAAGATGACGACGTCGCGTGTCTTGATCGCCCCGCGGCCGACTTTCTTGGCCGAATCCTGGTCGATCTTCACCACGCTCAGACGCTGTCGTCTGAGCTGGGCGATGACGTCGTCGCGCGATGGCGCGTCGATAGTGGCTGTCCGCAGGTCGCCGTTGAAGGCCCTCGCGGTATATGTGAATGTTGCCATGGACTAATCCTCTCCTAACGTCTTGTGGCGGAGCCCGTTGTGGGCCCACGCGCGGGTGCCGGCTTGCCATTCCCATCGTCGGCGGGCTCCAGCTGGCCGATCATGCGCTGGAACTCGGTCGGATCACCGGTCACGCGCAGGCACTCTTCCGCCGTTACTTCGCGGGTCATGTACAGCTGGTACAGGGCATCGTTGAGCGTCTGCATGCCGAACTTCTTTCCCGCCTGCATGGACGAATAGATCTGGTGGACCTTGTCGTCTCGGATGAGCGCGCGGATGGCCGGTGTCACCACCAGGATCTCGGCCGCCATGACGCGGCCCTTGCCCTTCGCCTTGGGGAGCAGGGTCTGGGTGACGATGCCCTCCAGCACGAACGCCAGCTGCGCCCTTACCTGCGACTGCTGGTGCGCCGGGAACACGTCGATGATGCGGTTGATCGCCTCCGCCGCGGAGTTGGTGTGCAGCGTCGCGAACGCGAGGTGACCGGTTTCGGCGATGGTTATCGCCGCCGCGATCGTCTCGAGGTCTCTCATTTCACCGATGAGGATCACGTCCGGATCCTCACGCAGGGCGTACTTGAGCGCGTTGGCGAATGACTTGGTGTCACTCCCGATCTCGCGCTGGTTGACGATGCAGGCCTGGTGCTTGTGGATGAACTCGATCGGGTCTTCGACCGTGATGATGTGGCCTTTGCGCTCGCGGTTGATCTTGTCGATCATCGCCGCCAGCGTCGTCGATTTTCCCGAGCCCGTCGGGCCGGTGACCAGCACCAAGCCGCGGGGCTTCTCCGCCATCTTGGCGATCGCACCGGGCAGGCCCAGCTCGTCGAAGGTCTTAATCGCGAACGGAATCTGTCTCACTACCATCGAGACGCACCCGCGCTGCTTGAACACGTTGCCGCGGAAGCGCGCCAGGTTCTGTATGCCGAACGAGAAGTCGAGCTCGTCGTCGAGCTCGAAGCGCTTCTTCTGCTGCTCGGTGAGAACCGAGTACGCGAGCTGAAGCGTGTCCTTTGGCGTCATCTCGTAATCGACCGAGGAGTTGGTGATGTCGCCGTCGATGCGCAGCTTCGGCCGCTCGCCGGCCACCACGTGCAGATCGGACGCGTTGCGTGACACCATCTCTTCCAGCAGGGCGCGCAGATTGACGCCCTGCGGCTTCGGTGGACCTGACGGTGTTTGCGTATCAATGAAGGGCAAGGTCATCTGAGGTCGATTCGAGTGTTGGGGATCACGCGCTTGTCTCGCGCACTATCTGATCGAGGGGAGTGATCCCCTTGAGCACTTTGAGCCAGCCATCCATGCGGAGAGTGAGCATGCCTTCCTCGATCGCCGCCTTCTGGATCTCGGCGGCACCGGCGCTCTGCATGATCATCTTTCTCAGACGCGGCGTCATGTTCATGACTTCGAAAAGACCCTGACGTCCCTTGAGGCCGGATCCGTCGCACTGCTCGCACCCCTTTCCGCGAAAGACCGGCAGGTCCTCCATCCTGGTATCCAGACTGATCTGGTCCATGAATGGTTTCGCGGCCTCCGTGGCGCGTGACTTGGCGTCGTTGAGCGCCATATCGGTGAAGTGCAGGTCGCGCAGCGTTACGCCGCCGCCGATCTTGGCGCCGGCGATCTCCGCCTTGTCCATCTTGTACGCCTCAGCGCACTTGTTGCAGACGCGCCTCACCAGGCGCTGGGCGAGGATCAGGTTGAGAGCCGAGGCGACGTTGAACGGCTCGATTCCCATGTCCATGAGACGGGTTACCGTCTCCGGCGCCGAGTTGGTGTGCAGCGTCGAGAGCACCAGGTGACCGGTGAGCGCCGCTTTGATGGCGGTGCCGCCCGTCTCCAGGTCTCGAATCTCACCCAGCATGATGATGTTGGGGTCCTGACGAAGGAATGCTCTCAGCGCGGCGGCGAACGTCATCCCAATGTCGGTTCGCACGAGCACCTGGTTGATGCCGAACAGGTTGTACTCGACCGGGTCCTCGGCCGTCATGATGTTGACGTCAATGTTGTTGATCTTCGACAGGGCCGAGTAGAGCGTCGTCGTCTTACCGGAACCCGTCGGGCCGGTGACGAGCACCATTCCGTAAGGATTGGAGATCGCTTCCATCAGCTCGCGCTCGGCGCGGGGCTCGATGCCGAACTTCTCGAGATCGAGGGTAAGGTTGCCCTTGTCGAGAATACGGAGCACCACTTTCTCGCCGAACAGCGTCGGAAGGGTGGAGACACGGAAGTCGATGATCTTGTTGCCGATCTTGAGCTTGATGCGGCCGTCCTGCGGTACGCGGCGCTCCGCGATGTTCAGGCTCGCCATGATCTTGAAGCGGGAGATGAGAGCGGGCCGCATCTTGATGGGCGGGTTCATGATCTCCTGGAGCGCGCCGTCCACCCGGTAGCGGACTCGCAGCTCCTTCTCGAAGCACTCGAAGTGGATGTCCGACGCGCCCTTCTTCACCGCATCGGTCATGATGGCGTTGATGAGCTTTACGACCGGTGCCTCATCGATCATCGCCGCGGCGGCGGTCTCCGAAGCGGCGTCGGTCTTTTCGCTCTCGAGGATCTCGACGTCGTCGTCGACGATGTTGGAGAGCAGGCTCTCCATCTGGACTTCTCCCGACTCGTAGAACTTCTCGATCGCGTTGCGGAGCGTGAACTCGCCGGCGATGACCGGGAAGATGTCGAGGCGGGTGATGAACTTGATGTCGTCCAGCACCGACATCGATGCGGGATCGGACATGGCGACGGTGAGGGTGCGGCCGTCGCGCTTGAGCGGAAGAACGTTGTGCTTCAGCGCAAGCTCACCTGGGATGAGCTTGGCGATCCGCGCGTCGACCTGGAACTTCGTCAGGTCCACCGCCGGCATCCGGTGCTGACGCGCGAGCATCCTGGTGAGGTCGGTTTCCTTGACGAACCCGAGCTTGACCAGGTTGTAGCCTACGCGCGTGCCGTTGTGTCTCTGCTCCTGGAGAGCCTTGTTGAGCTGGTCCTGGGTGACCAGCCCTTCTCTCAAAAGCAGATCGCCGATCCTCGGCGCTTTGGCGGCAGGAGCTGTCAAGGACGCATGTCCCTCCGGTGAGGCTTCCTGCGTGCTTTTGGCAGTTCGGAGCGCCTGGATATGACTGTGTTGTTAGGACGCGGAAGGCGGGAGAAGGTTACGCTGGTATCAAGTTTTTCTACCATAGAGGGGCCGATGCCCCTGACCCGCAACAGACCCTCCCTGGAACCGAACGGACCGAAGGAGTCGCGGTCAGCTACGATCCGCCGGGCCAAGACCGGGCCGATGTGCCGCAGGGCCTCTATTTCCTCCGCGGTCGCGACATCCAGATCGACGGGTCCGGGCGGGCGGGGCGGCGCCTTTTGCTTCCTTTCTCGTTTTGGTCTACGGGTCCCGGATCGCCGGGCCGAATCCGCCGCCTGCATCTGCGTCTCGAGCGCGGCCCTGGCGCGGGAATCGACTGGCGAGCGACTGTGGAGGGTTCGGCAGGCGCGGGTCGACGCGCCGAGGACCAGAACTGCCGAAAAAAACAGCAGCGCCTTACGCTCGGCGGGGGTCGGCATGCCATGACCCTAGCCAGCTGGCGCGGCCTCACGTCATCGAAGGGGCGCGACTCTCCGCATACTCTTCCATCGAGGTCGTGAGGAGAAGCGTGGCCAGAACCAGGACGCCCGCGACCACGAAGGGAAATCCAAGGCCTAAATGGTCCATCGCGACGCCGGCGGCGAGCGGAAAGGCGACCCGGGAGACTCCGCCGAACGTGTGCTGCACGCCCATGTACAGTCCGCGGCTCCGCTTCGGCACCACTCGCGAGAGCATCGCGGTTACGCAGGGGAACACGAACGCCGTTCCGAGCGGCATCAGCGTCAATGCAATGATCAGCGTGAGGTAGGAGTGAACGGCGGCAATGAGCGCCAGTCCCGCCGCGAGCAGCACGAGTCCGAGCCTCGTGAGTCTCGCTTCACCCAGCCATTCGATCATGTGGCCAAGCATGCCGCCTCGAACGATGACACCCATTCCGCCGAGGTACATGACGAAATAACCCACGTTTGCCTCGGTGATCGGAAGGCGGTCGGCTAGAATCAGGGGAAGAGTGGGAGCCATTCCATAGAAGGCGCCGATTGCGATGGTGTAGATCCAGATGAGGCGCTGCGCCGGCTCCTTCGGGCGCGCGATGACGCTCCAGACCGCCGCCGATCCCGTCTGATGGACGACGCCATGCTCGCCAGCCGCGCCCGCGATCTCCTCTCGCGATTCGCGCAGGTAGATTCCCGCGAACACAGCGACCATCACGGAGAAAACCGCGACCGCGATTCCTGGCGCGTGACGCCCCCATTGGATGAGCGCGGACCCGATCGCGGGGCCGGCGACCGCCCCCATGCTCGTGGCGGCGGAGAACCAGCCGAGGCTCTTGGCCCGGTCCTTCGGGTCGCTCGAGTCGGCGACGTAGGCCTGCACGACGCCGATCGTTCCCGCTCCGAGCCCCTGCACCACGCGCGAGATGAGAAGGAGCCAGATCGTGGCCGCGTACGCGAAGATGATGTAAGCGACAGCGGAGATGAGAAGGCCCGCGATCAGGGCCGGACGTCGCCCGTACCGGTCGGAGAAGCGGCCCCACAACGGTGCGCTCGCGAGCTGCGCTATCGAGAAGGCCGCGATCAGGATGCCGACGGTCGTCGCGGATGCTCCGAGCTTGGTGGCGTAGAAGGGAAGAAGCGGTATCACCATCGCCAGTCCCAGCATGTCCACGAAACCCGTGACCATGAGGACCGTGAGTCTTCCCTTCATGTGAGCGCTTATCTGCGAGTGACTAGCGCCGTCGCGACGTCTCCCACTATCGCCAGAGACTTCGCGGAGATCTTGTCCATCGTGTCCCCGGGCGTGTGGTGGGGAGGATAGGTCAGATCGATCACGTCGATCACCCGGAGCCCCGCCCGCAGGAGCGGCAGGTGATCGTCCGCGACCTGTCCACCGCTCTCCTGAACGAAGATGTTCCCGTAGCCGAGATCGGCGGCGGTCTGCCAGACGCGTGAGACGACCTCAGGCGCCTGCTGAAAGGAATGCATCTCGTAGGGAATGCGGAGGTCGGCATCGCCGATCATGTCCCAGACTACCCCGAACAGCGGCTTGTAGCCGGGAGACGGCAGATGACTGGCGAAGTACTTCGAGCCGATCATCACGTCCACTTCCGGCGGACCGAACTCGCCGTAGTCCTCTCCGTCCACGAAAAGGAGATCGACTCCCACCACCGGCGCTGTTCTCCTGAAGATGTCGCCCAGCGCAATGAAGAGACCGACGCCCGAGGCTCCATCGTTCGCCCCGGGAACCGGCAGCTTCCGCTCGGCCTCCGTTTCCGCGGATTCCGAAACAGGCCGCGAATCCCAGTGAGTCACGTAAAGGACCCGCTCGGTGAGCTCCGGGCGGAAGCGCGCGAGAATGTTTCTCATGGGAAGCTTCTTTCCCGCCGCCGTCGTATGCGTCCAGCTCTGCACGATGACCGTGTCGGCGCGAGTACGCATCTGCGCGATGATCCAGTCTCCGGCGCGCTTCGCCGCCGCGCTGCCGGGAACGCGCGGACCAAAGTCGACCTGCGTCCTGGCGTAGCCGTACGCCGCGGTGCCGCTGAATCCGGTGGAGCTCGCGGTCGCGGTCCTTTGCGCCGCGCTCCCGCTCTTCGCATCTCCGTTGCAGCCAGAGCCCGCTATCGCCAGCGCGATCGCCATTGCTGCTGCCCTCACTTGAACTCCCCGGCGTAGAACTGGAGATGCATGACCGCGCTCAGCACGGTCTGTGTAAAACGCCGGTTAAGGTTACGGTCGAAGCTCTCCACACGCGAGAGCACGAAGCTCGAGGTCAGATTCTCCGCAACGTCGGTATCAGCGCTCATGCTCAAGGCGCGGCGGCCGTTGTCGGACAGGCGGCTCTCGCCGGTGACGGCGAGCGGGTTCACCACGAAATTCTCCCCCTGACTCTTCTGATAGCTCACACGCGTCCGCAGATCGCTCCGCATCTTCCAGTCGGCGGGCAGCGCCCACGGCTTGGCGAGATCGACGCTGAAGTCGGAGTTGTTGCCATTGCTCCTGAGCCCCGGCTTCGCATCGAGCCGTCTCGAGAGCGAGAAACCAACCGTGCTCGAGAAGGGGCGCGCACCGGCGAAGACCACGGACCCGCTCATGGGGAAGCTGCGGACCCGCATCCTTCCACTGTCGTCGAACAGCTCGCCCAGAAGCGGCTCCGTTCCGTTGAATTGTCTGGTCTCGAGCATCCGCGCATTGCCGCCGAGGCTGGATATCACCGACCTGAGAGCGATCGGCCTGCCGCTCCACCGCAACGAGATATCCGGGAACATGACCTGGGTCCCGTCGACGACCTCCTGCCTCTCCTCGAATCTCCGCGTCCAGTTCCGGGTGTTGATGCGCTGGTATCTGCTCGCGATGCTCGCGCCGAATGGAAGATTCAGCGACTGGTTCACCGATAGCTGGGTTACCAGGCCGGCGCTCGTAGCGAGCTCGCCGCTGAGCGCGCGGAAAGTGTTGACCCCTCCCAGCGCGAACTGATAAAGGAGCGGCGCCGGAGCCGAGCTTCCATCGTATACCGAGAGCAGGCTCCGGTTGAAGTTGATGTCCACCGGCTGGAGTCCGCCGAGAAAGCCGCGAAGAAAGCTCGCGCTGTCGGTGTAAAGCCTGACGGCGCGCGGCAGATCCAGGGTGAGGCCCGCCGTCATCGTCTGCGAGTTGCCGAGGCGGCGCGGAATGCGATAGTTGCCGGTGCTGTCCTGCTCGCGCGTGAAGCTCAGGGTGTTCGGGTCGCGCAGCATGTTGTAGGAGGTCCCAAAATCGAGTCGCGGCCTGAACCACGCGGTGATCGGAGGGGAGATGTTGATACCCGCCTGCATCGCGCGCTCGCGCTCCAGTCCCGTGTCGGAGCCGAGGAATCTGTCGCGGTCGCTCGACGCAACGATTCCGAGCGGCGAATCTGTTCCGTAGCCGCGCAGATCCCGCACGGAGGTGATGTCCCAGCGGACGGATGCTGCCTGGAAGGGACGAAAGACGAGACTGCCTCCATTTCTCCACGTCCGGTTTCGCCCCTTCACCGCCCGCGCGGAATCGTCCGGAGCACCCGCCGGCTTGAGAAATGAGAACCGGTTATCGCGCCCGTTCGTGAATACGCTGGTGAGGTGCAGCTCGGTCGGTGACCAACGCGCCAGCTCCGGCACCAGCGCGCGCGACAGATTGAAGTCGAGCCCGATGACGAAGCTCTTCGCGTTCCCCTCCTCGTGCTCGCTGCGCGACACTCCCCTGGTGTAGGACGAGTTCAGCGAAAGGTTGTTGATGAGAGGGGAAACAATCGAGCCCGTGGATGGCTTGGTTCGGCGAAGGCTGAACGTGATCGAGGTTGCGGCCGAGCGTGGCGTGCGAAGGCCAGCGATGGCATCGGCCTGTATGTCCGACTGCGACAGGTAGAACGGGTCGACGGTTGCCGAGGTGTAGTTGAACGTGACCGGGATGGACAAACCGAGCGATGCGGGCAGCAGCTTCTCGAGCCGGAAAGCGGAGCTCACGTTCCAGCTGTTGTCGGTGAGGAAGGTAGGCTGCTCCGCCAGCTGCCTGAAGTTGGGATCCCGGCGGCTGCCGCTGATCCTGATGTCGGCGAAGTCGCTCGCGATCACCGTCAAACCGACCTGGCCGGCGAACCCGGCATCGTTCACGACGCCGGCCAGGCGCATGTCGTCTACCCAGACCTCGAGCGTGTCGCTCGGCAGGATCGGAGTCGCTGAGCCAGCGCCAGGGACGCGAAGCATTCCCACCGCCAGCTCCTGGACCGCGGCAAGATTCGGCGGGCTGACGCCCGGGTCGAGACTGTAGACGATGTATCCGCCGTCGCACGCTGCGTAGCGATCCTGGGCCGACGCTCCCGCCGGGACCGGAGTGTTGGCGATGAGCAGGGAGTCCAGCCCCGTGCACGTATTGCGCGTCGTTCCCTGAAGATACGCGTTCTGGATCTGCGCCCGGAGCGCGAAGAGCTTGCTGAACTGAACACTGATCTCAGGGAGCCAGGCGGTCTTTGCATTTCCGGAGTTGATCGGCGTGCGGTACATGTAGAAGTTGTTCGCATCACGCCCGATCTTGATGTAGAACTGAAGCTCACCGGCGCTCCCCCAGCCGTTGCGAACGCCACGAGCCCAGAGCCTCAGCTCCCTGTAGCCCATGAAGTTTTTCTCGCCTTCCGGGAAGCGGTAGTAAGCCTCGGCACGATCGTACAGCTCGAGCTGAGTCGCGGTCAGGCGCAGCGACCTCTCGTTGATCTGCACCCGGCCCGGCTGGTAGGCGACGGTCTTGCTGGTGGGAGCATCCGTCACGCCCGGCGGTGATTCGTATCTCACGCCGCCGGTGACGTCCCGATCCTGCGTTCCCACCACACCCGAGTGCACCGTTCCGTTCGTGCTCTCGGCACCCGCGACTCCGCGTAATGCCCGGTCGCTGACCTTGAGCCACGGCGCGCCGGTGAGGCGAAGGCGGGCGAGCGGAACCGTCGTGAACTCGTCATCGGTCACGGCGTCGCCCGAGATCATCGTGATGCGGAGAGCTCTCGCCCGTCGCAGAAGAGGCTGGCCGAGGGAGTCGTCCGCCGCGCGGAAGGGGATGCGAAAGAGAACCCAGCAGACAGTTTCCCCCGGACGCGCCATGCCGGCAAGTCTGGGAGCCGGCGAGCATTTTCCCAGCCGCGTGTACTTTCCCGCGTCGGCGAGATTCACAATGTATCGCTGCCACTGCTCCGAGTCGCGCTCCGCCGTGGTCAGGTTGAGTACGTTGTCCGCGTCGATGTCCTCTTCGTCGAGCCGATTGTTGTTCACCGTGCAATTGGTCTTCGAGTCACCCAGGACCTGCCTCAGTCCGTAGCCGCCCCGGCAGGTACGGACGAAGCGCTGCGTTGAGACGACAGGCGCGCTGCCGGGAACGGTGTCGATGACAGTCGTCAGCGTATCCACGACGTCGCCGGCGAGACCGTTGTCGTTGGTCGCCACGTTGAACGATCGCGAGAAGGGATCCCGCTCGCTGTCGAGACGATCGAGGCCCTGGATTTTTCTGCCGCGGTAGGTGGTGTCGTGCCTTGCGCTCGTCGAGGCGGGCCCTACCAGCAGTGAATCGGGGCCGAACGCAACTGAGTTCTCGGAGATCTCGCCGAAGTCGAACACGAGCACGGGATTCTTCGAGCGTGTGGCGTCGATCGGGATCTGCGCCCAGAATTCGAGATTCTCGGCGCGCGAGATATCCGATCCGCTGGGTCCGAGCGTGGTCCGAGCGGAGCGCCAGCGGCGTCCTGATGGCGCGTTGGCAATGGTCCAGCGGAATCGGTTCGTAGTGTTGTCGAGGAATCCGCCGACGTTGAGCGGATAGAGCGTGAGCCAGAGGAGTTGCTCGGGGCCGGTCACGCCGGTGCCGGCGAACGCGGCGAGAGTATCGATCTCGTCGATTCTGTATCTCACCGCCTTGCCGTCGGCGTCCACGCCGTTGCTCTGCCACGCAAGCGTCGATGCACGCGCGAGATCGAACACGCCGGCGCCGTAGCTCGCGGCGAGCCTGTTGCCGAGAGCCGGCTGGCTGCTGAAGTACCATTGAGGGTCAGCGAGGGAGATAGCCAGGCCGCCTTCACCCTCGAAGGATTCGATGTATGCCTGCTGTGACGCGCTCGTTTTCGGCCTGCTGCCCGCGACCTCCGCGGAAAACCCCACTCGCGAGGGAACGTTGGTGGCACCGAACGGAAGCTTGGACACGAGGTGCGTCAGCGGCTCGGCGTCGAAGCTGAAGAGCGCGCTCACTCCTGCGACCAGTGAAGCGGCGGGCTCGAAGCCCAGCGGCGGCCGCGTGAAGTTCGTGTGCTGGCTCTGCGAGATGGCGGTGAAATTGATCTGCCCGTTCGGCAGGGGGAACTCCGCGGTGGCTCCGAATATCGAGGTGGGTGTCTCCTCGAACACGGGGTTCTCCTCGTACTGAACCGCCACCTGGCGGGGTCGGGGAAAGAGTGTGTCGGGCCGGTTGAAGGAGACGCGTCCCAGGTCGTAATCGACGGAGTAGTCCGTGCCTCGCGTGAGTGGTATCCCGTCGACCAGCAAACGCTCGGAGTTCGGACGCAGCTGCACGCTTCCCAGCATGAGAGCACCGCCCTCGCCGCTGCCTTCGGCCTGATAGCGCACGCGGATGTGATACACGGCCACCGGCCGCTGCGACGATCGCACGTACTCCGGCGGAGTCGTGTAGATCGTGTCGTTGCCGGGATTTCCGCCGGTGGCGAGTCCGCTCGAGGCGAACGGCTTCGCGGAGGGGAAGACGAGGAACTGGTCGCGGATCGTGCGCGCGCCCGGCGAACCGAGGCTCAGCTCGAAATTCGGATCACTCGGACGCGGCCAGATGCGATTCTCGAGGTCGAAGCTGGAGCTGTTCGTCGATTGCGCGAGTCCGAACAGCTTGAGATACGTGTCGGCGTTTCCCGCGACGGGCTTCTCCTGATCCTCGCTGCTCCCCGTGACGACCTTGAGCGTCACGCTCTGTCGGCGAAGGTCGGCGCCGCCAAGGCGGTAGACGCTCCGGATCTCCCGGTCGAACGCGGGATCGCCGGGCTGAACGTTGGGGTCCCAGATCAGATTCGCGAACTGCTCGTTGCGCGCATCATATGCGAGATCGGGTGTGCCCCCCGTGCGCGTGAATACCGTGTCACGGCCGTTCAAGCGAACGCGATAGGCGACGACGAGACGCTCGTTGTTGAGCGCGAGCGGACGCACGAGCGCGATCCAGAGCAGCGACGGATCGGCGTAGTAGTCAACTCCTTCGCGCAGGTACTCGTACACCTGTCCGCGACGGGAGCGCGAATTTCCGATGAGCCTGAACTGCGGTCCGTTGGGATTGGGCGGTTGTCCGCCAATGAGCAGGCGGTAGAGAAAGATCTTCGTCGGCCTCAGAGTATCGGGCAGCGATGCCGACAGCGCGGCCATCCTCCTGGTGTCGAGGATGTCGATGTTGGGATAGGCCGCTCCGAACAGGCGGGGATCGACGGTGAAGAAGAACCGGCGCGGCTCGAACTGGTAGTCCTCGATCTTTCTGTCTATCGCCTGGAGCGTGCGGTCGCCGACGGTGAAGACGTGATCGCGCACGATGTTGCCCTTCTGCTGCGCGAAAATGGCCTTGAGCCGCATCGAGCCGACCTTCGTGACCGCCTGGATCCCGTAGTTGCCGCTCGGAATCCCGGCGGTGATGTAGCGAGAGGCGGGCGGCTGGAAGGTGACATTGCCGATCTCGAGCCTTTGTAATAACTCGTTTCCCTTCCCCTGATAGTAGATCGAGATGTTGTTCGAGGCGTCGAACTCGCGCTGCGTGTCGTAGTCGAGGTCGACGTGCACGCGCTCGGCGACGATGCCACCCGATTTCGCCGCGAACTGGAAGTCCACCAGCGGCTCGAATGCGCTCCGGCAGTTGGCGACCGGGTCGAAGAAAAAGGTCGCGGCGCAAAGCGCGCTCTGATTCTTTTCTCCGCGGAACTCGAGGCGTCCATTGAGCTGGAGGCCAAGGTCTGCGTATTCGCCTATGATCGGAACGGGCTTCGTCGGTGCGGGCTTTGGCTTGACCGGAAGCTCGCCGGGATAGGAAGGCGCCTGGGTCGACGTCGCGAAGTTACTCGTGGCGACTTGTCCCCAAACCGCTTCCATTATCGCGCGCATGTTCTGCTGAAACGCGGTGGCGCGCGCCGCCTCGATCTGGGCCTGCGCCTGCCGGTATGAGTCCCTGTCACCGCGGGACAGAACGCTCGGAAGGATCAGCGGCATGGTGTCGCGACCGATCCTCAGTCTGATGCCCGGAGTGCCGGGAGTGCCCGTCGGCGGCGTGACTGGCGGCGCCGGAGTCACCTTTCGCGTCGTGTCGCGCGGGTCCTGCGCGTGGGCCGCCGCGGCACCAGCGAACATCGCGAGAAGGATGCCGGCACAGAGTGCCCGCGAGCGCGCGGAACTCGTTGTCTTCGTGTCGCTTACCAATGAGCGCACGGTATATTTCACTCCGTGAAGATACTGCACCGCTACGTTCTAAAGGAACACGTAGGGCCGCTCACATTCGCCCTGACGGCGCTCACTTCGATCCTGCTGCTGCAGTACATCGGAAAGCACTTCGGCGAGCTCGTGGGGAAGGGCCTGCCGACACTCGTCATCGCGGAATTCTTCGGCCTCTCCGTCCCGCTCACCGTCGCGCTAACCCTCCCGATGGCGGTGCTGGTCGCGACGCTGTACGCCTTCAGCAGACTGGCGGCCGAGAACGAAATCACCGCGCTAAAGGCGAGCGGCGTGAGCCTCGTGAACGTGCTGCAGCCCGTGCTGTGGGCCGCGCTCGGCGTTACGCTGGTGATGGTGGGCTTCAACGACCAGGTCCTCCCGCGGTCCAACCATCGACTCAGCATCCTCCAGCGCGACATCGCGCAGAAGAAGCCTACCTTCGGCCTCCGGGAGCAGGTGATCAACGAGGTCAGTCCCGGCAAGCTCTATCTTCGCGCAGGACATCTGGACGAAAGCTCCAATCTCATGCGCGAGGTCACGATCTACGACATGGGAGATCCCACCCGACGGCGCACCATCTACGCCGACAGCGGCAACATGAGAATGAGCCGCGGGGGAACCGACCTCGAGCTCACACTCTACAGCGGGAACACGCAGGATATTCCGGCCGTGAATCCCGACGAGCTGCAGCGCCTGTACTTCGACGTCGATGTGATCAGAGTGCGCGGCGTGGGCAACCAGTTCCAGAAAACCACGACCGAGGCTTACAAGAGCGACCGGGAGATGACGGTCTGCGAGATGCAGGCTGCACAGGACAGGGCGCGCAAAGACCACGCGGCGGCGAGAAAGGCGTTCGTCAAGAACCGCGCGGCCGCGCTCAAGGCGAAGCTGACGCTGAGCAAGGACGTGCTCAACGCCAGGACGACTCCGCCCTGGGATGTGGGACTCGGACGGCTGTATTGCAGCGCTCTCGATTTTCTCCCGGTGAAAACCGCGGGCGCGCAGGGTGCCCGGGGCCCTGCTCCCTCCGCCGGCCAGGCTGGCGCGCTGTCGCTGGCGAACATGGAATCGCTGCGCATCCGGCTCTCTGACAGCGCGCGTCTCATCAACTCCTACAGCGTGGAGATCCACAAGAAGTTCGCCCTCGCCGTGGCCTGCTTCGTGTTCGTTCTGCTGGGCGCTCCCATCGCGTTGCGCTTCCCGCGCGGCGGCGTCGGCCTCACCATCGGGGTCAGCCTGATGGTGTTCGCGCTTTACTACGTCTGCCTCATAGCCGGCGAGTCGCTCGGCAAGCGCGGAATGATGCCACCGGTGGTGTCGATGTGGATGGCGAACGTTCTCTTTGCGCTGCTGGCGCTCTGGCTCCTGACGCGAATGGGGCGCGAGTCGAGCACCGCGCGCGGCGGCGACATGCGGGAGATGCTCGACGCGCTCAAGGGATCGGTGCGGTCGAAGCTGGCTCGGGCGAAGATCACTCCGCAGAGAGAGAGAGCGGCGGCTTGAAGTCGATGGTGCGGGCGCTCGACCGCTACGTGTTCGTGGAATTCTGGAAGATCTTCATGGCGACGGCGCTCGGATTTCCGATCCTCCTCAACATCATCGACCTGACCGACAACCTCGACAAGTACCTCAATCAGAAGCTGTCACCCGGCCGCATCGCGCTGAGCTACGTCTACTGGCTGCCCGATTCGATGTTCATGGTGCTGCCCGCGGCGGTGCTGTTTGCGACGGTGTTCGCCATCGGGGCGCTGACACGGCATTCGGAGATCACCGCCGCGAAGGCCTCCGGAATCAGCTTCTACCGCTTCATCGCGCCGATATTCGCGGGGGCGATCCTCGCCACAATCCTCGGCCTGATACTCGGCGAGCTCGCGCCGCTCACCAATAAGAAGCGGCTGGAGCTGCTCCAGACCACGCGCGGCGCTATGAGAACGGACCGCTACAATTTTGCGTACGCCGCGGATCAGGGACGCGTCTACAAGGTCGGCGCGCTGCACGTCCTCGAGCAGTCGATCGAGGGGATGGTGATCGAGCGCAAGGGAAACGGCCCGGATTACCCCTCCTACGTGATCTCGGCGAACGGCGCGCGGTACAAGCCCGCGTCGGGCTGGATGATCGGGAGAGGCGCGATGCACGTCATTCCCGACACTCTCCACAACATGACCTTCAGCTTCGACTCGCTCGTCGACCGGCATTTCACCGAGCCGCCCAAGCAGCTCACTCTCTCGCAAAAGGCGCCGGCCGACATGGGCTTCCGCGAGCTCGGGCGCTTCATAACGTCGATGGAGCGGTCCGGCGCCGAGGTGAACGAGCTTCGCGTGGAGAGGATGCTCAAGCTCGCGATCCCCATAACCTGCATCGTGATTCTCCTGTTCGGAGCGCCGCTCGCCACGAGCACGCAGCGCGGAGGGTCGGCGTACGGGGTGGGACTCAGTCTGGCGACCACGGTGATCTTTCTGATGCTGATTCAGCTCACCAAGGGCATCGGCGGCAAGGGAATGATCCCCGCTGACCTGGCAGCGTGGCTGCCCAGCATCATATTCGGCGTGGTGGGACTCTTCCTATTCGCGCGCGTGAGAACTTGATCCGCGATCCACTCATCATTTTTCGCCGCGTCGGCGAGCGCGCATATTTCCTCCGCGACATCGGCCGCGCGTTCAAGGATCCAAAGACATACGGGCCCGAGACCATCCGCCAGATGCGGAACATCGGGGTCGATTCACTTCCCCTCACCGCGATAGTCGCCGCGTTCATCGGCGCCGTCACCGCGTTCCAGACCCGGTATCAGCTGTTCGGGGGAGTGCAGCTCTCCGTGGTCGGCCTCATCTCGAGACAGTCGATAATCCTGGAGCTCGGGCCGCTGCTCACCGGCCTCGTCCTTACGGGGCGCGTGGGCGCGAGAATCACCGCCGAGATCGGAACGATGCGCGTCACCGAGCAGATCGACGCGCTCGAGACGCTGGCGTACGATCCGATCGCCTATCTCGTGGTGCCCCGTCTCATCGCGGCGCTGATCATGGTGCCCGCGCTGACCATAATCGCGGATGCCGTCGGGGTCGGCACGGCGATGCTGACGGCGGTGACGGCGACCGATGTCACCGCCGCCGCTTTCACCGAGGGGCTGCGTCTCTCGTTCACGCCGTTCCAGATTGTGTACAGCGTCATCAAGGCGACTATATTCGGGGGCGCGATCGCCTTCTTCTGCTCCTATGAGGGCTACACCGCCGATGTGGGCGCCGAGGGCGTCGGGCGCAGCACCGCGCAGGCGGTCGTCATCACGTCGGTCGCCATCCTGGTGCTGGATGCGATCACCGCGCTGCTCCTCGCCCCTTATCTCCAGGCATGAAGACAAGAGACGAAGTACTCGTAGGTCTGCTGCTGACTGCTACTATCGTCGTGGTAGTGCTGGGATCGCTCTGGCTCGCCCGCGGCGGATTGGCGAAGGGATACCCGCTTTACGCGAAGTTTGCGTGGGGCGCGGGACTCAAGCAGGGCCAGCCGGTGCTTCTGGTGGGAGTCAACGTCGGGTATGTCGACAATGTCGATCTCCGCCAGGACGGGACTCTCGTGACGACGCTCCGAATCCAGAAGAGCTACAAGGTGCCGCTCGGCACCAAGGCGACGGTAGTGCCCAGCGGCATCTTCGGCGATCAGGCAATCGCCCTCACACCCGAGCGGCCGAATCCACGATCCTTCGAGCCGGGTGACACGATTCCGATCGGGCCTCCGGTCGCCGGCCTCGCGCAGCTCACCAGCAAGGCGGACTCGATCGCGAGATCGGTCAACATCCTCACCACCGCGCTCCACCAGGAGATGGTCGCCGCCGGCGGAATACGAGACATGCGCCAGGCGATGGCGGGCACGAATCGACTGATCGCGGAGTTCGCATCGATCGCATCCGAGCAGTCACGCCAGCTAACTGCGACGATGACGTCGCTGCGTCGGGCGGCAGGCGCGGTGGATCCGGTGAAGGTCGATTCGACGATCAACAACCTGCGGACCGCGAGCGCCAACATGGCCGAGATGAGCGCGGAGCTGAAGCAGACGTCGGGCAAGCTGGATCTGATTCTCGCCAAGGTTGACAGCGGGAACGGGACGGCGGCGAAGCTACTGAACGATCCGGGAGTTTACAACGATGTCCGTCTGCTGCTGCAGCGGATGGACTCGCTCCTGGCGGACGTGAAGAGGAACCCGAAGCGGTACTTCAACGTGAGCGTCTTTTAGG
>CAYMKQ010000030.1:20028-23136 GCA_964391175.1 uncultured Gemmatimonadaceae bacterium | reverse complement strand
GGACTGAAAATCCGCGTGTCGGCGGTTCGATTCCGTCCCTAGCCATCGTTATGACACCATCGAAAACAAGAAGTTAGAAGAAAATGCTCTCCCTCGGGGAGCGGAAGGCCGACCGCGCTCCTCACATCGCGGAGAGTGCGTCCGCCAGCTGACTGACGAGAGTCGCCTCACGCTCCAGTGCAGCTGCAGCCCGTGCTATCTCCCGTTCAGCCTCCCGCCACTGACCCTGCTCGATCGCTTCACGGACGCCGGGGATAGTCTTCACTCCGTACCCTGTGTAAAAGCCTGGTGCGTACAGCATGTGCTTGTACCATGGCCTCGCGTTCAAACCCTCCGCTGAAGTGAGAGCACGCTCAGCTTGCAAGAGCCGGGTGTTGATGGCTTTGAAGCCAGCTGTTCGTCCCTGGGTCAGCGCGCGCGTGTACGCCTTGTCATAGCGGGCAGCAGCGTGATTCAGCGAGTCAACTGCGTTGAGCAGCGGTGCGAAGTTAAGCTGTGGCGCCGGCTGCTGACGCGGGGGCGCGAGCGTCGGATCACGAGGGTCGCTGATCGCCTTGAAGGCACCTTCATCGATCTGCCGGTTGCGCTCCGCGATCTGCTCTGCGCGCCGATCGCGCAGTGATTGCAGGTCCTTTGTGTAACCCTGTACGGTTTCGGCGAGATTTGTGAACGCAAAAGGAAGGAGATCGGCATTCGCCAGCCGCAATACGGCGGTGCCGGCTGCCTGCGCGAGCGCGCGTCCATAGACGAAAGCCGTGTCGCTGAAATGGGTGAACCAATAAAAGTCGTCGTAGATGGAGTGGTAGATCCCTCCATCATCCTCCCCGCCGTAACCGAGGTTGAGCGATGCAATCCCCAGATGATCGAGAAAGGGCGAGTAGTCGGAGCCCGAGCCAAGCGCTCCGATCCGCAAATCTTCGCGGTCACGTGCTTCCCTACGCGTCTCGGGCGATCCATTCACGATTCTCGCGAACTGGGCGCGCTTCCATGAGCTTAGCCTCGTTTCCGGATCCTCTATGTCGAGCGCGACTCCGTTGATGAACTTTTCAAGCGCGTGAGATCCGGAGATTCTCAGGTATCCCCTGCCATTCGTGTCGCTGTTCAGATATGCGACAGCGTGTCGCCTCAGCTCTTCCGCGTGGGCCTCGACCCACTCCGTCGAGCCCAATAGGCCCGGCTCTTCGCCATCCCAAGCCGCGTAGATGATCGTGCGTTTGGGACGCCATCCCTGTTTATAGAGCGCGCCGAGAGCGCGGGCTTCTTCGAGCTCGGCGACCAAGCCAGATATGGGGTCCTGCGCGCCGTTCACCCAGGCATCGTGGTGGTTACCGCGAATGACCCATTGATCCGCCTCGGTAGTGCCGGGCAGCTTCGCGATGACGTTGTGGAGCGTCTTGAGGCTCCAGTCCGATTTCACGCGCAAATGAACCTTTGCGGGACCAGGACCGAACCGGTACGTAATCGGTAGACCACCACGCCAGGCATCGGGCACGCCAGGGCCACCGAGCGCCGAGAGGAGTGGCTGCGCATCGCCGTAGGAGATCGGTAATACGGGAATCCTGGTTATCGTGGGCGTCTCAGCCAGTGCCAGGCGTTTCGCTGTCTTGGTGGCGCCAACACCAGGTGTGAGCGGATCACCAGGATATGTCGGCATGTCGGCGACGGAGCCTCTCTGCACGCCTTGCGCGGGACGCATCGGTCCTTTCGGGAAGACATCGCCGATCGCGTATCCGTCGTCCCTCGGATCCGAGTAGATGAGACAACCGATGGCGCCATGCTCGGCCGCGACCTTTGGCTTTATCCCGCGCCACGATCCGCCGTATTTCGCGATGACAACAGCACCCTTGACTGAAATGCCGCGTCGCTCGAGCTCGTCGTAGTCGGCGGGGACGCCATAATTCACGAAAACGAGCGGACCCGTAACGTCCCCGTCGGCTGAATACGCATTGTAGGGCGGGAGTTGCTCGTCATGCTGGGCCGATGTGGGATCTTCGGGCAGCGCCGTCTCCGCGAGCGAGGCTCTGTATACAGTCGGCGAGACGAGCTCGACCACTCGTTCCAGTGGCGTGGGAAACAGGACATCGAAGTTCTCGATTTGAGCGTCCCAGCCGTACGAGCGAAACTGTTCACGGATCCATTCAGCACTTGTCTTGTTGAATGCCGAGCCTACGTGATGGGGACGCGCACTCAGGATCCTCATTGCCTCACGCATCCGGGCAGGATCGGGCATCGCGCGAAACCTGGCCTCGAGCTCGCGCTCTATTTGCGCCCCTTGGGGCGAAAAGCCGCGAAGTTCGGGATCGACGGACACGGGAGTGAAAGCAACTCCGCTTGCGGCGAGCATCAGCGAGCTGGCTATAGTGCGCATTTTCGGGAGGTCTCCAGCGTATCGAGCGGTCAACAGAAGGGGCGCTAGAGAAGTAATCTCAATTGTAGGAGGCGGGCACGGAAGAGTCCGAATAAATTCCACGGCCGGAAGTCGCGTCTTACGCTCACGGAGCAACCAATCCCCCATGTCCGATCTCAAAGACATTGACGTGCCCATTTTGCGCAAGGTAGCGGGGTCTGAAGCGGTGACGCGAGCAGATTCAGCGGCCTGATCCGGTGCTACTCTCCTCCGAACGTCCTGAGACTGTCGTGCGGCGCGCGAAACCGGGTGATGCACCTTTCATCAAGGCGCTGATCGATCAGTACGTTCCGAGCGGAACCCTTCTGCCGCGATCGGAGGAGTTCATCTCGCTCTACGCCCACGAGTTCATCGTAGCTACGGCGGGTAACCAGATCGTCGGCTGCGTGCATCTCGATGAGTATGCGCCGAGCCTGGCGGAGCTTCGATCGCTGGCGGTCGAGGATGGCTGGCAGGGCAGTGGTATCGGTCGAGCCCTCGTGAGCGCCACGGAGAATCTGGCTCGCGCGCGCGGCTATACAACGCTGTTCGCCGTCAGCAACGACGAGAAGTTCTTCCTCAAGTTCGGCTTCGACGATCGCAAGATCCCGGAGCTGAACCGGGAGCGGAGCGAGGTGAGCCGCTACAAAGGGGTGTACGCGAAGGATCTATAGACGCGTACGGTCATGACCGCCGGACAATCCGCGGGCGTCCGCGAGCAC
>CAYMKQ010000030.1:18150-19928 GCA_964391175.1 uncultured Gemmatimonadaceae bacterium | reverse complement strand
GCCGGACAATCCGCGGGCGTCCGCGAGCACCGGCATCGCGAGCACCGGCATCGCGAGCACCGGCATCGCGAGCACCGGCATCGCGTGATTGGGTGCTATCGGCTGGCTCCTCCACTCGAGTGGGCTCTCCCGGGATCCAGCGCTCGGCCCACCCAGCAATTTCACGCAACGCGGCCTCGAGAGAGCGGCCCTTCGTGGTGAGCTCGTATTCGACCCGCACGGGACTCTCGGGAATTACGCTCCGGGACACCACGCCCTCGGTCTCGAGGAAACGCAGACGCTCCGAGAGCATTCGATCGGTGATATCCGGGATTGCCGCCTTGATGACGGCGTACCTGGTCTTTCCCTGAAGCAGAGTCTGGATTATCGCCCCGGTCCACCGACCACCGATGAGCTCAACGGCGCGGTGAAAGCGGGAACAAACGGGAGGGACGATTTCGGCCATGTTCTGAAATTCTAGGGAAGTGGTGACTTGACACAAAGTACCTTATTAAAGTATACTTACATACACTCAGTAAGTCCAGCCCTTCGGATTAGTCGTTTGGGGGGTTAACCGCTTGTAGACCAACCAGGTAGAGGAAGATATGACCGCAATCGCAGAAGCTACCGTCGCCACGCCAGCCGGCGGCAGAACCGCGTGGAAGCTCGACCCCGCTCACAGCACGGTTGAATTCGCCGTGAAGCACATGATGATCTCGACCGTGAAGGGGCGGATCTCCGATGTCGACGCGACGATCTACACGGACGAGAAAAACCCGAGAAACTCCTCCGTCGAGGCAACTCTGAGAGCCGCCAGCATCGATACCCGCACGGATCAAAGAGATCAGCACCTTCGCTCCGCGGATTTCCTGAACGTTGAAAAGTATCCGGAGATCAGGTTCAAGAGCACCCGAATTCAGGGTGATAAGGAGCGTTTTCAGGTGACCGGCGATCTGACGATCCGGGACGTCACGAAGGAGATCACGCTCGATGTCGAGTTCCAGGGGCGAAACAGGGACCCATGGGGCGGAGAGCGGGTCGGCTTCAGCGCTACTGGGAAGATCGACCGTCGTGATTTCGGTCTCACCTACAACCAGGCGCTCGAGACCGGTGGCGTGCTGGTGGGTAACGAGCTCAAGCTCAGCATCGAGATCGAAGCGGTCGCGACCGCGCAGGCCGAGAGTAAGATATCAACCTAATAAGAGCGGGCGCTTCGGCGCCCGCTCTTCGTCTTGTGGGCTCGAAACCGCGGGATTCACAAGGGCGTTGTGCAAGGCTGGTCTCCGAGCCGCCCCGCCTTGTTAGATATATATCTAATCCTAGCGACCAGGTGGACGTCAAGAGCCCCGCCTCGGCTACGGATGCCTGAACCGTGAGCTCGCGGCGCTCCGTTGCAGCCGCTCCGTTGACCGTGGCACTGGCTCTCGGAGTCTCGTCATGCGCAAATGCGCAGAGCCCCAATGCCGTACCACTCGATGCCTTCATCGTCGCGCACCAGGACGACTGGCAGCTTTTCATGGGCGACGTCGCTTCAAGGGGCATCAGGAATGGAAACCGTGCCGTGTTCATCTACCTTACGGCGGGGGATGAGAATCGGGACTCGGCCTACTGGGAAGCCCGGGAGCGCGATGTACAACGGATGGAACGATCTAGTGGCGACAGCAAGAGAGATTGTCAGTAACGAATCTCCGCCGGGAAGCCCGATCACCCTGCACGCGAATGATCCGAATGTTGCCGTAAATCCGCGCGATCACTCCGACCATCGGATGGCCGGATTGGTGGCAGCCGACCTGAAGAAG
>CAYMKQ010000030.1:0-18050 GCA_964391175.1 uncultured Gemmatimonadaceae bacterium | reverse complement strand
GCGCGATCACTCCGACCATCGGATGGCCGGATTGGTGGCAGCCGACCTGAAGAAGAAAGGCGATTGGCGATTGATCTACTACGTCGGATATGCTCTTGCCGCACGACCTGACAACCGGAGCATCGCTCAAGTGCGGCAAAAAACCGCACTGTTTCTCGCTTACGACCGCGAGATGTTGCTTGTCAACCGAGCCTGGAGCGCGTACTCGGAGCACCCTGCATTCTATTCGGCGTGCATGCTGCGGACCTATGCGCGAAAGGTCGCACCGCGGTGAACGCGGACGTGCTCACGACTCTCGGCCCTACCTTGGCTGCGCTCGCCCGCCCCAGATATGCGTTTGCGCCGCGGATCGGTCCGCTTGCCGGGAATTCGTCGCAGCGCCGACGCGGGAGTCATACCTTAGCTCACTCAACGGATTACCAGGGAGCAACGATGCGCCGAGGTCTGGTCGTGGCTGTCATTCTCTGCGCCGGAGGCACGCAGCAAGCGCTCGCGCAGTGCAAAGTCAGGTCGGGAAGCAACGAGGCAAAGCTGCTCGCCTTCTACGCTGTCCCCATTGTGTTCTCGATGGCAACCGCTCCTCAGGAGATGGCGCCAGGAAGTATTAGAATCGGAGCGGAAGGGGAATACGTGCCCAAGCCGGATCCAGCGATCGAGCAGACGGGAGCATGCTTCACCCAGAAGAGCGAACAGACTTCCCTTTCGCCCGTGTTCGGCAGGCCAAGGATCACGATCGGCGCTCCGCTCGGATTCGCGCTCGAGGCTGCGTACCTTCCGCCCGTTACCATCGCGAAAGCGACTCCCAACCTTTTCAGTTTCGCCGTCTCGCACGCTCGTCACTATTCGATCGGTCCCGTCTCCACGGGGACGACGCTCATGTTCCGCGCTCACGGCACATTCGGAAACGTAAAGGGCGCGATTACCTGCTCGAAACGCTCTCTTCAGCAGACATCAGCCACGAGCCCCTGCTACGGGACGAACCCATCGAAAGACACATTTCATCCCAACATATTCGGTGGGGAAGTAGCTGCTGGATTCGCGCCCGCATCGAGCGGTTTCTCATTCTATGCAGGGGTGGGCGCCAACCGAATCGACCCGCACTTTCAGGTGGGGTTCACCGATGCCAACGGTGTCGTAGACGCGACTCAGGTGCAGCTCGATACGCCCCTCACCCGCGCATCGGTATTCGGCGGTTTCACGGCGATCGTTCGCCGAGTATTCGACGTAGGTGCTCAGATATACTCGGTGCCCGCGGATGCCACGCTGATCAAACTCAACGGCGGGTTCAGGTTCCGCTGATCGCTCGGCAGACAAACCGGCCGCGCATCACCTGTCTCCTGTTCGGTTCCACCAAAGCCGGGCACAGTTCCTGTATTGTCGGGAAGAGAGAACTCGAGCGAGGATGAAATGAAGAAACCAGGCTGGAAGCACGTCAAAGACGCGATCACGACGGATCAGAAGAACCTCACCGACGACAAGCACATACACGAGCAGGAAAAGCAGGAGCTGAAGTCCAGCGAGAAAAACAAGGGCATCATTCCGGGACAGGACGAGAAGGCAACACCGGGAAAGAAGCCTTAGGGGATTGCGTCAGCCTGAAGCATTCTCCCGGACTGCTTCACGGCGTCGAGCAAGGTCTCCTGTACAGTCCTGGTGATCGCAGTCGATGACCACGACGCGAGAATCAACACCTTCCCCACTTCCAACCCAGCCGAGTAGAAAGCTGTCCTAACCTGGCAGAACTTGTGGACCGGAGCGGAATTGTCTGGCGTAGTACACGCTCGGGCTAGATATTCTAGGAACAGATGTCTACCTTCTGCGCCGTCCGGTCGGAAGGTCGGGAAAACCATTTGCTTCCACGCGCGTGAGCTCACTTTCGGAAACCACGATGAAGGAGTTGCGGTCAGCGCTGATCGAGCAGTTGAAGAGGCCCGACGGACCGACGCAGGATCTGACAGCTCTTCTTCGAAGAGTGGGACGTGAGGCGCACGAAAAGGAAATACGTCCCGAGCAGCTGATCATTATCTTCAAGCAGCTGTGGAACTCTCTCGCCGAGTCGTTGCGTCCCCAGAATGCGGACCAGTACGAGCGGATACGCCAACGCCTGGTGACGATCTGCATTCAGGCGTACTACGCCGAGTAGGTATCGAGAGATGTTCCGCGGACGCGCTCTGTCCGAGCCCGGCACATCTCTGGCGTTGAATTCCTGACGTGGCAACAGCAATCCCGCTTAAGGCACCTGCAACAATTCTGCGTCGTCTATTCGGCCGCTCGCGGAACGGGACGGGCGAGGAGCTCGTTGGGCCGATTCGCGGAGAGGTGCTTGGCGCCGAGCGCCTGGGAGAGCGCGCACGCGCGGTCGCCCGCGCGCATCATCTTCTTCCGGCGCAGAAGCAGCGCGGTGTCGGCCCTCTATTGCTCCGCCTCGAAGACACGAGAGGAGTTCTCGACCGCGTCTATCATCAGCTGAACGAAGGTGGGGAGCGCGGGCTCGATATCAGTCCGGCAGGCGAGTGGCTGCTCGACAATTTCTACATCGTCCAGGAGCACATACGGGAGATCCGCACCAATCTCCCCAAGGGCTACTACGAGGAGCTTCCAAAGCTCGCGACCGGATCACTGGCCGGCTATCCGCGCGCCTACGAAGTGGCGATCGAGCTGATCGCGCACACCGAAGGTCACCTCGATCTCGACAATATCACGCTTTTCGTTCGTGAATATCAGAGCGTAACGGCTCTCCGGATGGGCGAGCTGTGGGCGATTCCAACGATGCTCAGGCTCGGGCTGGTGGAGAACATCCGGCGGATGGCACTGCGTGTCGCGGCGCGACTCCAGGAAGTCGAGTCCGCCGATCGGTCTGCCGCCACGCTTCGTGAGGCGAGTGAGGAGTCGCACCAGAAGTTGGCGACAGCGCTCGCGGCGTTCGTCGACAATCACCCGCCGTTCACGCCGACGTGGGTCGCGCGTTTCCTCCAGCAGGTCCGGTCGTATCAGACGAATTTCACCCCGCTCATCTGGCTCGAGCAGTGGATAGCGGAGGATGGGCCCAGCGCGGAAGAAGCGGCGACGCGCTCCAACCGTCGTGTCGCGCTGACGCAGGTGACCGTCGCGAACAGCATTACGAGCCTTCGCACCATCTCGCGCCTCGACTGGAAGGATTTCGTAGAGGCGCAGAGCGTAACGGAGCGCATCCTCCGTGGAGACCCGAGCGGTCACTACGCCGGAATGACTTTCGGAACACGCGACCACTATCGCCACGTCGTCGAGCACATCGCGAAGCGGGTGAAGCGCCCTGAGGAGGACATCGCGACCGAGGCGGTGACTCTAGCCAGCCTGGTGGCCCCGACAGAGGCGAGACACGCGCACGTCGGCTACTACCTGGTGGACAAAGGACGGAGCGTTCTCGAGGAAGAGGTCGGTTACACACCGCCGTCGGGGGAATGGCTGTACCGCTGGATACAACGCCACCCAAACACGCTGTACTTCGGCGGGATAACGCTGTTTACTGGTCTGGCGTTCGCGACGATCCTCGAGGTAGTCGAAGGTGTACCCGCCTCCGTGCAACTGTTGATGCTGCTCGCGCTCATTCCGGCGAGCGAAATCGGCATCAGTGTCATCAACCAGTTGATCACGCTGCTGATGCCGCCGCGCCTGCTCTCTAAGCTCGAGATGAGGGAATTCGGCATTCCGGACGACTGCATGACGGCGGTGGTCGTACCGACGCTTCTCGGAAGCGTACACGCGGTGGAGGAAGCGCTCGAGCACATCGAAGTGCAGTACCTGGCGAACCGTGATCCAAATCTCCAGTTCGCGATACTGAGCGACTTCACCGACTTTCCAACCGAGCACAGGGCGGGGGACGAAGAGATTCTCGCTGCCGCGAGCGTCGGGATTCGGCAGCTCAACGCGAGGTACGCCGCCGGTGGACCGGATGTGTTCTTTCTCTTTCACCGCCCGCGTCTCTGGAACCAGACGCAGAACGTGTGGATGGGATGGGAAAGGAAACGGGGAAAGCTTGCCCAGTTCAACCGCTTCCTGCGCAGTGGGGCAGCGGATGCGTTCAGCACGATCGTCGGCGACACGAGCCGGCTCGGCAGCATCCGATATGTCATTACGCTCGACTCGGACACCGTTCTGCCGCGTGACGCCGCACAGCTGCTCGTCGGCAGCATCGCGCATCCCCTCAACCGGGCGCAGTATGATCCGAAGGTGGGGCGCGTCACCCAGGGTTACGGGATACTCCAGCCACGCGTGGGCGTGTCGCTCACGAGCGCGCACCGGTCGTACTTTGCGTCGATCCACTCGGGACACCCGGGCGTAGACCCCTACACGACCGCGGTCTCCGACGTGTACCAGGATCTTTATGGAGAAGGAAGCTTCACCGGGAAGGGGATCTACGACGTCGATGCGTTCGAGGAGGCTACGCACGGAAGGTTTCATGGAAACACCCTACTCAGTCACGACCTGATAGAGGGGACCTACACCCGGGCCGGGCTGGCTACGGACATCGAAGTCTACGATGACTATCCGGCGCGGTATCTCACCTTCACTCGCCGCAAGCACCGGTGGATTCGCGGCGACTGGCAGCTGCTCGGCTGGCTCAAGCGCACCGTTCCAGGTCCGGACGGGCCGACCCGCAACCGCCTATCAGCTATCTCACGCTGGAAGATCTTCGACAACCTTCGCCGCAGCGTGGTCGAGATCTCGCAGCTGGTGCTGCTGATCATGGGCTGGGTGCTGCTGCCAGGCTCGATCGTCAAGTGGACGGGAATCGTGCTGCTCGTGATCGCCTTCCCCTGGCTGTTCTCGCTCGCGATCTCGCTCCTTCGCCCGCCGCGCGATCAGTCGTGGCTCGCCTACTACATCGCCGTCGGGCGGGATGCGATAACGAACGCGCAGCAGTTCGCGCTGGCGGTGGTCTTTCTTCCGCACCAGGCCGTTGTCTCAGCGGACGCCATCCTCCGTACGCTCTACAGGCTTTTCATCAGCAAGCGGAATCTGCTCGAGTGGCAGACCGCGTCGCAGGTCGAGCGCGCGATGGGAACTGGCTCGCGGCTCGAGGTGTGGCGCAAGATGTGGCCGGTCACCGCTCTCTGCATCGTGCTCGCCGTGCTCGTTGCGCTGCATGTAACCGTGGGAGCGGCGGCCAGCTCGGACGAGCGCTTCCTGTTCGTGATGGGAACCGTGCCGCTTCTGCTGCTCTGGTTCGCGAGCCCGAGCATCGCATTCGCGCTCAGCCAGGCGGCTATCCTCGGCGAGGTCCATCTCACCGAGGTCGAGCGCCAGGCCGCGATCCGCTACGCGAAGCTGCATTGGGCTTATTTCGAGGAGTTCGTAACCGAGGAAACGCAGTGGCTGGCGCCTGACAACTTCCAGGAAGATCCCTTACCAATCATCGCGCTGAGGACATCGCCCACCAACATCGGGCTCCAGCTTCTTTCAACCGTGAGCGCGGTCGATCTCGGTCTCATCACCCGCTCGGACATGATCGATCGGGTCGAGAAGGTATTCCGCTCGCTGGAGAGGATGCGCCGCTATCACGGGCATTTTTTCAACTGGTACGACCTCAGCGAGCTACGCGTGCTCGAGCCAGCCTACGTCTCGACAGTCGACAGCGGAAACTTCGCCGGCCATCTGATCGCGCTGAAGCAGGCGTGCTACGAGATACTCAAGGATCCTTCGTGCTCCATTGAAGATGTCAAGCGCCTCAAGGCAATCGCCGAGCGCGCGCACGCGTACGCGGTCGAGATGGATTTCCGGTTTCTGTTCGACGAGAAACGGAAGCTGTTCACGATCGGATACCACCTCGGCAGCAATACGGTGGACAACTCGTACTACGACCTGCTCGCCTCCGAGTCCCGGCTCGCCTCGTTCATGGCGGTGGCGAAGGACGATGTCTCGGTCGATCACTGGTTCAGGCTCGGCCGCTCCCTCACGGCAACCGCCGGAACACGGACCTTGCTCTCGTGGAGTGGGAGCATGTTCGAGTACTTGATGCCGGCGCTGGTGATGCAGACATTCCCGTTCACGCTTCTCGACCAGACGCACAAGGGATCGGTGAAGCGTCAGATCGCTTACGGCGTCGAGCGCGGCGTGCCGTGGGGAGTTTCGGAATCTGCCTATGCAGTGCGTAACCGCGCCCACACTTACCAGTACCGCGGATTCGGCGTGCCCGATCTCGCACTGAAGCGGGGATTGAGCAAGGAGCTGGTGGTCGCTCCGTATGCGACGCTGCTCGCGATGCTCGTCGAGCCGCACCAGTCGCTTAAGAATCTCGCGGTGCTGGAAGCCGAAGGCGCACTCGGCCCGTATGGATTCCGCGACGCGCTGGACTACACCCGTCCTTCTCCCGGGTCCCGGAAGACGATCGTGTGCACCTACATGGCGCACCACATCGGCATGAGCATCGTTGCGCTCACCAACGCGCTCAACCGCCAGATATGGCCGCGCCGGTTCCACACCGATCCGCTCGTGCGCTCGGCGGAGCTCGTGTTGCAGGAGCGGATTCCCCGTCGCCTCACGGTTCAGGACGTTCAGGGCGACGACGTTGCTCGCGTCCCGAGCGAGATGGAGAAGCCAGCGGTACGCGAGATCGAGACGCCGCACACTCCGCAGCCAGTCGTCGGCGTCCTCGGCAGCGTCCCGTACACCACTCTGATCACGAACGCGGGCGGGGGTTTCAGCCGTTACGGGAATCTGGCCGTCACGCGCTGGCGTCACGACAGCACCCGCGACAACTACGGTCAGTGGTGCTACGTAAAGGACATTTCCAGCGGGCACGTATGGTCCACCGCCTACCAGCCGAGTGGTACGGAGCCACAGTGGTACCGTGTGCTGTTCGCAAGTGATCGCGTCACATTCATCCGTCGTGATGGCGACGTCGACACAGTGACGGAGATCGCGGTCGCATCGGATGATGCGGCCGAAGTGAGGCGCGTGACGCTGACGAACAGGTCGCTGCAGCCACGGGAGATCGAGCTGACAAGCTACTCGGAGCTCGTCCTGTCGCCGCCCGACGCGGATCGCTCGCACCCCGTGTTCCACAACCTGTTCGTGCAGACGGAATGGCTGGAAGCCAATGCCGCGCTTCTCGCTACGCGCCGTCCACGATCCGCGACGGAGGCGAGCATATGGTGCGCTCACGTCGTAGCGTGCGGTCCGGAGGCTGTTGGCAGTGTCACGTGCGAAACCGATCGCGCGAAGTTCGTCGGGCGTGGACGGTCGGTGAGAAATGCCGCGGCGCTGGACGAAGGAGCCGAGCTCACCGGTACCGTCGGGGCCGTACTCGATCCCATTTTCTCGCTGCGGGTGCGCGTCCGCATTCCTCCCGGCGCGTCGGCGCAGGTGGCGTTCACGACCTTCATCACCGAGCAGAAAGAGCGGGCGATCGAGCTGGCGGATCTCTATCAGGACCCCTACAGCGCACGGCGTGCGCTGGATCTTTCGTGGGCACAGGCGCAGGCGGAGCTCCGGGACCTGGGGATCGCGCCGGCGGATGCGGCGCTTTTTCAGGATCTCGCGGGGCATCTCATGTTCCCGCACCCGGGCTTCCGGCCACCGGAGGCCGCAGTCGAGCAGAACAAGCTGGGACAGCATGCGCTCTGGGGGCTCGGTATTTCCGGCGACTGGCCAATTCTCCTCGCGACGATCGAAACCCCGGTGGGGATGCCGAGCGTCAGGCAGCTGCTCAGGACTCACCATTACTGGCGGCTCAAGGGAATCACCTGTGACCTCGTGATCCTGAACATGCATCCCGCCAGCTACATGCAGGAGCTGAGCGACGAGCTGCTCGCGACTACGATGGCGTCGAGCGAAGCGGGACTGCTGGATCGCCCGGGTGGCGTATTTCTCCGGCGTGCGGACCTGCTGACGCCCGAGGACATCATTCTGCTCGAGGCGATGGCCCGCGTTCAGATCAACTGTGACGGGCTTGGTCTGGGGAATTTTCTCGAGTTCCCGGGCGTCGAGGACAGATATCCGCCCAAGCTCGAGCACATGAATCGCGACATCGTGCCGCTCGGAACCGTACCCATTCACGCGGCGACGCCGGACCCTGGCACAGGCCTCCAATCCTTCAATGGATTGGGCGGGTTCAACGCTGAGGGCGAGTACGAGATCCATCTGGCGGGCAGCGATCTTCCTCCGGCGCCCTGGATCAACGTGGTCGGTAACCGGGCGGGCGGGTTCTTCGTGAGCGAAGGCGGGAGCGGGATGACGTGGTCCGGGAACAGCTTCTTCTACCGGATAACTCCGTGGCACAACGATCCCGTGCGCGATCCGTCGAGCGATTGCGTCTTTCTGCGCGACGACGCGAACGGTGATCTATGGACGGCGACGCCGTGCCCGATTCGCGAAGCGTCGCCGTACCGCGTCCGGCATGGCGCCGGGTATTCGGTGTTCGACCACAATCACAGAGGGGTGGTAAGCTCGCTGCGTGTGGGGATGGACGAGGCGGATCCGGTGAAGATCAGCGTCCTCACGCTGCGAAACGACGGCATCACGCGCCGGAAACTCACGCTTACCTGGTATCTCGAGTGGGTGCTGGGCGTCACGCGTGATCAGACACAGCACCACGTCCGGACCAGCTTCGACGAAGCGACGCAGTCGATGCTCGCGCGCAACTATTTCGACGAGCAATTCGCCGAATACGTCGCCTTCGCATCGATCAGCGAGCGTGTTGCGTACTATACCGCCGATCGGCGGGAGTTTCTCGGCCGGAACGGGACGATCTCCAGCCCCGCCGCGCTGGAGCGCGCGGGGTTGTCCGGCGCGATCGGCGCGACGATCGACCCGTGTTGTGCTCTCCAGGTGATAGTGACACTCGAGCCGGGAGAAACTCGTGAGATCGTGATGCTGCTCGGGGCGGGCGAGAACGAGGATGCCACCCGCGCCATCATCGAAAGGCATCGGGCGGCAGGCGCCGCGCGGCAGGGACTCGACCGGATGGCGGCGAGCTGGGAGAAGCGGCTCGCGACGATCACGGTGAAGACCCCGGAGCCGACGTTCGATCTGATCGTGAACCGATGGTCCCTTTATCAAGCCCTGTCCTGCCGGATGTGGGCGCGATCGGCGCTGTATCAGTCGAGCGGGGCGTTCGGGTTCCGCGATCAGCTTCAGGACGTGATGGCGTTCGTCTATGCCGATCCGGAGGTCGTACGCGCGCATATCATTCGCGCCGCGTCGCGCCAGTTCGTCGAGGGCGATGTGCAGCACTGGTGGCATCCGCAGAGTGGCCGCGGCGTCCGCACCCGCTTCTCCGACGATCTCGTTTGGCTGCCCTATGTGGTGGATCACTACATCAACGTCGCGGGCGACGCGGGGATATTGGATGTCGAGATCCCCTACATCACGATGCGCCTACTCAACCAGGACGAGCACGAGGTCTACGACCTGCCGCAGGTGTCCCCGGAGACGGGAAGCGTCTACGATCACTGCGCACGAGCGCTCCGGAAGGCCTGCACCGGAGGCGCGCACGGGCTCCCTCTCATCGGAAGCGGTGACTGGAATGACGGAATGAACCGCGTTGGGATCGAGGGGAAGGGTGAGAGCGTGTGGCTCGCGTGGTTCCTCGTTACGACGCTCCGCAGGTTCGCGGTACACGCGGAAAACCGCGGTGACACCGCGCTGAGCAATGAGCTGCTCGCGAAGGCGGATGGCTACGTCGAAGCGGTGGAGCGATCCGCGTGGGACGGAGAATGGTATCGCCGTGCGTATTTCGACGATGGATCGCCGCTCGGGTCGCGGACCAGCGATGAGTGCAAGATCGACTCGATCGCCCAGAGCTGGAGCGTCATCTCGGGCGCCGCCAATCCGGAGAGGGCGCGCATCGCGATGGCATCGCTCAACAGGTATCTGGTGAACGAGGAGGCGCGGCTCATTCTCCTGCTCACGCCACCGTTCGACAAGACGACACACGATCCCGGCTACATTCAGGGCTACCTGCCCGGCGTCCGGGAAAACGGCGCGCAATATACCCATGCGGCATTGTGGACAGTGCTGGCGACGGCGCTACAGGGCGATGGAGACCGCGCGCTCGAGCTGTTCCAGATGATAAATCCGATAACTCACGCTGATACTGCTGAGGGAGTCGACATCTACAAAGTCGAGCCGTACGTCGTCGCGGCGGACGTATACACCGCGAAGGGACATCTTGGACGCGGCGGGTGGACGTGGTACACCGGTTCCGCGAGCTGGATGTACCGGATCGGACTGGAAGCAATCCTCGGATTCCAGCGCCGCGGCGAGACTTTGTTCATCGAGCCATGTATCCCGTCGAGCTGGCCAGAGTTCACGATAGAGTATCGTGTCGGCTCGTCGGTATACGTGATAACCGTCCAGAACCCGGACGGCCTGCAACGGGGCGCAGTGGAGCTAACCGTCGATGGACGGGAACTGGACGGGCCGATTCCGCTCGTCGATGATGGGGCCCGTCATAACGTCACCGCTTCGATGCGGGCTTCTCGCGCTTCGACTCCGCGCCGGCCGGCGGCAGCCCGACGATAGCGGGCCCGTTGACGACATTGCCGTGCGGGTCGAAGCGAGATCCGTGGCAGGGACAGTCCCAGGTTTTTTCGATCTTGTTCCAGTCGACTATGCAATAAAGGTGGGTGCACACCGCTGACCTCTCGTGGATGTTGCCTTCCTTGTCGCGATAGACGGCGATCTTTCCACTGCCCGTACCCACGACGGCGCCCTCTCCCGCCTGAATCTCTCTGTAGTCGTCGACGTCGCCCTTCGTGAAGTAGTCCTTGAACTGCTTGGCGACGTTGGTGTTTTCCTTCACGTAGTCGGAAACCGCACGGAACGTCACGCGGGAAGGGTCATAGAGCCGCGTCCACTGATGCTTCCGCCCCTGCACGAGCTCGTTGAGGAGGATGCCCGCGATCGTGCCGTGCGTCATCCCGTTACCAGAATCGCCGGTGGCGATGTAGATGTGCTCATCCCCGCCCGGATTCTTGCCGATGTAGGCCAGGAAATCGACTGGCTCCACCACCTGGCCCGACCAGCGGTAGTCGATGCTCTCGATCATGGGAAACCGTTTGCGGGTCCATTCCTCGAGACAATTGAACGGTTTCTGGTAGTCGTCGCCTTCCGGCTGACCCGTCTTATGGTCTTCGCCCCCAACGATGAGAATCTCGTGATTCGTTTCCTGACCGGAGGCATCCTCGATCGGCTGGAGCCTTATGTAGTGGTAGGGATCGGGCGTGTCCCAGTACAATCCGTGCGGAACAGACCCCTTCGGGACCCGCGCGCCGATCACGTAGGTGCGATACGCCGCCTGCTTGGTGTGAATGATTAGCCAGTCGTTGACAGGAGTGTTGGTGCAGACGACTACGTTGTCGGCGCTGATCACGTGGCCCTCGCTCGTCGTGATGCGGGCCGGCACGCCATCCATGATCTTTTCGGCGTGGACGCCGGAGTAGATCTTCCCGCCATCGCGCAGGATCGCGCGCGCGAGACCCTTCAGATACTTGAGCGGATGAAACGTGGCCTGGCGCGGGAAGCGGAGCGCGACTCCGGTATCCCAGAAGTCGAGCGGCGCGCGCTCGACGAGCTCGGTATCCATGATCCCGGCACGATGTGTCGCATCGAGCTCCCGCTCCAGCTCCTTCCTCTTGCTGTCGCCGCCCAGGAACAGATAGCCGTCCACGCGCTCGAATTCGCAGTCGATGTCTTCCATCGAAGCGATCGTCTCGATGCGATTGATAGCCGACATGTGGCTCTCGGCCGCGAGGCGCGCCCCGTCTCTGCCATGGAGCTTCTCGATGTTGTAGTAGCGATCGTCCAGTGCGGCGGTAAGATGCGCCGTGGTCCGGCTGGTCTCACCGCATCCGATCGGACCGTCGTCAATCAGCACGACCGCGCGTCCGGCGCGCGCGAGAAGATAGGCCGTCGTCATTCCCGCGATACCGGCGCCGATGACGCAGACATTGGCGCGTAAGTCCTGTGTAAGCGGCTGGAATTGCGGAACTTCGGTGGTGCCCATCCAGACGGAGGTCGTGTGACCTGAGTCGCAGCGCATAGATGATCTCGAGCGGTGACTGGTGCGGGTCGTGCTGCTGTGGAGTGAGGCAATGGCGCATAGGGTATGCCATGTAATGCTTTGAGAGGAACAGGTCTAGCGAGTGCGTCGCAGGGCACCTCGTATTTCAGTTAAGACCAGCAGCCCAGTCACGAGCTCAGTGAGGAAAACACGTGATGACGAAGCGCAGCAAGCATACGTGGGTCGTCGATGTGATCGAGGACGATTCCGCGTCGATCGAGGTCGATGGCCGGATGGTGACACCCGTGCCAGCGTGGATGTTGCCGGAGGGCGCGAAGGAAGGAGATGTGTTATCGGTGAGCCACGAGCGAAAGGAAGGAAAGTCGTCGCTCGTTATCGAGATCGACTCCGAGGCGAAGAAGAAAGCGCTCGGCCGGTCCGCGAAGCAAGTGGCCAGAAAGTCGAAAAATGATCGCGGAGGGGATATCAGGCTGTAAGCCGCGCTTACCTGCCGCTCTGGCACCCGGGCTGGCGAGAGACCCTGTCGCTCTGGCCGCTCAGACTAACACCGTCACGGTCGGGAGTGATCGTGAATCCTCCCCCGGGAGTGCCCGGCGAGCGAATGGTAACCGTCCCGTTTCGATCGGTCCGATACCAGGGAACACCGGCATTCCGGTAAAGATTCTTCGCCTGTGTATGCATGTGCCCGTAACCGTTGGCCGCGCCGAGAGACACAACCACCCATTGCGGATCCGTAAGAGCCAAATAGCGCCGGCTGACTCCGTTGCAACTGCCGTGATGGTTTGCTTTGAGCAGGCTCGCTGTCATTCCTGGGTTCTCAGCGTAGCCTGCACTCTCGAATCCGTGAATCTCAGAAGGCTCGGCGTCTCCCGCCAGCCACATTGTAAACGAAGCCGAGTCCGGTCCGATCAGCTTTACGGGCGTCGAGCGATTGTTGGCGGCGGTCCCATCAGCCGCAAGAGGCGGTGCCATGATGTGCAGCTTCGCTCCACCCGTCATCGTGATCGTGCAGATGCTGAGTCCGTTGGAGCACGGATCGTCGGTGTCGCGGTAGACGAGACTGTCGCGATCCATGCGGGACAGTATGGAATCGCGGAGCCGAGCGAGCGTCATTGCCGCGGAGAGATCCTTGTTCTCGAAGAAGTAGCGTACCCTGATGTTCCGCCGCGTCTTGAACAGCTCGCGCAGACCGCTGTAGTGATCAAGATGTGCATGCGTGAGTATGACGACGTCGATCGTGGAGTTGTTGAGGCCCAGAGAATCCAGGTATCGGCCGAATACCGCTGTGTCGGGCCCGCCATCGATGATGACCCGGCTCGAGCCGTTTCTGATATAGGTGGCGTCGCCCTGGCCGATGTCGAGCACTCGCACGATCAGCTCCGGGCCTCCTGAATCCGCTACGACCGTAGTGACAGGTGGCGGCGCATCTGCCCTTCCAGTCCTCGATCGCGGCTGCTGTGCCTCGGCCGTGTCGGTCAACGACAGCGTCAACGCCAACATGAGGACCGTGCTTTTGGGCATTCACCGGCCAGGATGATTAGGCGACGATCTGCCGGAGGACCGCACGCACCGGCGCCGCGTCCAGAGCCATGAGCTTGAGGGGGAACGCCATCAGCTCGTACATCGTCGGCACGACTCTCCGGAGATCGAGGTTCTCCAGGATCGCCCCGTTTCCGCCGAAGAGCATGTGGTGCACGGGGAGACTCTTACTCTCGCGCTTGTCCACCGATGGGGTATCGACGCCGAGCAGGCGCAGACCTCGCCCGAGGAGAGTGCGGACGCACGTCTCGGAGAGAGTCGGCCAGTCTTCGGGGAATGCGCCACTCGCGATCGTTCGGCCGGTCTTGAGCAGCAGGCGCTCGACGAATGGAAGCGACTGAATCTTCTCCAGATCTTCGATCTCGATCTCGTTCGAGAGGTTGGATACATCGACGACGATCGCGGGGCCGAAGAAGGCGTCGAGCGACAGCTCATGAGAGCCAGGCCATCCGTCGCGCACGTGAAGTGGCGCGTCGGCGTGGGTTCCAACATGCGGGCTGGAATTGAACGACGAGACGTTCACACTTGCGCCGGCAGACATCGACGAAGCCCAGCCACAGGTGAACGGAGTATCGCCCGGCCACTCGGGGGTTCCGGGGTTCAGCGCTACGCTTATGTCCCGCAGTGTTGGCTCGCCGCCGTTCACTAGATCAGATGTCGCAGAAGATGTGTGGTGAACAGGAACTACTTCTTTCCCACCATGGTTTTCGCCGCATCCACCAGGCGGTCTACCGACATGCCAAGCTCCGTGAACAGTCTCGCGGCGGGAGCGGAGGCGCCGAACCGCTCGATTCCCAGCACTATCCCATCCGCGCCGACCCACTTGTACCACGACATCGGATGCGCGGCCTCCATGGCTATACGCCTGACACCCACCGGAAGGACGCTGTCGCGATACGCCTCATCCTGACGGGAGAAAATCTCGTGGCTTGGCATGCTGACGGCTCGCGCGCGTATTCCATCCGCCTCGAGCTTCTTCTGCGCCTCGAGGATTAGAGCGACCTCGGATCCGCTGGACATGAGCACCACTTCCGGCGCGCCGCCAGAGGCATCTGCAAGCACGTACGCGCCGCGTGCTGCTCCGCTGGCGGAGGCGTACTTGCTCCGGTCGATGAAAGACAGTTTCTGGCGAGTCAACACCAGGGCGACGGGCCCCTTCTTGTGCTTGAGGGCGGAACGCCAGGCCTCGGTCGTTTCCGACGCGTCGGCCGGTCTGATCACCGTCATCTCCGGAATCGCCCTCAGCGCGCTCAGCTGCTCGATCGGCTGGTGCGTCGGACCATCTTCTCCGAGGCCGATCGAATCGTGCGTGAAGACGTAGATGACGTGACGCTCCATGAACGAAGCGAGCCTGATCGTCGGCCTCATGTAATCGGAGAAGATGAGGAAGGTGGCGCCGTAGGGGATAATCCCTCCGTGGAGGGACATTCCATTCATGACGGATCCCATCGCGTGCTCGCGGATTCCAAAATGGAAATTGCGCCCCGCGTAATTCTTCGCCGAGAAGCTGGGCTCACCCTTGATGATGGTATTGGTGGAGCTGGCGAGATCGGCCGAGCCGCCAATCAGCTCGGGAATCTTCTTCGCGATGGCGTTGAGCACGACACCGGACGCGGCCCGACTGGCGACGTTGCCATCTTTCGCGGTGAAGACGGGAAGTGCATCCTCCCATCCAGCGGGCAGCTCTCCGCGCAGACGCCGCTGTAGCTCCTTCTCCAGCTCGGGGTGAGCGGCTTTGTACACTGTATACCGCTTGTTCCAATCGTCCTGAGCAGTCGCTCTCCGCTTCGCCGTGTCGCGCCAGTGCCGGAGAGCCTCCGGTGCAACGTAGAACGGCTCCTGCGAAGGATATCCCAGCGCCTGCTTGGTAAGCGTGATCTCCTCGGCGCCAAGCGGCGAGCCATGCGCTTCGGCGGTGTCGAGCTTGTGCGGGCTTCCGTAACCGATGTGCGATCGCACGATGATCAGCGAGGGCTTGGACGTCTCCGCCTTGGCGGCATCGATCGCGCGGTTGAGAGCGGGGAGATCGTTGACATCCGGGACGTGCTGGACGTGCCAGCCGTAAGCCTGAAAACGGCCTGCCGCATCATCGCTGTAGGTGAGCGCCGTGTCGCCTTCGATCGTGATGTGATTGTCGTCGTAGAATCCGATCAGCTTCCCGAGCTTGAGGTGTCCCGCGAACGAGGCGGCTTCATGTGATAGGCCCTCCATCAGGTCGCCATCGCTGGCGATGAAGTAGACATTGTGATCGATGATGCCGTGGCCTTCACGATTGAACACCGCGCCCAGGTGCGCCTCGCCGACCGCCATCCCGATTGCGTTGCCGACGCCCTGACCGAGCGGCCCGGTGGTCGCCTCGACCCCGGGAGTGTAGCCGTACTCAGGGTGTCCGGGCGTTCTGCTCTCCCACTGCCGGAACTGCTTCAGATCCTCGATCGAAAGATCATAACCCGTGAGGTAGAGCACGCTGTACAGCAGCATCGATGCGTGGCCGGCCGAGAGCACGAAGCGATCGCGATTTAGCCACGTTGGGTCGGCCGGGTTGTAGCGGAGATGCCGGGTCCAGAGAACGTACGCCAACGGCGCGAGAGCCATCGGTGTACCCGGATGGCCGGAATCCGCCTTCTGCACCGCATCCATGGCGAGGACTCTGATCGCGTTGATGCACAGATCCTCGAGGGAGCTGCTGGATGCGAGTTGCGAAGCTGGCGGAGCTGACGAAGGAGCGGTAGCGGTGTCTGCGGACCGGGACATTGGAAAGCTATGCGAGGCAGGAAGAGGAATGCGTCTGGGGGGCAGTGCTAGTGACGCCAATCGTGTTCTCACCTGGAAGCTAGCTCATACACGTTCACGTTGCAGGGCGAGCCAGTCCGTGGCTTCTCTCCCTTCGCTCGGCACGAGGTTGTGTCCGACGAGCTGCCATTTGAGCGTCACTTCCGCACCACGTGTCTCCAGCAGCCCGACCAGCTGGTCGACGCTTGTCGTGGGGACGATGGGATCCGTGCGTCCAGCGGATATGAAGACACTGGTGCCACTCAGGTCGCGCCGCTCCCCGGGCTCGAACACGAGCATCGGACGCAGCAGAATCCCTCCCTGAAGCAATCCCGGCTCGACCAGCATCACCGTGGACGCGATGTTGGCTCCGTTCGAGTACCCCAGCGCGAAAATGCGCTCGGGATCGAGATGGTATCGCGCTGTCGCGGCGCGAATGAATCTCACGAGCTCCTCCCCTCGCGACCGAACCTCCTCCGGATCGAAGACGCCCTCCGCCAGCCGGCGAAAGAACCGGGAAGCTCCATTCTCCAGCACATTTCCTCGCGGGCTGAGAATCGCCGCGCCTGGCGCCACTGCCTGGCCGATGCCGATGAGATCGTTCTCGTTTCCGCCCGTTCCGTGGAGCACGAGCAGGGTCTCCGCCGAAGTGGGGTCCGTCGCAGGCAGGAACCGGTGAATGAAGCCGAGGTCGTCGCTCACGCGTTTGGTCCGTGCAGCTCGAGGGGCGCGTGAATGTTCGGAAGCAGTGCCTCGATCTCGAACCGGCGAGGCTCGAGCCACGCAGGGAGCTTGAGCGACTGGCCCAGTGATTCCAGCGACTCGTCCACGGTGAACCCGGGTCCGTCCGTCGCTATCTCGAACAGCACTCCTCCCGGCTCGCGGAAATAGACCGACTTGAAGTATTCGCGATCCATCTGGGGAGTCACATTGTGGCCCAGTGATGCCAGCTCGGTGCGAACCTTCAGCTGCTCGGCTTCGTCAGCGGCGCGGAACGCGACGTGGTGGACCGTTCCCGCTCCCATAGTGCCGCGCCAGATTCCGGGAACGCAGCGGAGGTCGACGATGGAACCCGGACCACCATCGCCGCTTGCGTATCGATAGATGCTGCCCTGTTCGCGAACGAGCGTGAAGCCCAGTGTATTGGTGAGGAGCTGACCCGTGAGCTCACACACATCCAGCCAGAGCGTTATCGAGTAGAGACCCCTGATCGCGTGCTCCGACGGGACGCCCGCGCCCGCCCAACCGGCGCGGTCCTCGGCGGCCGGGTGAGCAACGAGCTCCCCCATGAAGCCGTCGTGATCCTTGAACGCGATCACGCGCTCGTCCTCATACCGTGCGACGGGCTGCGCGAACTCGACCTGCTTCCTGATCAGGCGCTCGATCCAGAAGCCGAGAGAGCTGGGAGGAATGGCGAACGAAGTGACTGCGACCTGGCCTCCGCCCTGTCTTCCCCTCCTTGCATCGGGCCAGGGGAAGAAAGTCAGGATGGTATCGGGGCGTCCCTGCTCGTCTCCAAAATAGAAATGATACGTGGTGGGATCGTCGAAGTTTACGGTGCGCTTGACGAGACGGAGTCCGAGAATGCCGGCGTAGAAGTCCAGATTTCGCTGTGGGTTGCTCGCGATACCGGTGACGTGGTGTATGCCGGCAGTGCGGAAGCTCATTGCGTCGACTGACTACTAGTGTAGTGTCGCCAAAATCTCATTGGCTTTGTCGTAAAGAGGCTGTAACT
>CAYMKQ010000029.1:18256-24400 GCA_964391175.1 uncultured Gemmatimonadaceae bacterium | reverse complement strand
GGAGCTGGCGCTCGCGTAGTTCGGCTCCGCCCGAGCGAGCGTCGCCGCCGAAGAGGACACCCTCGCCGACCCCGAAAGAGATTCCGGCAGCTTCGTCAGGTATCTCGGCTCGGACATGGTTACTCGTAGAGGTTTTTCGTGTCGGCCTTCGCCAGATCGACCAGGAAAGCGCCGATTTTCTGCGTGACGGCGTCGAGAAACTTCTCGCCCTTCCCGGCGGTGGCGGCGGCGGGATTCCCCGTTCCCGTATCCTCCGTCACGTCGGACCATCGGCGCGGCGCCCACGCCCATCCATCCCGAAGACCAGCCACGCGAAACTTCCTGGCTTTGCCCGGGCCGGCCTCGGAAAGCGGGAGAACGAGATCCGGTGCAAGCGACAGCATGACACTCGTCTCCATCTCGCCGGCGTGATCTCCCGGCTCGGCGAAATAACTGGCGCCATCCACGCAGGTCCACCAGTTGATCGTGCAGATGAAGAGATCCACCCGCGGCTGAAGCTCTCGAATCATCTGGCGGAAGTCGTTGCCGCCGTGTCCGTTCAGAATCACGAGCTTCTTCACGCCTTGTCCGGAGATCGCCCGCGCGATGTCACCGAGCAGCGAGAGCTGCGTGCTCGGATTCATGTTGAGGGCGAGCTTTAGATCGAGCTGTCCGGTGTTCACCCCGAACGGAACAGTCGGCAGCACCACCACTTTCGCGCCCGCGCTCCACGCGATCTCCGCCGCCCCTTCGGCGATCGCCGCAGACTCGTAGTTGTCGGTTCCATACGGCAGATGATAGTTGTGCGGCTCCGTCGCGCCCCATGGCAGGATAGCGACTTCGTACGGAGTATCCTTGACTGCCTTCCAGCTTGATTCGGCGAGGATGTAGGGGCGCGGGGGCATGGGAAGTATGGTACACAAAGAGAAGCGCCCGGCACCAGTGGAGAGGTGCCGGGCGCTCTTGTCCGCGCGGGTCGGTACTAGAGGAGCCGCCCCACCCAGCCGCCCACGAAGTAGCCTACCACCGCCACACCGACGCCGACGACGAACATGTCGAAGCCCGAGCGGAATACTCCGCGGCCCGTGAACACCGACCGTGCGGCGCCTACGAGGAAGTGCGACAGCATCGAGATGACGAAGGACACGGTAATAGCCGTCGCGCCCTCCCAGATGAGAAACGGAAAAACAGGGATCGCAGCTCCGAACGCCGTCGCCAAACCGGTAATCCATCCCTCCCTGAAGGGCGACATTTTCATCTCACCGATCTTCAGCTCTTCCTGCACCTGCTCCTTCAGCATTAGCTGCGGATCGGCCATGATCTGCGTCGCGAGATTGTGCGCCGTCGGCTGATCCATGCCCTTGGCTTCATAGATGAGGGCGAGCTCGTCGCGCTCGACCTCTGGCATCAGCTCGACCTCGACCTTCTCCATCGCGATCTCGTACTCGTAAACCTCGCGCTCGCTCTTGCTGGCGAGGTATCCGCTCGATCCCATCGACAGCGCATCGGCGATGAGACCAGCGACGCCGGCAACGACGATCGCCTCGTGCTGGTTCACTATTCCCGCACCGATCACTCCGGCGACGAGACCGAAGTTGGCGGTGAGACCATCGTTGAATCCGTACACGACGTTGCGGAGAAACCCGCCGGATTTGGTCTTGTGCCACGGCTCCACGCCCTTTCCCGCGATCTCGCCCAGCGTCGTCGCGTGCTCCGCCGATTCACGTGCCAGCGTCAGCGCCTCCGATCCACCTGGCGCGCCGGTTGGGGTCGCGCGGTGCATGTCGAAATAGGTTTTGACTTCGCGTCCCTCTTCCTCCAGCAGCATCGGAAGCAGAAACCCTGGCCCGAACCATCGTCCAAGCGCTGCCAGCAATCTGGCTCGTCCGCTCGGCCGGAACTTCGGGGGCGCGTGTCCATGTTTGGCGAGCAGCTCGGCCCAGATGACTACGTGCCTGTCCTCGACGGCGGCGAGGCGTGAGTAGATGTCTCTTTTCTTGGGATCCGGCTCGACGCCGGCGAGGAGGCGATAGAGGTAGGCCGCGTCGGCCTCGTCCTGCCAGTGGTGCTCGAACGCGTGAACGTCGGCCTCGTGCGTGCCGGAAGTCCCGGGGGGGGGCTCCAGAGTAGTAGCCATCCTGAAATATCGCGAACCCGACCTTTCTTTGGCACCGGCAACCCTTGAACGGCCGCGGATGTCACATGTCACAGAACCATCAAGGAGATTACGTGAGGACGATACTGACTCTTTCCGCCGCAGCGGCGCTGTCCGCGGCATCATCTCTGGGCGCGCAGGTGGTGCCGGCCAAGCCTGACTCGGTTTGCACTACCTACCCTGATGGCCGCGTGGAATGCCGGATCACGCGTGGCCGCGTTCCCGGCGATTCGTTACGCAGCAGGATTTTCTATCGAACCGATTCCGCGATGATGAAGCGCGCGGTGCTTGGTCTCGAGCTGCGCCCCACCGGAACACGCCGCGACACCCTCGGCGTTTTCGTGATAGCGGTAACGCCGCGCGGTCCGGCCGAGACGGCGGGCATAGTAGAGGGCGATCGCATCGCCGCGATCAACGGCGTCGATCTTCGCTCTTCGGCAGCGGACGTCGACGACGCGTACACGAATGGTCTCGCGTCGCACCGACTGAGTCGCGAGGTGCGGAAGCTGACACCGGGCAGCCGCGTCACGCTCCGTGTTTACTCGGCAGGACGGTTCCGCGACGTACCGGTGACGGCGGGAAGGGCGAGCGACTTCATGAGGCACGCGGGGCGCTTCAATTTCAGAGTGCCCGGCCCGGGCGGAATGATGGAATTCGGCGGGCCCGGTGGAGCGATGATGTTCGGTCCGGACATGCCGATGATGCGGGAGCGCATCGAGCCGCTACTCCGTAAACGACTTAACGGCCTGCCGAACAAGATTCAGCTCTGACCGCACCACCACTGCGGGGGATTTCGCGGATCGACCGTCGCGTAGCCGATCCGCGGAAGCACCTCCGCGGCGATCAGGATCAACCCAGTCAACACCACTGCCAGGGCCAGCGCGTGTGTCCTCGCCATGCGATGACGCCACGTATAAGAGGCTACCCATAGCCCGCCCGCGACTAGCACCGCTTCGACAGCGATGAAGGTGAAGAGGCCCTGCCCACACTCTCGAGGGTAGGGCCAGAGACTGATGGCGCCGCCGAGCGCGAGGACGAGGAACAAACGCGCGGCCGCGCCGAGTGCGGCCGACCGTTCGAGGGCGCGCTGCTGCGCGCGACGCTCTGCCTCGGTCTGTGCTCGGACCGCGGCGGGCGAAGGCTCCGGCGGAAGTCCGTCGAACTCCCGTTCGATTTTCCTGAGTTGAGTTGGCCAGTCGTGTTCGCTCATCGATGCTCCGAGCGCGATGGAAGACTACTTCCTATCTTGATGACTGCACAGCCTCCTCACGGGCAACGAAATGACCCCTGACGAAACACTGAAAGTGCGGCTCGACAAATGGTTGTGGGCCGCACGGTTTTTCAAGACGCGCTCGCTCGCCGCCACCGCGATCGAAACGGGGAAAGTGGAGGTGAACGGCGAGCGGGCGAAGCGCGCCAAGCAGCTCCAGGCTGGCGATTCACTGGCGGTGAGACTCGGGCCTTACACCCATCACATCACGGTGTTGGCGCTGTCGGAGCGTCGCGGCCCGGCGAGCGCCGCCGCCAGGCTCTACGAGGAAAAGCCCGAAGGAAAAAAAGTGCGTGAGGCACTCCAGGCGCAGATGAAAGCCGCGCGGCCCGTCTTCAGCTACGACTCGGGCAGGCCGACGAAGAAGGGTCGGCGCGAAATCCAGAAGCTTCGCGGGAAGGGCTGATCCTCTGCCCCGCGCTCAGAACTCCAGTTGGGCGCCGAGCTCCACGACTCGGTTGGGCGGAATACCATAAAACGCCGTCGCAGAGCGGGAGTTGCGGGACATGAAAACGAAAAGCTTCTTCCTCCACCTGGCAAGCGGGCTCGCTCCGCTCGGGATGAGCTGCTCCCGGCCAAGGTAATACGAGGTATCGAGTGGCTTCACATCCAGGCCAAAGTCCCGCGCGCGCTCCAGGATGGCAGGCACGTTAGTCGTCTCCATGAATCCGTAGCGCGCCGTGATCCTGAAGAATCCCTGCGAGAGGGCCTGTACGGAGATACGATCGGGCTCGGCGATCTCGGGCACTTCCTCCGACAATATCGAGAGCAGAACGACCTTCTCGTGGAGAACCTTGTTGTGCTTCAGGTGGTGCAGCAGCACGACGGGCGCTCCTTCCGGCTCCCGGGTCATGAATACCGCCAGCCCGGGCACGCGCACGGTCTTCCTGTCCTCGATATCGGCGAGCAGGAGATCGATCGGGAGCATTCCCCGGCGCAGCAGATCCTGAACGATTTCGCGGCCGCGATTCCACGTCGTCATCAGAGTGAAGATTACGAGAGCGAGGGTGAGCGGCACCCAGCCACCGTCCCGCACTTTGAGCAGATTCGCTCCGAAAAACGCGCCATCGATGATGAAGAATGGGACTGTGAGCAGGAGAGTCTTCGCCACGCTCCATCCCCACCAGGTACGCGCCACGATGTAGAGAAGCGACGTCGTCATGAGGAAGGTTCCGGTCACGGCGATGCCGTATGCCGCGCCGAGCGCGGTCGACGAGCGGAAGCCGAGAACCACGAGGAGGCATCCGATCATGAGCGCGTTGTTCACTTCGGGGATGTAGATCTGTCCCGATTCCTGCTTCGAGGTGTGAACGATCGTGACGCGAGGGCTGTAACCGAGCTGCACGCACTGCTGGGTGAGAGAGAAGGCGCCGGAGATCATGGCCTGTGATGCGATGATCGCGGCCATCGTCGCCAGCGCGATGAGCGGATAGAGCAGAATCCGTGGCGCGAGCAGGTAAAACGGGTTCGCCGCCGCCTGAGGATCGTGCAGTATGAGCCCACCCTGCCCGAAGTAGTTAAGCACCAGGCTCGGGAAAACGAGGGCGAACCAGGCGAGGCGGATTGGCCGCTTCCCGAAATGGCCCATGTCCGCGTAGAGCGCTTCAGCACCCGTGACCGCCAGCACCACCGCACCCAGCACGACGAAGGAATGAGTCCCGTGGTGCGCGAAGAACGTCAGCGCGTACCACGGATTGAGCGCGAGGAGAATCCGCGGCTCCTTGAGAATCTCGACCGCCCCAAGGATACCGATCGCGAGGAACCAGACGAGCGTGACGGGGCCGAAGATCCGGCCCACCTTGGCAGTCCCCTTCTTCTGGAAGAAAAAGAGCGTGAAGATGATCACCAGCGTCAGGGGAATCGCGAACCTGCCGAGAACCGGATTGACGACTCCCAGACCCTCCGTCGCGCCGAGGACGGAGATGGCGGGTGTAATCACGCCGTCACCGTAGAGCAATGCGGCTCCGATCAATCCGACCGCGATGATCACTCCCTTTCGGCGGCGATCCGCTTCTCTATGGGTCCGCTGGAGGATCAACGCGACGAGGGCGAGGATTCCACCCTCGCCGCGGTTGTCCGCGCGCATCACGAACACGATGTACTTGATGGAGACGACGCTGATGAGCGACCACAAAATCAGGGAGAGTACGCCGTAGACGTTCGTTTCCGTCGCGGCCAGGCCGTATTCGGGCTTGAAGCACTCGCGGAGGGCGTAAAGCGGGCTCGTTCCTATGTCGCCGTAGACGACGCCGAGCGCCAGGAGAGTCAGTTTTGCGAGACGACGGCCGCTCGGATGAGCTTCGACGGGAGTACTGATTTGGGCGACCTATTGAGGTTGTTTCAGGCCCGCCGGCGGTCTGGGGGCTCTAAACCTCGGAATCTCCGCAAGTAAACGGGCCTTTGCAAGGTCGATACCCGAGAGCGGGAAACCGGGGACTCCGGTGGGCATATCGCTTGCGTTAAAAGGGGTGCAAAGGAATGCGATCGATACGTTCTCCTGACGGAGGGTTCAATGAAGGATCTAAACCAAAGAGGCACCGAGAACGAGCTTAAGGGCAAGGCGAAAGAGATGAAGGGAGATCTTCGCGGCGACTTCGGAAAAGCCACCGATAACCACAGCGAGCACATAAAGGGCCGCGCTGAGCAGCTCAAAGGGAAGATCCAGAAGAACTTCGGGAAGACCGAGAAGAAGCTCGACCCCGACAACATCTAGCAACTCCGGGAACAACTCCGGGAACAA
>CAYMKQ010000029.1:0-18156 GCA_964391175.1 uncultured Gemmatimonadaceae bacterium | reverse complement strand
GAAGAAGCTCGACCCCGACAACATCTAGCAACTCCGGGAACAACTCCGGGAACAAGAAAAAGCGTCGGCGCAGAATTCTGCGCCGACGCTTTTTTGTGAGCTTCCCTCAGGCCTACTTCAGGTCCGGAGGGCGAACGCTGTCCTTGCTGCGCCGCTTCGCCAGGTCATGACGCCCCGCGGCGCGCATTTTCTCGAGCCTTGCCTGCTGCTCCGGATCGAGCAGACGCTTGATCTGGGCGTGCGTGCTGTCGCTCACGATCCGGGCGCTGACCGCTATCGAGTCGAGCTGCGGCTTGACTGGCCGGTAGAGAGCGACGATCTGCCGCTTCTTCTGCTCCATTAGCGAATCGATCGATGCCTGCTGCTGCGGCGTGAGCTTGAGCTCCTCCGCCATCTTCTGCCGATAGGCGGCAGGACCGCGCATCTGCCGGCCGTGTCCGGCCCCGCCGATGACACGGTCAGCCGTGAACCCAAGCGCTCCACCCGTGAGAAAGGCGCCGAGCAGGAACAACAATGCGTACCCCTTCGAGCGTTCCATCGGAATCCTCAGTGGGACAGAACGTAGCGGAACGTCGCTTCGCGCTGCGACGAGCCATCGCGCGGGGCCGTCACCACGTGCACGGCGCCAGGCAGGACATCGGGATCGGTGGTCTCAGTCACCGCCTCGTAGGTGGTGCGCAGATCGGCCTCGTTCTCCCGCGACAGGAATACTCCCGCCGCCACGAAGATGAGAGCGGCCGCCGCCAGACCCGGCGCGGCCCAACGCTCGAGGACGGACCACGAGCTCGCCTGAAGCCGCACGATTCCCGCGCGATGCTCGGCGATGCGCGCCATCACGCGGCTCTCGAGAGCTTCCCAGTATGCGCCTCCGGCGGGCGCCGCGTATACATCGCGGAGAATTGCCGCTAGTCTCGCGTCGCCTTCGTCGGTCAGGCGCAAATCGGTTCGATCGTCCATTCTCTATCCCCTGTTTTCTATCCCCGCATGTTCTCCAGCAACCCTCGCAAACGCTGGCGCGCGTGGTGCAGATCTGATCGCGCAGTCCCCCCCGGTATTCCCAACATCTCCCCGATCTCGGCGTGCGTGAACCCCTCTACATCATGTAGCACGATCACTGCCCGCGCGCGATCCGGGAGCCTGGCGAGAGCGCTCTCCAATCGCGATCTCAGCTCGGCGTCCTCGGAAGGATCGCGGAACGGACTCGGGATTGATTCCGAAAGCTCCTCCACCGTTCGGACCTTCCGGCGTCGCGCCAGATCGAGAGCCGCGTTCGCTACGATCCGGTTGAGCCAGGCACCAAACGACTGTCCAGGATCGAACCGGTCGAACGCCTGGTAAGCGCGCAGGAATCCCTCCTGAACCGCGTCCTCCGCGTCTTCGTGCGACAGGACGATCGAGCGCGCCACCATGTACGCCCTTCTCTGGTGCAAACGCACGAGACCCGCGAACCCCCGCTCGTCCCCCGTCCGGGCCAGACTCACGAGCTCTCGTTCCTCGTCAGGAATACGTGGCGGGTCGGTCAACTGTTGAGGGTCACGGCCCCGCGGGGGCGCCATCGGCCTGAGCGAACGCGGATTCTGTCGGAGCAATCGAGCGCAGACAGAAATCCGCAAGCTCCCCGAGAATCTCGTCGTCAGTCCTGTTGATCATCTGCTCGAGTCCGGTGCGCTCGTCGCGCCAAAGGCCGTTCATGATGGTGAGCCCGGCCAGCATCCGTGCCGCGATCATGGGGTTGATTGCGCGAAACTCCCCGGCGTCGACACCGCGCCGGATGATGCCGCTCAGAATCTCGAGACTCCGGGCGACCACATCCCGGGCGTAGAACTCGGCCAGGTCCGGAAACTGGTGCGCCTCGCTCAGCACGAGTCGATAGATCGTGTTGAACGCCGGCGATCGCACGAGCTCCCAGTAGCGTCGCAGGAAATCCCTGAGCTGCTCGGTTGGCAGCAGGGGTGGGCGGTCCTGTTCCCCGGCCTCGATCGCGACGACGGCGGTCTGCCGGATCATCTCCCGAAACAGCTCCTCCTTGCTCGAGAAGTAGAGGTAGATCGTTCCCTTTGAAATGCCGGCCCGGACGGCGATGTCCTCGAGCCGGGCGTTGGAGAGACCGCGCTTTCCGAAGACGTCGAGTGCGGCCTGGAGAATCTGCTGGGGCCGATCTTCGGGGCGCCGCCGCCATTTCGGGGCTACCTTTTTCGTTCTGGCCATCCGCCGATCTCCGCAGTAACTGACCGGTCAGTAATATATGCTCGACATATAGATAAGGCCACCCACCTCACCGTCCTTTACGGGCGCGGCGCCCCCGCCGTCGACCCCTCCTCACCCCGATAATGGGCGTTGGTCATCATCACGATCGCGGTCATTAGGAGGAAGAGCGTCACCGCGCCCAGAACGAGACCGGTGAGCGCGGCGCTGAGATCCGTTTTCTTCTTCGTCGCCATGACTATTTCGCCTCCGCGCCGTTCGTCACTCGCACCTTCGACATGGTGTCGTTCTGGCTGATCCTGGGCACCACGTCGAGCCCTTCGGCGACCTTCCCGAAAACGGTGTGGACGCCGTTCAGGTGTCTGGTGCTCTGTTCGCTCAGCACGATGAAGAACTGGCTCCCGCCCGTGTTCTTCCCGGCGTGCGCCATCGAGAGTGAGCCAACCTGATGCTTGTGGGGATTTCCGTTGGTCTCGCAGTCGATTTTCCAGCCCGGACCGCCGGTTCCAACCGGTCCCTTGGCGTGCTCGCCGCCCTTCGAGTACGGATCCCCGCCCTGCACCATGAAGTCCTTGATCACGCGGTGGAACCTGGTCCCGTCATAGAAGCCGGAGTTGGCGAGCTTCTCGAAGTTCGCCACGGTCCTGGGGGCTTCCTTGTCGTACAGCTCGGCGCGCATGGTGCCGCGGTCCGTCTCGATCGTCGCGAATTTCGTCATCAGTGTGGGAGGAGGGGTCAACGGGGAAGGTTAATAATAATTGACACTGCAATTGAACGCTGCCAACTCGGGTCAGTTTCAAAGTAGAACGACACAGATGCGAGAGGACAGAGGCACCGTCGCGAGTTGCGAGGGACCACTCCTGCTTGGTTGGTTTGTTCTCGCAACTCGAAGCTCTGCTTCTGTTCCCTCGCATCTGTGTCGTTCTTAATTGCAGTTCAAAGTTAGACCCTGCTCGACGGGCAGATGTCATTCAGCACGCACACCTCGCATTTCGGGGAGCGAGCGTGACATATGCGGCGCCCGTGAAAGATCATGAGGTGCGCGACGAGTGCCCAGTCCTCGCGCGGGAAAAGCGGCATCAGCTCGCGCTCGACCTTCACCGGGTCCGTCTCCTTCGTCAGCCCGAGGCGAAGACTCACACGACCGACGTGAGTGTCGACGACCACTCCCTCGCTTCGCTTGAACGCGTTTCCCAGCACGACGTTGGCTGTCTTGCGTCCGACACCCGGAAGCTTGACTAGCTCCTCCATGCTTTCCGGCACGTTCCCCTGGTGCCGCTCGACCAGCGCCTTGCCGAGGCCGATCAGGCTCTTCGTCTTGTTGCGGAAGAAGCCGGTGCTTCGGATCGAATCCTCGAGCTTTTCGGGAGGAGCATCGGCGAGGTGCGCGGCCGTCGGATAAGTCCGGAACAACTCGGGCGTCACCATGTTCACCCGCTTGTCCGTGCACTGCGCGCTCAGAATCGTCGCCACCAGAAGCTGAAGTGGCGTCTCGTGATCGAGCTCGCAATGGGCGTCGGGGTGCGCCCGCTTGAGTCGCGCGAAAATCTCCCTGGCGTGCGCCTCGAGATCCGCCGGCCGGCGTCGCTTCACGACCGTGCGCTTCTTCATTTCTCGCGTCTCTTTCGGGCGAATGCCAGGACTTCGCCGGCGCTGCGCGCGTTCAAAATCTCCCGGGCTTCGAGCCACGCCTTTCGCGCCAGCCCGATCCCGAAATGGACGTTGTCGAGCCCGCCGGTCGAATGCGCGTCGGGCCCGATCTCGATCGTGACGCCGAGCTCTTTCGCCTTACGGCAATAGCGCCAGTCGAGGTCCAGCCGGTGCGGGTCGCAGTTCAGCTCGAGCGCGACACCGACGCTTGCGGCCTTCTCGATGACCGCTTCCACATCGATCGCGTACGGCTCGCGCGAGAGGAGCAGTCTTCCCGTCGGGTGGCCGAGTATCGTGAGGTGCGGATCGTCGAGCGCGGCGAGCACGCGCCGGGTCATCTCCTCCCCGTCCATGCCGAAGCGCGAATGGACCGAGCCGATCACGTAGTCGAAGCGATCGAGGGTTTCCGCATCGTAATCCACACGCCCGTCCGCGAGGATGTCGGCCTCGATTCCCTTGAGAATCCGGAGGTCCGTAACGCCGGCATTGAGCCGATCGATCTCGTCGTGCTGACGCAGGATCTTGTCTCTCTTCAATCCGCCGGCGTAGAACGCGGATTCGGAGTGGTCGGAGATTCCGATGTAGCTCCAGCCCCGCTCCTTCGCGGCGTTCGCCATCTGCTCGATCGTCGCGGCTCCGTCCGAATAGTCCGAGTGACAGTGGAGCGCTCCGCGAATGTCGTCCCAGGTCACGAGGTCCGGAAGCTCGTCCGCCGCCGCCGCTTCGATTTCGCCCATCCCCTCGCGCAGCTCGGGGGGAATCGACGTGAGCCCCAACGCGGCGAAGAGCGCATCCTCGTCCGCCAGCGTTACGCGCTTCGATTTCATGATGAGCGTGTTGCCGTCGAAGCGGAAACCTTTCGCTCGCGCCCACTCGGTCATCGCTTCCACGTGCGCCTCACTCCCTGTCGCCCGCCACAGAGCGACCGCGTAGTCATCACTCGGCACACAGTGCATGTCGAGATGCGCTCCATCGATGAAGCGGATGTCGACTGAGCCCGGCTCCTCGCCGGGAGTCGCCTCCTTCACCCCGGGCGCTCGCGCGAACGACGCCGCCACCTTCTCCGCGTCAGTCCGGCATTCGGCTACGATGTCGATGTCGGCCACCACCTCGTTGTGGCGGCGGATAGAGCCGGCGACGTCCGCGCGGACCACATCGGGATGCTTCACTACGCTTGCCAGGAACATGTGCGCTTCGAGCGCGGCCTTGGGAAAGCGCTCGAGGTGGGCGTTTCTCTTCATGATCGAGATGCCCTTGAGGATCCTCGCCGCGGTCTTCTCGCCGAAGCGGGGGAGCTCGGCCAGCTGGCCGTTCTGCGCGACGCGCTCGAGATCGTCGACGGTCTCGACGCCCAGAGCTTCGTGGATGACCTGTACCTTGGCGACGCCGAGCCCGGGGACGCGCAGGAGCTCGAGGAGGCCGGCGGGAATCCCTTCGCGCAGGCGGGAGAGGTACGACGATTCTCCGGTCTCGACCAGCTCTTGCACGACCGACAGCGTCGCGGGTCCGATTCCGGAAGTTTTGGCGAGCTCGCCCGAGCGGAGGAGTGGGCCAAGGTCGTCGGTGTCGAGGGCGATGAGGGCACGCGCGGCTCCAGCGTATGCTCGCGCCTTGAATCTGTGCTCGCCCTTAATCTCGAGAAGCGCGCCTATCTGGGAGAGGACGTGCGCGGCCGTACGAGAGTCCATGCTCTCAATATACGGGGCTACGTACCCTCTTCGATCCCCGCGTGGAAGGGAAGGGTCTTTACTATCTCTTCGATCTGCTTCTGGATCAACTCGAGCTCCTGACTCGCGCCCTCGCTGTCCAGCATGCCGTGTCTCATCGTCACCGCGACCCGGTTCATGTACTTGATCTTGGTGATGATCTCCTCGGTGGCGCGGCGAAGTCTGATATAGCGGCGCTTGTCCGCCAGAGCGCGGTGACAGCGGCGCTCCAGATCCTGGGACGTGAGCTTTCTTGCTACTTCTACCGCTTCGGCGATGGTACGGCCCGGCACTGCGCCGTGGTCCGGAATTCCCATCTGATCGCTCGACGGATCGCTGAACCACAATCTCCCGATATACTCGACGCCATCGTAGGCGAGACGGAGAGCAACCTTGTACTCCTTGCCGTCGACCGTAATCGAGCTGATCGCGTGTTGTGTGACTCCGGAGTCTGATGTCATAGCTGAATTTCAGCTGCCTACAGGCGGATTGGTTTCATCAAGGAAAGAGTCGAGTGCCGCGAAAAGCCCTTCCGGCTGTTCAACGTACGGCACATGCCCGCACTCGTCCAGACGCACGAGCTTCGTTTCGAGCGCCTTGGCAGCTTCTACGGAAGACGCTGTTGGAATCGGATCGTCACGCCCGCGCACTATGATGGAGGGTATTCTGATACCCTGAAGGCGCTCGATCAGGTCGAAATCGCCCAGGCTTTCCCACACCGATTGCTGCGCCCGGCCGACCACCCGGAAGGGCGTAAGATCGTGAGCTCTGCGCGGATCCGAGAAGTATCCGGCTACTCCGAGCTCGAACGCGCGCTGCTGGTAAGCGGCGGGATCCTTCTCGCGCAGACCGGATGCGGTGAGCTCCTCCCGAAGTCGCTGAATCTCGGGAGCCTGTTGTCGTCGCGCGAACTCGGCCTCGAACTGTCGCCGGTACTCGAGTGTGAGTGGCGCGGGACTGATCAGTCCGAGGCGAGACGGCGCGCGCAGAGCCAGATTCGTACGCGTCTCGATCGTGTAGAGTAACGCGAGCATCGCGCCCCACGAATATCCAACGATCGACAGCGGGTCGAGCGCGAACTCCTCGACCACCGCCGCCAGATCATCGACGTGCGTTCGCCACGTGACCGGGATGCGGGCATCCGATTTCGATCTCCCGCCGCCGCGCTGGTCGTAGAAGAGCAGGTCGAACCGCTCGCCGAGGTGAAGCATCTGGGGCAGGAGATAGCGATGGTCAGCGCCCGGACCCCCGTGCAGCACCAGCAGCGTCGGCGCATTCGCGCGCCCGTACCTGGCCCAGTACAAGGGCGAGGCGGTCGATTTGGTCATTCCCTCTTCGCGCGGGGCGGGAATCGGGTGAGGCATTTTTTCTGCTACCGGCGGCTCATTCGCGGGCGTTCTCTTCGATGCAACGCGGTCGCGGGCCGGCTCACCGCGCCGTGAAGTCCGTCTCGGTGTCCACGGCCCGGCACGTCTCGGCAATCAGCTCCGCCGCGCGATCGAGGTCCTGGATGCTGACGAGCTCGTTGGGCGAGTGCATGTACCTGTTCGGAATAGAGACCAGCGCGGTCGCCACGCCCTCGCGCGCGATGTGGATCGCATCCGCATCGGTGCTCGTTTCCCGCCCGGCCGCATGAAGAGAAAAGGGGATGGACCGTTCCTCCGCCGTCTTGCGAAGAAGATTCAGCACGACTGGAGAGATGATAGAGCCGCGCGTGAGAACCGGTCCGCCGTCGATGGTGGAGTCTCCGTGCTCCTTCTTCTCGATACCGGGATGGTCGATCGCGAAGGTGACGTCGACGACGATGGCCATCTGGGGAGCGATGCAGGTCGCGCATACGCTCGCGCCGCCCCCGCGGTAGCCGATCTCTTCCTGTGTCGTCGCGACGGCCACGACCTTTGCCGCGCCGGGTTTCTCGGCGTAACGCCTCAGCGCTTCGAGGACCACGAACGCGCCGATGCGGTCGTCGATCGAGCGTGAGACGATCCGCCCGTTCGGAAACTCCATGGTGCGCGAGTCAATGACCCCCGGGTCGCCGACCGAGAGCATCGATTCCGCTTCCTGCTTCGTCTTGGCGCCCAGATCGACCCAGAGATCGGCGAACTTGGCGGCCTTCTCCCGCTCATCGTGCTTGATGAGGTGGATCGGCTTCTTCCCGATGACGCCGAACACGTCGCCCTCCCGCCCGATGAATCGCAGCCGCTGCCCGATGAGCACCTGCGGATCCCAGCCGCCAATGGGCTGGATGTAGACGTAGCCCTGGTCGTCGATGTAGGCGACGATGACGCCGATCTCATCGATGTGACCGGCGAGCATGATCGTCGGACTGCCGCCGGGGTTAACTTCAGCGATGCTGTTGCCCGCTACGTCACCGCGAACCTCGGAGAACTGCCGCGCCTGCTCGCGCCATATTTTCGCCGGAGCCGACTCAAACCCAGAGGGGCCCGGCGTATCCAGTAGCTTCTTGAGGAAGGAGATCGAGTCTGGAGAGAACATGGGGCGGTGGCTGACGCATCAATGCGGAGAAGCAGCGTGAATCGAGGCTCGAATATAGCACCGCTCGTGGCTGCACTGCTCGCCGGGATCGCCGGCTTTCCGCGAGCGAGCGCGGCGCAGACCGGGATCGCGTCCGCGCCGCTCACCGACATCCGTTACGGCGTGACGTTCACCAGCGCGAATGCGGCGCGGAGATTCGTCACGTCGGCGATGACGTTCACCGTGGGCGGAGACCTGCCGGTGATCCTGTCGCTTCCGGTCTGGACTCCCGGAGCGTACGAGATGAGCAACTTCGCGCGGAACGTGTTCAACTTTTCCGCCGAACAGTCGGGCGCCACGCTCAGCTGGGACAAGGTCGACCAGGATACCTGGCGCATTCAGCCGCGCGGCGTCGGACAGGTGATGGTGCGTTTCGACTACCGTGCCGACAGTCTCGAGAACGAGAACAGCTGGGCGCAATCCGATTTTCTCCTCTTCAACGGAACCAATCTCTTCCTCTATCCCGAGGGGAGGAGCCTCGATTTTCCGGCGACAGTGAGCGTCACGACGGAGCCGGCGTGGAAGATCGTGACCGGCATGATTTCGACCGGGCCGCGCACGTACACCGCTTCGAATTATCACGATCTCGTGGACATGCCCTTCTTCGTGGGGCGGTTCGATGTCGACAGCACGCTGATCTCGGAAAGGTGGATCCGGTTCGCGACCTATCCCGCCGGCAGCGTCAGCGGCGCACAGCGCTCAGCCGTGTGGGATGCGTTCGGCAAAGTGATTCCGCCTCAGGTGAAGGTGTTCGGAGAAGTGCCGTGGAGCACCTACACCGTGCTCCAGATCGTGGACTCGTCCTTCGCTGGCGGAGCGGGTCTGGAGCACCAGAACTCCCATGTCGACATCCTCGCGCCGGAGATGATCGGCTCGCCCGTTCTGATCTCGCTCTACGCGCACGAGGTATTCCACGCCTGGAACGTTAAGCGGCTCCGCCCGGCCGAGCTGTATCCGTACCGCTACGATCAGCCCCAGCTCACCACGCAGCTCTGGATCAGCGAGGGAATAACCGACTACTACTCCGATCTCGCGCAGGTGCGCGGAGGGACGATCGATGCGCGGGGCTTCTACGATCTCACCGCCGAAAAGATCGCGAAGGTCGCCGCTCTGCCTCCCACGGCCCTCGAGGACGCGTCGCTCTCGACTTGGATCCATCCGCGCGACGGCACGGAATACCTGTATTACCCGAAGGGATCCCTGGCGGGATTGATGCTCGACATTCTCATCCGCGACGCGACCGACAACCGCGCCTCGCTCGACCATGTGATGAGGGCGATGTACAACTCCGTGTACAAGGAAGGGCGCGGCTTCACATCGGACGAATGGTGGAGCGTGGTCTCTCGCGCGGCCAACGGGAAATCATTCGAGGATTTCAATGCGCGCTACGTCGACGGCCGCGAGCCCTATCCGTGGGACAAGATTCTTCCGCTGGCGGGGATGCGTCTGGGTGGCGACCCGATCCGGGAGCCGCGTGTCGGTATCTCCACCATACAGGACTCGACGGGTGTCTATGTCACCGATCCGGTTCCCGGGACTCCCGCGTCCCCGCCCGGACTGAAGAGCGGCGATCTACTGCTCGCGGTGGGAGGAGTCAGTGTCGATGACGCAGCATGGCTGGAGAAGTTTCGCGCGAGGTACGCGAGAGCGGCGGAAGGTGCGGAGGTTCCCATTCGTATTCGGCGGGATGGGCGGCCGCAGACAGTGGCGGTGAGGCTCCACTTCGTCGCGCGCGTCGATCCGCGCATCGTCGAGGAATCAAGGGCGTCCGCCAGGGCGCGCCGGATCCGCGAGGGACTGCTGCGGGGGACGACGCGCGAATAGGGAGTGGTGAGAATACACCTTTGGTTCCTGCGGGAACTCCGCGAAAAAGACTCCATTCGCAACTGCAAGAAACTGCAACGCTGCCAGCGACCCGCTGCAAGCTGCCTGCCCCCGGCTTTACGACGTCTGGACGTTTCGTGTCGCGGGCTCCGTTGGAGTCGCTGGATTCTTGAGTCGGCGTAGCAAGCCGTGGAGCATCATCCTCACTTCGGCGACCTGGCTCGATAGCGAGAGATACTCACTTCCCGAGATGGCGTGTATATCGCGCGCCGCCATCACATGGTACTCGAGCTCCGAGGCGGAGGCGAGCGCGATTCGAAGAAAGCGCACAAAGGCGGCTTCAGTGTTCTGCTCCCGCCCTTCAACGATATTCGCCGGGATGGACATCGCCGCCCGAATGATCTGGCTTCGGAACGCCGCGTACTGATTACCGCGAATACGGGAAGCTGAGCGATGAGCGTTGAGTGCCAGAGAATGCGCCTTTCGCCACACGTGAAGTCGTCGGTAGTCGCTCATGCTCGAGCTTACCGCGGCGGCAGAACGGATCCGCCATCAAACCTGCTGCTCGGTAATCCTTTATCCAGGGCGCCGCGAACCGAAGATGAAACGTCCCGACTAGCAAGCTGGCGGCGGGCAGCCGGGAGCAGGTAGCTGGCAGCCTTGCTCTTGTCAGTCGGCCCGATTCCCGGAAGACCTCGTTCTCAGCTGCACCTATTTCAGTACGGCCTTCGCGATCGTCTGGAGCTGCATGTTAGAGGTGCCTTCATAGATCGTTCCGATCTTGGCATCGCGATAGAATTTCTCCACGGGGTAGTCCTTGGTGTAGCCGTAGCCTCCGAACAGCTCGACGCAGAGCGAGGTGACTCGCTCGCAGACCTGTGAAGAGAAGAGCTTGGCCATCGCGCCCTCGCGCGCGATGTCCTTTCCGGCGTCCTTGAGGCGCGCGGCGTTGTACACCATGAGCCGCGCCGCCTCGACGTCAGTAGCGGCCTGCGCCACCTGGAACTGGATCCCCTGAAAATCCGACAGCGGCTTCCCGAACTGCTTTCGCTCGCCGAGGTATTGGATGGTGGCGGCGAGGGCGCCCTGGGCGACGCCGATCATCTGCGCCCCGATTCCAATGCGTCCCTCGTTTAGCGTGTTGATCGCGATCTTGTAGCCCTGACCGACGGGGCCGAGCACATTCTCGTCGGGGATTTCACAGTCGTCGAGCAGCAGCTCGACAGTGCTGGAGGCGCGAATGCCAAGCTTGTCCTCCTTCTTCCCCACCTTGAACCCCTTGAAGTCGCGCTCGACGATGAACGCCGTGATTCCGCGATAGCCGGCGGCCGGATCAGCGTTCGCGAAGACCACGAACACACCCGCCTCCGCGCCATTCGTGATCCAGAGCTTCCGACCGTTGAGCACCCAGCGGTCGCCGCGCTTCTCGGCGCGCGTCGTCAGCCCGAAGGCATCGGAGCCCGAGCCCGATTCCGAAAGCGCGTAGGCGCCCACGGTCTCGGACGTGAGCATCGGCAGATACTTCGACCTCTGCGCATCAGTTCCGTATCGCGAGATCGGATAGTTGACCAGAGTGTTCTGGACATCGCAGACGATCGCCGCGGCCGCATCGACCTTGCTGATCTCTTCGACGGCAAGCGTGACCATGAAAAGCGTTCCGCCCGCGCCACCGTACTCCTCCGGAACCTCGATTCCCATGAGGCCGAGCTCGAAATACTTGGGAAGGAGGCCGGGATCGATCCTGCCCGCCTTCTCCATCTCGGCGACTCGAGGACGCACCTCCGCTTCAGCGAACGCGGCGACGGCGTCGCGGAACATGATCTCCTCTTCGGAGAGAAGCGTCAGCGCCGGAGAAGTCGTATCAGTTGGCACGGAGGCTGATTCCTTCGTCGGGAACGGGGCTCACTCCGGCGCGCTCCAACACGACCTGCGCGAGTTTCTCGTGCAGTCCGAACGCCGGAGTGACGCTGAAAGTTACGTGCGGAAACGCGCGTGCCGATTCCGCGACCATGCGCGGGATGTCTGACGTCGAATGGCGGCCGGGCGAGAGCATGTACGGAAACACCGTCACGTCGCGAGCGCCGGCCCGCACACACTCGGCGAATCCTTCGGGAATGTCGGGGTCGGCGAGCTCCATGTGGGCGTAGCGGACGATCACATCGGATCCGGCCATGGTCTGAATGAGATCCGCCATGCCTCGCAGCATGTCGTTCGCGTCTTCGAGGCGCGACCCGTGATCCACTATGAGAATTCCCTTCATATTCGGCGGATGGTCGTATTGTCCTGATGCAAGAATAGCCTAATGCGCGGCCTCGTCGAGGCCCGTGCCCTCGTGCCAGAGGGGGCGGGCGACAGGGCCGGCATCGTCGTAGAAGCGGATCGAGCCCGGTGCGTGGAGCTTCGTGAGCAGTACGATCTGACCGGTGTGCATCGCGAAGTGCTCGACGACGTGGTAAATCGCGCCGAGGACGGTGGTCTCGCGTCCCTGGATGACGAGGTTTTGCCTGAGATCCGCTTCCGTCAACCCCGCGAGAATTGCATCCGCATCCCGCAGCACCGCCTCGAGCCGGGCGAGCAGATCGGCGCCGCTCGCTCCTTCCAGCTGACTGAATTCCGAAGCGCGGTCGCGCTCAAATTTCCTGCCTCCGACACCGCCGATGATCCATTCAGTCACGTTGCCGGTGAGATGGACGAGCAGGTTGCCGATGCTGTTCGAGCCTTCGTTGCGCACCCAGACCGAGTCTGGCGGAAGCGCATAAATGCAGTGGCCGAGCTTGATCGGGTATTCCTTGACCAGCCAATAGCGGGAGCGGGAGATGAAGAGCTCGGCGATCATGTCTAGGTCGCGGTTGCCCGAGCCGCCGTGTGAGGGGCCGCGCCCGTTCCCGCGAGCGTATCGCGGAAGACATCGAGCGCGAGCTCGACCTTTCCGAATGGCGCCGACACCTGCACGCCCTGGACGTGCGGCCGCACGCGCTCCAGCATCTCCCGCGCGATCGCGATTCCCTCCGCCACGCCGTGCTCCTTCGACTTGGCGCTCGCCACGCGCATCCGCTCGATTATCGCCGCGGGCACGACGACGCCCGGGACCTCGTTGGCGAGGAACTCCGCGTTCCGCAGCGAGACGAGCGGCCAGATCCCGGCAACGATGGGAATCCGCGTGTGCTCGATGGTCGAGAGGAACCGCTCCAGCTGCTCGACATCGAACACGGGCTGGGTAATTGCATACTCGGCGCCCGCGTCGACTTTCCACTCGAACCGCTTGAGCTCCTGCGTGGGATCCAGGGCGGCGGGATTCACCCCTACTCCGATCGCGAACTTCGTCGGCGCGCCGATCGCGTTTCCGCCCGGATCCAGGCCGTGATTGAGCTGGTTCACCAGGTTGGTGAGTCCGATCGCATCGATGTCGAACACCGCCGTCGCGTTCGGATATGGTCCCATCTTCGGCGGATCGCCGGTGATGAGGAGCATGTTCCGGAGCCCGACTGCGGCCGCGCCGAGGAGGTCGCTGAGCATGCCGAGGAGATTGCGGTCGCGGCAGCAGTAGTGAATGACCGTCTCGATCCCCACCTGCTGCTCGATCAGCAGAGCAGTGAGGAGGGCGCCCATGCGGCTTTGGGCTCGCGGGCCATCAGGGACGTTGACGGCATCGACGCCCGCATCGCGGAGTGCAGCCGTGTCGCGCAGCATGCGCGATGCGTCGACACCCCGCGGCGGCACGATCTCGACCGACGTGACGAACTCACCGCGAGCGATCTTGCCAGCCCACTTCGATCTCTCGGCGAAGGGTACCGGCTCGACACCCGGGTCCTCGGGCGGAAGCTCCGGGTGCGTGTGCCGCCGCTCCTTCATCGAGACGCGTGCCTGTCGGGGCGAGAGGGGACGGACACCTTCCACCATTGCCGCGATGTGCTCGGGGGTCGTCCCGCAGCATCCACCCACGACCTTCGCTCCCGCCTGCACGAGATGGTGCGCGTAGGTGGCCATGTACTCGGGGCTCGCCATGTACATGCTTCTTCCGCTCACATCGCGCGGCATGCCGGCGTTCGGCTGGGCGCTGAGCTTCCGCCGCGTCACTGTGACCATCTTCTCGATCGCGTCGAGAATGATCTGCGGTCCCACCGAGCAGTTGAGGCCGATGATGTCGGCGCCGAAAGCATCCAGCGACTGCGCGACATCCTCGACGGTCACGCCGTAGGGAGTGTGGCAGTCCGATCCGATCGTCATCTGCGCGATGACCGGAATGTTCGGATCGACATCCCGCGCGGCGAGGATCCCCTGCTCGATCTCGTGCAGATCGGCGAAGGTCTCGAGAATGAAGAGATCGGCGCCGCCCTCTTTCAGCGCCTCGAGCTGTTCCCGGAACACGGCGCGTGCCTCGGATAGGCTGGTCGGACCGAGCGGCTCCAGCCGAACGCCGAGCGGGCCGACCGCGCCCGCGACGAGCAGATCGTCATCGGCCACTTCGCGCGCCAGCTTCGTCGCGGCGCGGTTGATGTCCCCGACCTGCGCCTCGAGGCCGTACTGCGCCAGCTTGATTCGATTCGCGCCGAACGTGTTGGTCTCAAGAATCTCGGCGCCCGCTTTTCGATAAGCCTCGTGCACATCCCGGATGAGATCGGGAGAGCGGACGTTCAGCTCGTCGTAGCACTGGTTGATGAACACGCCCTTGTTGTAGAGCATGGTCCCCATTGCGCCATCGAAGATGACGACCTGGAGCGGGTCGAGAAGCCGCACGATCAATGGATTGTCAGGCAACGGCGGCCTCCGCTTCGGCTCCTGCCCCCGAGCCGGCGCCGCGCACCGCGTAGTACCTTGCTTCGGGGTGATGGATGATCAGTGCCGCGGTGGACTGCTCGGGGAGAAGCTGAAACGCTTCCGTGAGATCCATGCCGAGCGCCTCCGCGGCGGGCAGGAGCTTGAACACAGTCGCGTGGTCGTCGAGGTCGGGACACGCCCCGTATCCCCACGAGTAGCGCTTGCCGGTCGGAACGCCCAGCTCCTTTTTGATCCTGCGGTGAGCCCACTCGGCGACGGCTTCCGCTGATTCGACGGAAAGGCCGTGCGAGTAGAAAGCCTCGGTGTACTCGTTCTTCGCCTGTAGATTCTCGAATCTCTTCGTCGCTTCGTTGCCCACCGTCACCACCTGAAGCGGCACCACATCCACGTCGCCCGAGTCGACGCTGCGAATGTAATCGGCCAGACAGAGACGCTCGCGGCCGACCATACGTGGAAAATGGAAGCGCGCGATCTCGCGCAGCGAGCCGCCGTCGCTGGAGTACGCCGCCGGATCGTAGATGATAACGTCGTTGCCCTGCGATTGCGCCGGAAAGTAGCCGTAAACGACCGCCGGCTTGATCCAGCCATTTCTCTTCGCGTCCGTTTTCAGGCGCTCGAGTGCCGGCTCGAATTCGTTCGCCACGGCGGACCTGTACTGCTCGCCCGACCCGCGTCCGCCCCACTGGAGGCGGTAGAGCTCGTCGAGATCCAGCAGCTCGAAGATTTCGTCCAGCGGAATGTCGCGAATCACTCGCGTGCCCCAGAAGGGCGGCCGGGGCAGCTGATTGTTGGCAGCGACATCACTCCGTGCGCCCGCTGAATCTCCCACACTGATGTCCTTCCCGACCGTTGTCCGGAGGAAGACGTCGTTCCGCGCGTCGTCGAGGTTCTTGATTACGAATTTCTTGCGCTTCTCCGGGTCCTGGAGCACATCCATCGTCTCGAGGCCCTCGAAGGCGTCCTTGCAGTAGAAGACGCCGGAGTCGTAGGGACGCTCGCCTTCGACAAACAGCGCGCGCCGGCCGAAGCGGCGGTTGATCGCCGCGCCCCCAATGAGAACGGGGACCTGGATCCCGCGCTTGTCGAGCTCCTGCACGCAAAGCGGCATCTGCTTCGAGGTCGAGACCAGGAGCGCGCTCAGGCCGATGGCATCCGCGCCGACCTCGACGGCCTTGTCGAGGATGGTGTTGACCGGCACCTGCTTGCCGAGGTCGAAGACGGTGTAGCCGTTGTTGGAGAGAATGGTGTTTACGAGAGACTTGCCGATATCGTGCACGTCGCCGTACACGGTCGCGAGCACGATCTTCCCCTTGGTGTAGCCTTCGGCTTTCTCGAGGAACTGCTCGAGGTGCTTGACCGCCTTCTTCATGACCTCGGCGGACTGGAGCACGAATGGCAGAATGAGCTCGCCGGCGCCGAACTTGTCGCCGACCTCCTTCATCGCCGGCAGGAGCACGTCGTTGAGCAGGCGGACAGGATTCTCCCGCACGCCCGCCGCATCGAGCTGCTCCTCGATTCCTTCCTTTTTACGGTGCAGGATCATCCAGTGGATCTTCTGCTCGGCCGTCATGCCGGCGGTCGGATCTTCCTTCTCCACCTGGGCGCCCGACGCCGAGCTGCCCGTGTTCGCGAAGTACTCGATGAAGCGCTGGAGGGCGTCCGGTCTCTTGTTGAAGACGAGATCGTCCGCCATCTCCCGCTCGGCGGTGGAGATCTCCGCGTACGGCCTGATGTGCGCGGGATTGACGATGGCCGCGTCCAGTCCCGCCTGCACGCAGTGGTGCAGGAACACAGAATTGAGGACGCTGCGCGCTTCGGGAGTGAGCCCGAAGCTGACGTTGGAAACGCCGAGTATGGTGGAGACGCCCGGTAGCTCGCGCTTGATGAGGCGGATTCCTTCCACGGTCTCTTTACCCGACTCGATCCACTCTTCGTCGCCGGTCGCGAGCGTGAACGTGAGCGCGTCGTAGATCAAATCCTCTGGAGACAGGCCGTATTGGCCGACAACGATATCATATATCTTCTTCGCGACCTCGAGCTTCCGCTCGCGAGTCTTCGCCATCCCGATCTCGTCGATCGTGAGGGCGATCACGGCGGCACCGTGCTTCTTCACGAGAGGGACCACCGCATCGATGCGCTTTCGCCCGTTCTCCATGTTGATGGAGTTGACGATTCCACGTCCCGGGATGTGCTCGAGCGCAGCTTCGATGACGTTCGCTTCCGTCGAATCGACGACGAGGGGGGTTTCGACGCTCATCGACAGCAGCTTTACCACCTTCGACATCTGCTCGGCTTCGTCGGCGCGCTCGGTGAGCGCGACGCACACGTCGAGAACGTGCGCGCCCGAGTCCACCTGCTCGCGCGCGACCTCGAGGATTCCCTCATAGTCGTCGGCGAGAAGCAGCCGCTTGACCTTGCGCGAGCCTTGAGAGTTGACGCGCTCGCCGACCAGAAGTGGGGGGGGATCCTGGTGCAGAGTGATCGCGCGCATCGCCGAGCTGACACGCGGCACGTGCTGCGCGCGCGGAGCGGGCCGGGACTCGCTCTCCGCCTTGCGCACCGCGCCGACGATCGCCGACAGGTGCTCGGGTGTCGTTCCGCAGCATCCACCGACAATCCGCACGCCGAAATCCCTGACGAACTCGGACAGCGCCTGCGCCATCGGCTGTGGCTCCAGCGGATACACCGCCTCGCCCACTCCGGTGTTGAGGGGGAGACCCGCGTTGGGAATCACCGACAACGGGAGCGTAGCGTGCTCCGACAGGTATCGGATCGGCTCTCGCATGTGCTCGGGGCCGGTGGAGCAGTTGAGCCCGATCACATCCACGTTCAGAGCCTCGAGCGTGGTCATCGCGCTGGCGATGTCGGTGCCGAGCAGCATGCGCCCGCTGACGTCGAGCGTGATCTGAGCCTGGATCGGGATGCGGCGGCCGATTTCGGTGAACAACCTCTCGATGCCGGCGACCGCCGCCTTCACCTCGAGGATGTCCTGCGATGTCTCGATGAGGAGGAGATCCACTCCGCCCTCGACGAGGTATTTCGCCTGCTCGTAATAGTTCTCGCTCAGCTCGGCGTAGGAGATCCGAGAGAGCACGGGATCGGAGCTCGACGGGAGCATCCCCGTCGGGCCCATCGACGCGGCGACGAAGCGGGGACGATCGGGCGTCGCGTACTTGTCGCATGCCTCTCGCGCGAGCCGTGCGGCGGCGATGTTGATCTCTCGGACTTTGTCGCCGAGTCCCCACTCGTGGAGGCGGCGCGGCGTCGACTGGAAAGTGCACGTCTCGACGACATCGCATCCGACCGCGAGGAACGACTCGTGAATCGCCTGGATGACATCGGGGCGGGTGAGCACGAGATGGTCGTTGCACCCTTCCAGCGATTTCCCGCCGAAGTCCTCGGCGCTGAGATTTTGGCGCTGGATGTTCGTCCCCATGGCGCCGTCGTACACGAGCAC
>CAYMKQ010000028.1:22475-24852 GCA_964391175.1 uncultured Gemmatimonadaceae bacterium | reverse complement strand
ATGAGGGTGGCGACGTCTTCCACTTCCTTCAGAAGCGGCTGGGGATGGAATGGCCGGCGGCGGTCAAGCTGGTCGGTGAGAAGTCTGGAATCGAGGTGCGTGAAGTCGAGTCGCGCCGCGAAGGCCCCGATCCGCGTGAGCGGCTCTGGGAAGTGAATGCGACAGCCGCCGCGTACTTCCAGAAGATTCTCTGGGATGATCCACTGGGGTCGCCCGCCCGCGAATACCTGACTCAGCGTGAGATTTCGCGCGAGGTGGCCGATCAGTTCGGAATAGGATTCGCTCCGCGCGAGATCGGCCTCACGCGAAATTACATGAACACTCTCGGCTTCGACGATGCGCGTCTCGTCGACGCCGGCCTCCTCGTGCAGGGAGAGGAAGGAAGCGAGCCACGGCCAAGATTCCGCGGACGATTGATATTCCCGATCCTCGACTCCATGGGACGGAATGTGGGATTCGGCGGGCGGCTCCTCGGTCCGGGCGACCCGAAGTACCTGAACTCTGCGGAATCCGCTGTTTTCTCGAAGGGCAAGCTCCTCTACGGATTGAACTGGGCGAAGAACGATGTAAGGCGCGAGGATCAGGTGCTGGTGGTCGAAGGATATTTCGATGTCGTTCGCCTCATGGCTTCCGGGGTGAGCACAGTCGTGGCTCCACTCGGCACCGCGCTCACCGACGGACAGGCGGCGCTGCTCAGAAAGCTCACGAAGAATGTCTTTCTGCTCTACGACAGTGATCGCGCCGGACTCAAGGCCACGTTTCGTTCGGGGGACGAGCTGCTCAAGCAGGGCGTGGCAGTGCGTGTCGTGACGCTTCCGGAAGGAGAGGATCCCGACACGTTCGTCCGCGCGCACGGCGGTGCCGCGCTCACGGCCCGCCTCGGTGACGCGATCGACGTATTCGAGCGGAAGATCCAGCTGCTCGACCGGGCGGGATGGTTTGCCGAGCTGCACAAGAAGCGAAGGGCCTTAGATCGCCTCCTACCGACCATCCGCGCCACATCCGACGAGATAACGCGCGATCTTTACGTATCCCGTGCCAGCGAGGTGACGGGCGTCGCGAGAGAAGTGCTCGAGCGCGAGCTGCGCGGAAGAACAGGCCCCCCCGACTCAGGCTACTCGGAGGTCTCCGCTCCACGCATCTCTCCAGCCGCCCGCGTTCGTCGGAGCGATAGGCGAGCGCACCACTCGGAACGCGGCACGTCGGCGGAAAAGGAGCTGGTGCGAGCCATGCTTGCGGTCAGGACGCGTGTAGAGCACCTGGCGGAGAAGCTCGACGCCCGGACGATTCGTGACCCTGACTACCGCGCCATTTATCGCGCGCTGATCGCGGCCGGACCCGACGCTACCATCGTCGAGGTTTCGGCGCGTCTCGACGCGGATAGCATCGCGACCATGGAAGAGGTCCTCGCCGAAGGAGCGGCCCAGATCGATCCGGAGCGCACGATGAACGACAGTCTGGCGACGCTGCGGGCGCGTGATCTCGACCATCGTCTCGCCGAGCTCGATCGAGTCATTCCGCTGGCGGAAGGCGCGCAGAAGGATGACCTGATCGCCGAGAAAGAGACGATCAGAAGAGAGCTGAAAGACACTGGAAGGAACTACTTCAAGAAATTCAGGCAAAGGGGTGCGCGATGAGCAAGCGGAGGTCGGATGCAGCAGGAAGTTGAAGCACTATTGGCTCTCCAGGTGGATGACCTGAAGATCCGGGAAATCGAGAGTCAGATGCTGGCGCTCGATCCCCAGCTCGCCGAGCTCGACAAGCGGCGCGATCAGGCCGCGGCGGCACTGGCGCGGGCGCAGACGGCCGTGCTGACCGAAGAGAAGAAGCAGCGGGAGCTCCAGGGCAGACTCGCCCAGCACAAGCAGATGCAGGAGCGAAACCTCCACCAGCTCGACGATGTGAAGAGGATGCGGGAGGCCACGGCGGCCACCGCGCAGGTCGAGTCTACGCGCAGGCTCATGGCCGAAGACGAGAGCGAGCTCCAGGTCGTCGGACGACGACTCTCGGAGCTGAATGCCGCCGTGACCAGCTCCGCCGACGCACTCGCCGCCGTGGAGATGGAGCAGGAGGCGGCGCGCCCCGACGTAGAAGGAAAGAGGGCTTCGCTTCAATCCGAGCTGGCCGAAGCAAGCCGCGATCGGGAGGAAAGAGCGGGGGCAGTGTCGCGCCCGATGCTGGGCAAGTACGACCGCATCCGGGGAAAGCGCACCAAGGCGCTCTATTCGCTACGCGGTGGCTCGTGCGGCAATTGCGACACGGCCGTCCCGCTCAACCGGCGCAACCTGATGGCGGGAAGCGGTGAGATCGAAGTGTGCGAGGCGTGTGGCGTTCTCCTCTACGTCGACCACGCTTGAGCGGCCTGACCCGCGCTTCT
>CAYMKQ010000028.1:14270-22375 GCA_964391175.1 uncultured Gemmatimonadaceae bacterium | reverse complement strand
CGTGTGGCGTTCTCCTCTACGTCGACCACGCTTGAGCGGCCTGACCCGCGCTTCTAACTTGCGACAGTGACCACACTGGCCTCCGCGAATACGACGCGACGTTCCAGGTGGATTCTTCCGAATCCGCCCGAGGATGCCGCCGTGAAGGATCTGGCCGCCGCACTCTCCCTGCCTGAGATCGTGTGCAGGCTGTTGCTGATCCGCGGGTATGTCAGCGCCGAGGAGGCGAAGCTTTTTCTTCGGCCACGGCTCGACCGGCTGCACGATCCGCTCAGCTTCCTTTCAATGGACAAGGCGGTCGAGCGGCTCTCTCGCGCCGTGCGCGATCAGGAGCTGGTGTTCATTCACGGCGACTATGACGTCGACGGAATCTGCTCGACCACGCTTCTCACCCGGGCCGTGCGTGGACTCGGTGGGAAGGCGATGCCATTCATCCCCCGTCGAATCGAGGACGGGTACGATCTTAGCGATGCCGGCGTCGATGCGGCGATTGCGGCCGGCGCCAGAGTCGTGGTCACGTGCGACTGCGGGACGAGCGCGGTTGCTCCCGTCGCGCGGCTGTGCGCGGCGGGAATCGATGTGATCGTCACGGACCATCACCTTCCCGGCGGCGAGCTGCCGAACTGCATTTCCGTTCTCAATCCAAAGCGCGACGGCTGCGAGTACCCGGACAAGGATCTGGCCGCTGTCGGCGTCGCGTTCAAGCTCTCTCTCGCGCTCGCTCGCGCGCTCGGGCAGAACGAGAACTTCATCTGGGCAATGCTGGATCTGGTCGCCCTCGCCACCGTGGCCGATGTGGCCCCGCTTCGAGGAGAGAACAGAGTCTTCGTGCGCTACGGGCTCAGGATGCTCGCCGAGACGCGCAACATCGGGATGAGGGCCCTCATCCGGGCGGCGGGGCTCGACGGCAAGCCGCTCACCGCCGGCCGGATCGGATTCATCCTCGCCCCGCGGCTTAACGCCGCGGGTCGGCTCGGCCACGCGATTCGGGGAGTGCAGCTGCTGCTGAGCGAGAACGAGCACGAAGCCAACGCGATTGCCCGGGAGCTGGAAGAGCTGAATCGCAAGCGTCAGGACCTCGATCGCGCGACGCTGGAAGAGGCGCGGGAGAAAGTCTCGCGGCTGGATCTCGACGAGACGTTCGGCATCGTCCTGGCTGACGAGAGCTGGCACCCGGGTGTGATCGGGATCGTGGCGTCGCGACTGGTCGAGGAGTTCGGCAGGCCGGCGGTTCTTATCGCGCTCTCCGGAGAACAGGGGAAGGGCTCGGGACGCTCCATCTCGAAGTTCGACCTGCACGGCGCGCTCTGGCAGACCCGGGATCTTCTGTTGCGCTTCGGTGGACACCGCGTGGCGGCGGGAATAACGATCGCGCGCGACCGTGTCGACGCCTTCGCCGCGAGGTTCAACGACGTCGCGCGGTCGTTGCTGACTCCGGAAGATCTGGTACCCGAGATACGCGTCGATCTGGAAGTGAGCATCGACGGGATGGACAGAAAACTTGAATCGCTGTTTCGCCATTTCGAGCCTTTCGGGATTGGAAACCCGGCTCCCGTTCTCCTGGCGAGAGACGTAGCCATTGCGACTCAGCCGCGCACGATTGGGCTGGATGGCCTCAAGCTCTTGCTCGACACGGGCACCGGTTCGCTGGAAGCGATTGGATGGGGGCTGGCCCACCGCGCCCCGGAGTTCCAGGCGGGCGCCAGAGTCGACATCGCGTTTCGCCTTGAGCGCGACGAGTATCGGGGGGAGAGCCGTTTGCAGGCGAGGATCGCCGACATTTCTCCGACTGGGTCGGAGTCCCTCGCTCCCATCCCCGTTCGCGAAGAGTGCGCATAGTCGCCGGCCGCTGGCGCGGTCGGCGGATAAGTGCACCGCCCGGGTCGCGCGTCCGCCCAACCCTGGACCGCGTTCGCGAGGCATGGATGAGCATTCTTCAACTTGACTTGCCCGAAGCGCGAGTCCTGGATCTGTACGCGGGATCGGGCGCGCTCGGCCTCGAGGCGCTGTCGCGGGGTGCCGTCTCGGCGGATTTCGTCGAAAAGGATCCCCGCAGCCTCCGCGCTCTGGAGGAGAACATTGCGTCGCTTGATGCTTCGGGCCTCGTCACGATTCATCGGAAAGCCGCTCTCCCTTTCGCCCGCTCCCTCGGTCCGCTCGATTACGATGTCGTGTTCGCCGACCCACCTTATGCACTCGGGGAGGCGGCCCTGCTGGCCCACCGGTGGATCGAGCAGCCGTTCAGTCGCGTGATGAGCGTCGAGCACTCGGCCAGCGATACGATGCCCGCGGGTGGGACAACCCGAAGGTACGGCTCCACCGCAATTACCTTCTTTCGCAGCGAGGAATGACGTGGTAACCACGGCCATCTATGCTGGAAGCTTCGACCCTATCACTCGCGGCCATGAGGATCTCATCCGCAGGAGCTGCGAGTTCGTGGACCATCTCGTCGTCGCGGTGGCGACGAATCCCGCCAAGCGGCCGTTGTTCAGCGCCGAGGAGCGTGTCGAGCTGATCCGGCTCGCAAGCTCGGAGAGCAAATGCGTGGAGGTGCAGCAGTTCGAGGGATTGCTGGTGGACTTTGCGAAGCGGGTCGGAGCGTCGCTCATCATTCGAGGCCTGCGCGCCGTCAGTGATTTCGAGTATGAGTTTCAGATGGCCCTCATGAACCGCCACATGTCCGAGCACCTCGAGACGGTGTTCATGGTGCCTTCGGTGGAGACCACCTACATCAGCTCGAGCGTCGTGCGCGAGGTCGCGCAGCACGGAGGAAATCTGACCGGGCTGGTTCATCCCGCCGTCGCCAAGGCTCTCGCGAAGAAGTTCGGGCGGGGCAAAGTCTCCGCCGTAGCGAGTGGAAAGAAAGGGCCGTCCCCGCGCGGGTGACGTTCGTAGAGAGGATTCGTCGGCAAGCGGCGGCGCTCCGGCGACGGATCGTTTTTCCGGAAGGCGGTGATCCCAGGATTATCGCCGCCGCGAGGGCAATCGCGGAGACGGGGATGGCCACCCCGGTGCTGGTGGTGGAGAACGCCGGCGCCGCGCAATCGGCACAGCGAACCGGAGTCGAGATCATTCAGGCGGAAGGCGACTCTTCGCTCGAGTACGCGCACCGGCTCGTGGCGGCTGGCGATGCCGATGCGTGCGTGGCGGGCGCGGTCTACACGACGGCGGAAGTTCTGCGGAGTGCGTTGCGGCACATCGGGGTGGCTCCCGGCGTGCGCGTCGCGTCGAGCGCTTTCTACATGGTGATCTCGCCCGCTGCTCTCGCGGGCGATGGAGTGCTCACCTTCACGGACTGCGCCGTCATCCCTTACCCGACCGCGGAGAATCTCGCCGACATTGCCATCGCCGCCGCCAGGGACAGGACTCGCATCGTGGGCGATGAGCCGCGAGTGGCGCTTCTCTCCTTCAGCACTCATGGGAGCGCCAAGGGGCCGAGCGTCGACCTGGTGCGGGCGGCCCTCCGAATAATCAGGGATCGCGAACCCCGTCTCGTGGTGGACGGAGAATTGCAAGGAGACGCGGCGTTGGTTCCAGCGGTCGCGGCTCGGAAATCACCCACCAGTCCGGTCGCTGGACGAGCCAATGTGTTGGTGTTTCCGTCGCTCGATGCCGGCAACATCGCCTACAAGCTGGTACAGCGCGTTGGCGGTGCGCAGGCACTGGGTCCGATTCTCCAGGGGTTCGCGCGCCCAGTCGCCGATCTCTCGCGCGGAGCCGAGCCTGAGGACATTATTAACGTGGCCGCGATTGCCGCGTTGCAATCCAAACCGGAGATTGTCTGAATGAGTTTCTTGATCAAGAAGCAGGGAAATGTCGTCGTGGTTGATGTAGAGGGTCAGCTTATCGTCGGCAACCGGCAGGAGCTCAAGCAGAAGGTTCTCGACGAGCTCGAGAAGGGCGAGAAGAAATTCCTCATCGACTTCAGCCAGACCGGCTACATCGACAGCTCCGGCCTTGGCGTGCTCGTCTCCTTGTCGAAGAAGATCCGCGAGCAGGGCGGGGAGCTGCGTCTGGCGAACCTCAACGACGACCTCCAGACGCTCTTCGAGCTGACCAAGCTCGATACCCTGTTCCAGATCTCCGACACCAGGGAGCGCGCGCTAGAGAGCTTTTAATGGCCGATTCGCACGTCGCTTTCGATCTGGAGATACCGAGCGACGTAGGATACATCGAAGGCGTAGTCGAGCTCGCGAGGCAGCGGTGCCGCGAGCTCAAGTTCTCCCCCACGACATGCTCCCTCAACGTTCCCGTCGCACTCTCGGAGGCGCTCTCCAACGCCATCCTGCGCGGGAACGACGCCGTAGGGGGGAAGCAGGTACGGGTCCGGGCAATCGTCAGCGATACCACTCTCGTGTTCGAGATCGTCGACGAAGGACCCGGCTTCGACCTGGAGGAATGCACGTCTGATTGCACCACGGAGGAGAACCTCACCAAGGAGCGGGGACGCGGCCTCTTCCTCATGCGCTGTCTGGTAGACCGGGTCGAGAGCTTCCGCAACGAGGGGAACGTCGTCCGACTGACGTTGCAGAGGGAGTGAAAGAGCTCGAGGCGGTCCTCGTCGCGTTTCGTGAGGAGACGCATTGCGAGGCCGCCGTATGGGGCAGTGCCGACGGTCGGTCGGCGCCGACGGTGATCGCGCGCTCGAGCGTGAAGGTTCAAATGCCCGATCTCCTCCCGGATGAGCCGGGTCAGTCGGTCCCGACCAATTTTGGAACGCAGCTGGTTACGCGCGTCCATTCCACCAAGAAGATCTGGCTGACGATAGGGCCGTGCGAGCCCGACTACAAGCCCGAAGACCGGCACGTCAACCTGCTGCTGCCCGTCGTCTCCCAGTTCATGCAGGCAGCTCTCGAGGTCGAGCTTGCGGCGACGGAGCTGGCGGAGCGGTACGAGGAGATCAATCTTCTCTACACGATCGGCGAGATACTCGGACGCACCGTGACGCTCGAGGACGCCGCCACGACGATCCTCACCGAGATCTCGGAGACCGTGGGTGCGCGGCAGGCGTCAATTCTCGTGCACGACGCGCGCACCAATACACTCCAGGCAGTCGCGGCGCTCGGGGTTCCCAAGTCGCAGATCCCCAATATCAGCGCGGACGATCCGAGCAGCGTGTCCGCGAGAGTGTTCCGCACACAGCATGCGCTGATCGTCGTGGGGAAGGGAATCACTTTCGGAACCGAATCGCCGTACGGCCGCGGTGAGATGCTGTCGGTGCCGATCATGTGGACCACGCCCAGCGGCGGGCAGCCTCTGGGTGTCGTGAATCTCGCCGACCGCCGGTCGCGCCAGCCATTCACGGCCGGGGATCAGAAGCTGGTCACCGCGATCGCAACGCAGATCGGGACCGCGATCCAGAACGCGAGATTGGTGAGCGCGTCGCTGGACCAGCAGAGGCTGCTCCAGGAGATGAGTCTCGCGCACGACCTCCAGATGAAGCTGCTGCCTTCGACGAACGTGGTTGCACCCGAGGCGGAAGTGACCGCTCGCGTGGTACCCGCCGAGAGCGTGGGCGGCGATTTCTATCAGCTCGTCAAGCTGCGGGAGGGGGCCACCGGGATCATGATCGGCGATGTCTCCGGCCACGGCTACCGCGCCGCGCTGATCATGGCGCTGGCGATGAGCGCATCCGCGATTCACGCGCAGAATTTCATCAATCCCGGGCAAATGCTCGGAGCGCTAATGCAATCTCTTCGCGAAGAGCTCGAGACGACGGAGATGTTCATTTCGTTGTTCTACGGAGTCGTAGACCCGCAGAATGAGCGTCTCAACTACGCGAATACCGGGCACCCACACGCTTTCGTGATCAGCCAGGAGGGGACGGTCACCCGCCTGTCGGCGGTGAATCCTCCGCTGGGAATGATCGACGAGATACCGTCGGCTGCTTCCCTGTCCTGGGTGAAGGGCAAGGACCTCCTCGTGCTATTCACGGACGGCGTCAGTGACGCGCGCAACGGAAGCGATGAGCGCCTCGGGGAGGAGCGCGTTCTCGAGCTCATTCGCGAGAACCGCGAGAACACCACGAAGGTGATCGTCGATCGGGTTTTCAAGATGCTCGAGGCCCACACGCGCGCAGTCCCGAGCCGAGACGACCTTACGCTCGTGGTGCTCAGGAGCTGACCATGCGCCGCGCACCGGGAGAGCGTGGCCGCGCGCCGCACCCGCCGGTGCTCAAGAAGTTCGGTCAGCACTTTCTGTCCGACAGGAATGTTCTCGAAGGAATCGTTGACGCGCTCGCGCCCGACAGGGCCGACACGGTCGTCGAGGTAGGGTCCGGTCGCGGATCTCTCACGGATATCCTCGTGCAGCGCGCGGGCCGCGTCATCGGCATCGAGATCGACCGCGCTCTGGCGGGACGGCTCCGGGAGCGCTACCAGGCGCATGACAACGTCCAGATCCTAGAGGCCGATGTCCTCGAGACGGATCTGCACGCGCTCGGTGGCTCCGACTTCCTGCTGATCGGCAATGTTCCGTACTACATAACGACGCCGATCGTGTTCAAGGCGCTCGAGCCTCCGATACCGAGGCGCTCCGTCTTTCTCGTTCAGCTCGAAGTGGCGGAGCGGATGTCGGCTGCTCCGGACACGGAGAGCTACGGAGCGCTGTCGGTGAACGTCGCCGCGGTGGCGACGACCGAGCTGGTGATGCACGTGCCCGCGAGCGCGTTCAAGCCCCCTCCCAAAGTCGAGTCCGCAGTCGTGAGACTGACTCCCAGGCGTGAGGCGCTCGTAGATGCTGCGTCTCTACCCGCGTTCCGGACCTTCGTGCAGGCCCTGTTCGGCCTGCGACGAAAGCAGATGCAGAGAGTGCTGCGGACGGTGAGGGGATTGTCCGTCGCGGATTCTGCCGCTGTCCTGGATCGCGCCGGGATCGACCCAGCGGCGCGGCCAGAGGTTCTGAGTCCCGAGACGCTCGCTAGTCTGTTCCGCGAGCTCGGGGCTCAGGGCTAAGCTCATGCAACTGCAACTGCAACTGCAAACTGCAAACTGAGAAATGCCAGGCTGCCAGCTGCCCGCGGCCAGCTGGTAGCTGCGAGCCTTACTACGTTGGGACAGAACCGGCGCAAGTCCGAGAATAGGCTGATCTGAGGTGGGCGATGATCATAGGCGCCAGCGCGGCGCTAGGTCGCGCGGCTCGAGCGGTAGGCGTCGCATGGGGCTCGCGGCAGGCAGCGGACAGCTGGTAGCGCGCGGCTTGGCTGTTCTCAGTTCCGACCCACTGGGAATCCGGCCCTCTCAAGATTCACGGTCACTCCCCCCGATTCGTCAGCGCAAACGATAGCCCCTCGAGCTCCATCGCCATGTTGACCGTGCGGACGGTCACATCGGCGGGAACCGAGATCTGAACCGGGGCGAAGTTCAGAATCGCCTTGATTCCGGCGCGTACCACTTGCTTCACGACCCCCGGTGTGCTCTCCGCGGGCGTCGCGACCACGGCGATGTCGAACTCGTGCTTCGACGCGTCCCGCTCGAGCTCGGAGATTGGACGCACGATGAGGCTCTCCCATCGCTTGCCGATTTTCGCGTCATCGATGTCGTAGACGCCCGCGACGTTGAAGCCACGCTCGGCGAATCCGCGATAGCGGGCGAGCGCCGCGCCGATCTTCCCCGCGCCGATGATACACACGCGCCATTCTTTCCCCAGCCCGAGGATCTCGCGCAGCTTCTCCGAGAGCTCGGGCACCGCGTATCCCATTCCGCGCTTTCCAAAGGAACCGAACAGCGAAAGATCCTTTCGCACCTGCGCAGACGTCGTCCCGCCAAGCCGGGCGAGCTCGTCGCTCGAGATGGTGGTGAGACCCTGGCGCTCCGTCCCTTCCAGAAAACTGAGGTACAGGGAAAGGCGCCGAACCGTGGATTCCGCTATCCGCTTCAATCGGGCTTGTGAATTAGTTCACAAGGTAATCTCGACAAGGGCCGTCGGGCAAGAAACGAGTCAGCAGGAAAACAAAAGAACGAGTTGTCAGCTGCCATCTTGGAAGCTGACAACTCGTTCTGTTACAGTTGCCTTCCATGCACCGAAACCCTTCGTAAACCCTGACGCGACGGGTATCTTCCCCCCATGCCAGTCCATGTAACGTCGGAGATCGGCGCTCTTCGCAC
>CAYMKQ010000028.1:12644-14170 GCA_964391175.1 uncultured Gemmatimonadaceae bacterium | reverse complement strand
GGTATCTTCCCCCCATGCCAGTCCATGTAACGTCGGAGATCGGCGCTCTTCGCACCGTTCTCGTGCACAGCCCGGGTGCCGAGCTGCTCGCCGTCACGCCGAGCACCCGAGCCGATTTCCTCTACGACGACATCGTGGACGCCGACCTCGCGAAGAGGGAGCACCGCCGGTTCGTGCAGGTGCTCGAGCGGTTCTGCGAGGTGCTCCACGTCCGCGATCTCCTCGCCGACGTGCTCGAAGACAGTGAGGTGCGCGAGCTGGTCATCCGGGAGACGCTCGATGTCGTTCCGTTGGCGCCCCTGGCGGCGGAGCTGCGCGAGCTGCCGCCCGAAGCTGTCGTGAGACTTCTCATCGAGGGGAAGGAAGAGGAGCCGGGCCCGCTGTCGCGGACGCTCAACGAATGCAGCTACTCCCTTCCGCCGCTGCCGAATCTGTTCTTCACCCGCGATGCGGCGATGGCGATCAATCAGCACATGATGATCGGCTCGATGCGGTTCCACGCCAGGTGGACCGAGGAGCTGATCATGAAGGCGCTCTTCAGCTCGCACCCCAGGCTCTCGAACAGCGGAATCCTCTACGACGGATCGGTCGAGCACCGGCTCAACCACACGCTCGAAGGGGGAGACGTCCACCCGCTGCGCGAGGATGTCCTGCTCATCGGCTTCAGTGAGAGATCGAGCCCCGCCGGGATCGACAGCCTGGCGACGCTGCTGTTCGAGCAGACGGAAGTCTCGAACCTCATCGTCGTCGTGATGCCGCAGGCGGCGGCCGCCATCCACCTGGACATGATCTTCACGCATATCGACAGGGAGCTCTGCGTCATCTATCCGCCTCATTTCATCGGACCGTATCGTCTCCCGATTCTCCACTGGCAAAAGGGCGACAGCCACATGCGCGAGCAGGCCGACATCTTCGTGGCGCTCCGCCACTGCGGCATGCCGATGGAGCCGGTTCTTTGCGGGGGGACGAGGAGAATCGTCCAGGATCGCGAGCAATGGGCGTCGGGTTGTAACTTTACCGCGCTGCGCCCCGGCGTGGTCACTTCATACGCCAGAAACGAGACGACACTGCGAGAGCTGGAGAAGGTTGGGTTCAAAATGATCAGCGGATCGGATTTCCTGTCGACGGAGGAGGCGATCCCGGCGAACGAGCGGGCAGTCATCACATTCGAGGGTGGCGAGCTCGTTCGCGGCGGTGGCGGACCGCATTGCATGACGTGTCCAATCACGCGGGACGATCCGTGGATCTGATGCGCGGAGTCTACTCGGAGCCCGAAGACACCCTGCTGACGTCGCGCGCGGCCGAGTTCCTCTCGGCGGGCCCGGCCGATGTCGTCGATCTCATCGGACACATCTGCTGCCTTCCGGGAGCGCCTCGCATCGTCGCCGAGCATATGGCGCAGGCGATGTTCTCGGGACGCCGCGAGTTCGTGCGGAATGCGGAGGGGCGGTGGATGCATAGCGGCCTTGGCTTCCACGCATCTGTGCCCAAGGGGCCGACCTCGCCGGGCCTGGGGCCGACCTCGC
>CAYMKQ010000028.1:10985-12544 GCA_964391175.1 uncultured Gemmatimonadaceae bacterium | reverse complement strand
GGGGCCGACCTCGCCGGGCCTGGGGCCGACCTCGCGGAGCGCCGAGACGCCAGCCGAAGCCCTGTGTGGACTGTCGTATGTCGTGGTCGACGTCGAGACCACCGGCGGCCGTGCCTTCAGGGGCGACCGGATCACCGAGATCGCCGCGGTCGTGGTGCGTGACGGTCAGGTCCGAGAGGTGTTCGAGACTCTGGTGAACCCCGAGCGTTCGATTCCCCCCTTTATCACCCAGCTCACCAACATCACCTGGGAAATGGTGAAGGACGCGCCCACCTTCGACCGGATCGCCCCCGACCTCCTCCGGGTCCTGGAAGGAAACGTGTTCGTGGCGCACAACGCGACCTTCGACTGGCGTTTCGTCACCTCCGAGCTCTCGCGCTCCTCTGGCCGGAAACTGGGAGGCCGCAGGCTCTGCACGGTGCGCCTTGCGCGCAAGGTTCTTCCGCAGCTTCCGAGGAGATCGCTGGACAACGTCGCGCGCTACTATGGCATCGGCATCACGGCGAGACATCGTGCCGCCGGTGATGCGCTGGCGACCGCGCAGTGTCTGTTGCGCATGATCTCGGACCTTGCCGACCGAGGCTGCGCGACGTGGGATGAGCTCGATCTGCTGCTCGGAACGCCTTCTCCGCGGCGGAAAAAGCGTAGGCGAACGGCATTGCCAGCACCAGTCCGGCAAGATACTACGGCGTGACCGCGCCGACTCCGCTCGTGGAGCGCCGCCGGATCGGCGACCTCACCGTACACGCGATCCAGGCGGGCGGACAGAAGCTCGATGGTGGCGCGATGTTCGGCGTCGTCCCGAAGCCGCTCTGGGAGAAGCGGATCCCCGCCGACGACAGAAACCGGATCCAGCTCGGCATGCGCTGCCTGCTGATCGAGCATCCATCGGGCCTCATCCTCATCGACACCGGGGCCGGCAACAAGGAGGATGAGAAGTTCAAGAGCATCTACGGCATCGAGAACGAGGGAGCCGGGGGGGCGGGGGGAACGCTTCTCGAGGATGGCTTGAAAGAGATCGGCGTCGCGCCAACCGACATCTCGATCGTGATCAACACGCATCTTCACTTTGATCACGCGGGAGGCAATACCAGGGCGCGTGAGGACGGATCAGTGGAGCTCAGCTTTCCGAACGCGCGCTATTTCGTGAAGCGCGGCGAGTACGACTACGCCCTGCACCCGAACGAACGAACGGCAGCGAGCTATTTCGACCGCAACTATCTGCCGATCGAGGCCGCCGGGAAGCTCGAGCTCGTTGTGCGCGAGCGAGACATCGTGAAGGGGATCCGCGTAGTTCCGACGCCCGGTCACACGCCCTTCCACCAGAGCATCCTCATCGAGTCCGCGGGAGAGCGCGCGTTCTATCTGGGTGATCTGGTACCGACGCATGCCCATCTGCCCCTGCCGTGGATCATGGGCTACGACGTCGAGCCGCTTGTAACCCTGGAGACGAAGCGCCGGATTCTGCGGCAAGCGCTCGAAGAGGAGTGGTCGCTAATCTTCGAGCACGACGCCCGGGTCGCGTGGGGCAGGGTGGAACACGACGGGAAGGCGTACCG
>CAYMKQ010000028.1:0-10885 GCA_964391175.1 uncultured Gemmatimonadaceae bacterium | reverse complement strand
ACGACGGGAAGGCGTACCGTCTAGCGGCTGCGTCGGGTTCTGCGTGAGTGGGCGGCTCCCTGCTTCAGTTTTGTGGATGCCAGCTACTTCGTACCCGACGCTACGCCGATCTACGGCAGAGGCTGGTACAGCTCGATCCGATTGCCTTCCGGATCCTTGATCCAGGCGAAGCGGCCGTAGTCGAAATCCTCGGTCTTCTCGATGTCGATGCCGTCGGCGCGCAGCTGCTCGAGAAAGGCCGGGAGATCACGCACCCTGTAGTTGATGACGCACTCACGCCGCTCGGGCGGAAGCGGAGTCTTCGAGTTGCTGATCGAGAACACGGTGGAGTCGACCCGCGAGGAGTCGCCCAGCCGGCGATACTTGAATTCGGTGCCATATACCTTGCCGTCCTCGTAGGTCTCCAGCTTCAACCCGAAGTGGTGCCCGTACCAGTTGGCCAAGGCCCTGGCGTCGTTGGCATAGAGGAAGACTCCGCCGATCCCGTCCACCGAGATGCGCTTCTCCGCCTTCCCGCCGATGACGTTCTTTGTCATAACGCGAATCTAGGCGGCCGTCTCCCCAACCGTAAGTTGGCCCCCGCCGCTTGCATTGGACCTCGAAGCGTCCTATCATACGCGGTGACAATGCGATAAGTGGGAGATCCGGGCGGATTTCCCCACCCTCTGGCCCTCGCTCGTGCGGGGCGTGCTACAGGAGTTCTTGGCCGTCGGACGTCGCCTCGGCAGGCGGCGTCTCGTCGCGCGGACTCCGTAGAGGGGTCCGCGTTTTTGTTTTCCTTCATTCAAGGATAACTCGTATTCAGGATACCACGAAGCGCGTACGCGTCAACAAGCAGATCCGAATCAGCCCCATCAGGGTCATCGCCGCGGATGGCGCCCAGCTCGGAATCATGGAGGTGGATGCGGCCCTGGCGGCAGCGATCGAGCAGGGGTTGGATCTGGTTGAAGTCGCACCGATGGCGAGGCCTCCCGTCGCCCGCATCATGGACTATGGCAAGTTCAAGTTCGAGCAGGCGAAGATGGCCCGGCAGGCGAAGAAGAAGCAGCACGTGATTCACCTCAAGGAAGTGAAGTACCGTCCCGGAATCGAGGAGCACGACTTCATGACGAAGACCCGCCACGCGCGGGAATTCCTGCTGGAAGGGAACAAGGTAAAGGTGACGTTGATGTTCCGCGGACGGCAGATCGCCCATCCGGAGCTGGGACGTCAGGTGGTAAATCGCGTCGCGCAGGACCTGGCCGACGTTTCGAAGATCGAGAGCGACCCGAAGTTCGAAGGAAAATTCATGACCATGATCCTCGCGCCCAAGTAAGAGCGGCGAGGCGAAAGCCCGCCTGTGAGCGAATGGTGGCGGGATTCATATACGAAAGGGAACAGCAATGCCGAAGATGAAGACGCACAAGGGCGCGAAGAAGCGCTTCAAGATCACCGGCTCCGGAAAGGTGAAGCGCCTCCGGGCGTTCAAGAGCCACATCCTCACCAAGAAGTCGTCGAAGAGAAAGCGCCGTCTCCGCCGTGCAACGGTGATCACCACGAGAGGCGAAGCGAAGAACATCAAGCGCCTGCTTCAGGCGTAAAGGAAGAGACCCATGCCACGCGTCAGATCGAACGTCGCGCGCTTGAAGCGCAAGAAGCAGGTGATGAAGGCCGCCCGTGGCGCGTTCGGCGCACGGAGCAAGCTGTGGAAGGCCGCGAAGGAAAACGTCGAGCGCGGCTGGAAGTACGCGTACCGGGATCGCAAGAACAAGAAGCGCGATTTCCGCAAGCTGTGGATCGTCCGTATCAACGCGGGCGCGCACCAGCACGGGATGTCGTACAACGTGTTCATGCACGGCCTGAAAAGGGCGGGCATCGAGATCGACCGAAAGGTTCTCTCGGACATCGCCGTCAACGATTCCGCCGCGTTTACCGCGCTCGCCGAGAAGGCGAAGGCCGCCCACAACGTGTGACGCTTTCTGAATTTCAGAATCTCGTAAGCAGTGTCGCGGTCGCCGGCGAGATCCGCATCTCCAACGCGGCCACCGCATCTTCTCTGGAGGAGGTGCGCACCTCCCTCCTTGGAAGGAAGTCGGGACACCTGACCGACCTCTTCAGGCAGCTGCCATCGCTCCGCCCTGAGGAGCTTCGCGAAGGTGGCTCGTTGATCAACGCGGTCAAGGGGAAGCTGGAGACGCTCCTCGACGAGCGCCGTCGCCAGCTCGATCAAGCGACCATTTCGAAAAGCAGTATGGATCTCACGATGCCAGCGCGGCGGCAGTGGCGCGGGGCAAAGCACCCGGTCACAGTGGTGATCGAGGAGATCGAGGACATCTTTCGGGAGCTTGGCTTCACTATCGCTCTGGGTCCTGAGGCGGAGACCGAGTGGTACAACTTCACGGCGCTCAACTTCCCCGCGGATCATCCCGCGCTCGACATGCACGACACGCTCTACCTGGGCGAGGGAGTGATGTTGCGCACGCACACCTCGCCCGTGCAGCTCCGGACCATGCAGAAGCACGCGCCGCCGATCAGGATTCTGAGCCCGGGGAACGCCTATCGCCGCGATTTCTTCGATGCATCGCACGCCCCCATGTTTGCCCAGATCGAAGGCCTCGCGGTCGACGAGGGAGTCAGTTTCGTCGACCTGAAGGCGACGCTGACGCACTTCGCCAACCGCTTTTTCGGAAAGACGAAGACCCGCTTTCGGCCGAGCTACTTTCCGTTCACGGAGCCGTCGGCGGAGATGGATGTGGAGTGTCAGCTCTGTCACGGGGCTGGCTGCGCCGGGTGCAAGGCAACCGGGTGGATGGAGATCCTCGGCTCCGGGATGGTGCACCCATCGGTGCTCGACGCCGCCGGCATCGACAGCGAGCGATACACTGGCTGGGCGTTCGGAATGGGCCCGGCGCGGATCGCGATGCTGCGCTATGACATTCCCGACATTCGGATTCTCTATGATTCCGACGTGAGATTTCTGGAGCAGATCGCGCGATGAATGCTTCCTACGAATGGTTGCGCGCCTTCGTTCCGTTCGATCAGACCCCTCAGCAGCTGAGAGATTTGCTGACGTCGAGATGCGCGACGGTCGATGATCTCGTTCAGCTCAACGGGGACCTCCGCGACATTGTAATCGGTCGGGTCGTAGAGGCTGGTCGTCACCCCAACTCGGATCACCTCTGGCTTGCTAAAGTCGACACGGGCGGCGGAACGCTGGTCGATGTGGTCTGCGGCGCCCCGAACGTGAGCACCGACACGCTTTACCCCTTTGCGCCCGTCGGCGCGGTGCTGCCGGGAGGGGTGAAGGTCGAAAGGCGCAAGATCCGCGGCGAAACGTCGGAGGGAATGCTGTGCTCCGCGCGCGAGCTCGGTCTTGGTGAGGACGAGGCCGGGATCATGGCGCTCGCCATCGATGCCAAGCCCGGCGCCCGGCTCCTCGATGCAATGCCGATAGGCGACACCCGACTCATCATCGATGTGTTGCCGAATCGGCCCGACCTTCTCTCGCACGAGGGGCTCGCGCGCGAGATCGCTGCCGCGACCGGTCTGACAATCACGCGACCGGAGATCGTGGACGCAAAGCCCTTCGTCGTCAGGACGCACACCGTGAAGGCGACGTCCGGCAAGGTGGGAGATGTGACCGTGCGTCTCGAGGACACCGAGGGCTGCGTGCGCTATGCCGGCGCGGTGATCACCGGAGTCAGGATCGGTCCAAGCCCGCGGTGGCTCGCGCAGAGAATCGAAGCTGCCGGGTCGCGCTCGATCAACAATGTCGTCGATGTCACCAATTACATGCTGCTGGGATTCGGCCAGCCAATGCACGCGTTCGATCTCAATCGGATTGCGCGCAGCACGATCGTCGTGAGAAAGACGCGCGGAGAAGAGCTGATCAAGACGCTCGATGGCGTTGATCGTACTCTTCGGCCGGGGGATCTCGTGATCGGCGACGCGGAGCGCGCGCAGGCAATCGCCGGCATAATCGGGGGCAGCGGGAGCGAAGTGTCGGAAGAGACAACCGAGATTTTTCTCGAGGTCGCAGCCTTCAACCCAGCGCGCATTCGTGCCACTCGTCGGGCGTTGGAAATCTCGACCGATGCGAGCTATCGATTCGAGCGGGGCGTGGATGTGGACGCCATTCCCGGATTGATCGACTACGCGGTGAGGCTGCTCCTGTCGGTCACAGGGGGAATCCCGCAGGGGAGTCCCATTGATCTCTATCCGCTTCCCAGGCGACCCGCGCCGATCTCGCTGAAGATGAATCGCGCATCCCGGATCTTGGGCGAGCCCGTCGAGACAGGCGAGGTCGAGAGGAATCTCAGATCCGTCGGATTCCGCATCGCGCTCGAGGCGAAGGATGTTCTGAAGGTAAGTCCGCCGAGCTGGCGCCACGACGTTCGCGCGGACGTCGACTTGGTGGAAGAGATTGCCCGGCTCCGCGGCTACGATTCCTTCTCCTCCGAGCTACGGCCGTTCCGGACCAGCGCCGTCCCCGATGCGCCGCTGGTCGCGGTGACCAGGCGGGTACGGGAGACGCTGATCGCCGCCGGGCTGCTCGAGGTACGGCCGATGCCTTTCGTAGCGGAGCGCAAGGACGCGACCGTACGCGTCACGAACCCACTGGCCGAGGATGAGGCCTTCCTGCGCGGGAATCTTCTCACGACTCTGGCCGCGCGCGCGGAGCACAATCTTCACCGCATGCAGGGCGACGTGCGTCTCTTCGAGATCGGGACCGCTTTCTTCGCGGCTGAGGAGACAGAGCGGGCGCCGGGACCGAAGAAAGCGGCGCTTCCCCTCGAGGAGATGCACGTCGCGGCGCTTGTAATGGGTCAACGGTCACCAACGCATTTCACGGATCCGTCACCCGACAGTTACGACGAGTGGGACATCAAATACCTCAGCGAGATCGTGGCTGCCACCGCATTCCCCGGAGCGTCGGTCAAACTCGTTCCGGGCACGGGCGACACACTCTGGGCCGTCGTGGTCGATGGGTACGACGCTGGCTCGGCGCATCGCGTGCAGCTCGATGCTCCGGTTTGGGCGCGACCCGCATTTGGCGTCGAAATGAATCTCGAAGCAATCCCGGTGAGGAGCGTGAATGCCAGCACGTACCGCCCCATCCCCGTTACACCACCCGTGCGAATCGACCTGGCTCTTCTCGCCTCGACGACCGTGACCGGCGCTCAGATGGAAGAAGTCATTCGCAGGGAAGCGGGGGAGCTGCTCGAAAGTCTCACTCTCTTCGACGAGTTCAGAGGTCAGGGCATTCCCGAGGGCTCGCGCAGTCTCGCCTGGGCGTTGACGTTCCGTCATCCGCAACGCACTCTAAAGGACAGGGAAGTGCAGGGAAGAACCGACAAGATCGTGAAAGCACTCGAAGGAGAACTGGGTGTCCGACAGCGTAAGTCCTGAAAGAGCCGCGTTCGCCGAGCTGGAGCACCTCGTCAAGCACCTCGGCGACGAGCTTGCCTCGTTTCGCCGCCGGGCGCTGCAGGCGGAAGCGCGCGTGAAAGGCCTCGAATCGACGGGTGTAAAGGGGCAGGTATCGCCGGAGCGCCAGCACTTCCTCGAGCGGGAGAACGCGGGTCTCACCAGCCGGCTCGAGGCGGCCCGGCTCCGCACGCTTGAGACGATTGATCGCGTCCGATTCCTTCGGCAGCAGCACGATGGAGCGAAGAGCCGTTGAGCTCGAAAAAGAACGTCGTCCGCGTGGAGATCCTGGGAGACGAGTATTCCATTCGAAGCGATGCGACTCCGGAACACACGCGCGCCGTCGCACAGCACGTGGACCGGGTGATACGCGAGACAATGCGGGCGGGGAACATCGTCGAGACGCACAAGGGTGCGATTCTGGCCGCGCTGAGCATCACGGACGAGCTCTTCGAAGCGCGCGAAGGTGGTGGAAGCCTGGTCGGCGACATGAAGCGGTTGAGCGCGGAAATCCGGCCCTGGCTGCCTCCTGCCAAGCGGAAGGAGTAGGGCGGCGTTTGAACTGCCACTGAGAACCGCCAAGCTGCCAGCTCACCGCTGCCGGCTATTAGCCGCGGGCTGAACTACATGGGAACAGTACCGGCGCGTCTCGCGCCCAGCGATCGCGAACCGGTAGTACTCCGCCGATAGCGCGAGACCAAAACGGCGGTTCGAAAAGTAGGTGTCGTCCGCAGCCGGCGGCTGGCATCTGGTAGCTATCAGCCGGCAGCCTTGCAGTTCTCAGTTGCAGTTCTTTCCGCTGGACACCGCCCGTAACCAGCCCCCCGCCTCCCCGCCACCTGGACAAAGGATTAGCTTAACCTCAGCTACGCGACGACTTTCCGGCGCGATAGGGGCCGCCTGTGGCTTGACCGCGGGCCCAACATAGATCCCACATGACGAACACGGCGTGGTTCCCCGCGGCCGGCATACTACTGTTCGTAATTGCCAGCGCGGTTTTTCTGTTTATCGGCAGAAAGTTGGGAGGGCGCGCGGTGCTCCGCCGCCAGCAGCAGGCCCACAGCACGGCCGAAGAGACGGCCGGAAGAGTCGTGGCCGAAGCGGAGAGAGAAGCGGAAAGCCTCCGCAAGACGGCCGTTCTCAGCGGAAAGGAAGAGCTGATTCGCCTCCGGGAGGAGTGGGAAGTTGAGGTGCGCGGACGGCGTGAAGAGGTCGAGCGCGAGGAGCGCCGGGTCAGCGACCGCGACAATGTTCTCAATCGCAAGTACGATCTCCTCGAACAGCGCGAGCGGGAGGCGAGCCACCGCACTGGAGAGCTCACCAACCGTGAGCAGACTCTGGGTCGGCGGGAGCAGGAGCTCGACAAGCTCCTCGGCGAGGGAAAGCGACGGCTCGAGCAGCTTGCTGGAATCTCCGCCGCTGATGCCAAGGCCGAGCTCATCCACCGGATAGAGGAAGAGGCGCACGCCGACGCTGCGAATCAGATTCGCGAGATCAGGGAGACCGCGAAGAGGAATGCCGAACGTGAGGCCAAGAAGATCATCGCGCTCGCCATCCAGAGGATCGCCGCCGAGCAGAGCGTCGAGACGACGGTGTCAGCGGTGGCGCTTCCCAATGACGAGATGAAGGGCCGCATCATCGGGCGCGAAGGGCGGAACATCCGCGCCTTCGAGCTGGCGACCGGCGTCGACGTCATCATCGATGACACTCCGGATACGGTCGTCGTATCGTGCTTCGACCCCGTGCGCCGCGAGATCGCGAGGTTGTCCCTCGAGAAGCTGGTGGCCGATGGCCGCATCCATCCCGGCCGCATCGAGGAAGTGGTGAACAAGTCACGTCTGGAGGTAGATGCCTCTATCATCGAGACCGGCGAGAGAGCGGCGTACGAAAGCGGCGTGCACGGTCTCCATCCGGAGCTGGTCAAGCTGATAGGGCGCATGCGCTGGCGTACGAGCTACGGCCAGAACATCCTCAATCATTCGAAGGAAGTCGCCTGGCTGGCGGGGATCATGGCGGCGGAGCTCGGGCTCGATGTCGCCATGGCACGACGCGGAGCGCTCCTGCACGATGTCGGCAAGGTTCTCACCCACGAGCACGAGGGCACACACGTTCAGCTGGGTGTGGAGATGGCGACGCGGTACGGAGAGAATCTGCTCGTCGTCAACTGCATCGCCGCCCACCACGACGATGTACCGCACGAGAGCGAGGTGTCGGTTCTGGTGCAAGCGGCGGATGCGATTTCCGGAGCCCGGCCTGGCGCCAGACGCGAAGCGTTCGAGACCTACGTGAAACGACTCGAGGGGCTGGAAAAGATCGCGTCGAGCTATCGCGGCATCGAGAAGGTCTTTGCCATTCAGGCCGGGCGCGAGGTGCGCGTGATCGTCACGCCGGAAGAAGTGGACGATCCGCGCATGGCCACGCTAGCAGAGGAGATCGCGCGCCGGATCGAAGCCGAGCTGCAATACCCGGGACAGATCAAGGTCGTGCTGATCAGGGAGACGAGAGCAGTGGACTTTGCCCGCTGAGCTGATCGACGGCCGGGCGATCGCGGACAAGGTTCGCGCGGATGTGGCGCGGCGAGTGGCGAAGCTTGCAACCCGGGGGATCAAGCCGGGTCTGGCAGTGGTGCTCGTGGGTGAGGATCCGGCCAGCGCGGTCTACGTCCGGTCGAAGGGAAAGGCGTGCGACGAAGCTGGAATGCACAGCATCACTCTTCGGCTGCCCGCTGACACATCGGAGGCTGACCTGCTCGCTCGCATCGGCCACATGAATGCCGACCCGGGCATTCACGGCATTCTGGTGCAAATGCCGCTCCCGAAACAGATCGACGCCCACGCGGTTCTCTGTCGCATCGACCCGAGCAAGGACGTCGACGGTTCTCACCCGGTCAATGTCGGGAAGATGCTCGCTGGAGAGCGCGACGGGTTCGTGCCCTGCACTCCAGCCGGAATCCAGTTTCTGTTGAAGGCATCGGGCGTGCGAACGCCGGGCAAGAACTGCGTCGTCATCGGACGCAGCAACCTCGTCGGCAAGCCGATGGCCGCGCTGATGATGCAGGACAACGAGGATGCGAATTGCACCGTCACGGTCTGTCATCGGCACACGGTGGATCTCAAGGGGCACGCGCGCGAGGCGGACATTCTCATCGTAGCCGCCGGCCGGCCGCGAATGGTGACGGCTGACATGGTGAAGCCCGGCGCGGTGGTCATCGACGTCGGCACGAACCGTGTCGCCGATCCGAAGGCGAAGAATGGAACGAGACTCGAGGGCGATGTCGACTTCGAGGCGGTGCGGCAGGTCGCATCCAAGATCACGCCGGTGCCCGGTGGGGTAGGACCGATGACCATCGCGATGCTGTTGTCCAATACGGTACGGGCCGCGGAGATGCGGACGCAGTGAGATCGCTGCCGATCGATCTCTTCGCCGCCGCGCTGCGTCCCCGTCCGCGCGGCGCCGCCCCGGATGCGCCCGTGTCGGTCTCCGAGCTCGCTCAACACACCCGAGCGCTGGTCGAAGGTGGCATGCGTCCGCTCTGGGTTCGCGGCGAGATCAGCGACTTCAAGCGGCACCGCAACGGGCACTGGTATTTCTGCCTGCGAGACGACACGGCCCAGATCCGCTGTGTGGTGTGGGCGCGCGACCAACACGGCGTTCCGGCGGCGCCTGACGTCGGGATGCAGGTCGTGCTGTTCGGGCAGATGACGGTTTACACGGCGCGCGCGGATCTCCAGCTCAAAGTCACCCGCATTGAGGCCGAGGGAGATGGGCTCTGGAGGAAGGCGATGGAGCTCACGCTCGCCACTCTACGTAGGGAAGGTCTGCTCGAGCAGTCGCGGAAGAGGGCGATTCCTCGGTTTCCGAAGCGCATTGCGATCGTGACCAGTCCCGATGGAGCGGCACTCCGCGACATCGTGGCCGTCCTTCGGCGACGAAGCTCCGGCCTGGAGCTGGTCGTTTGCCCAGCCAAGGTTCAAGGCCCTGGCGCGGCGGAGGAGATAGCGTCCGCTCTCGCTCGTTCCGCTCGCTGGGGAGGGGCGGATGTCATCATCGTCGGCCGGGGCGGCGGTGGAAAAGAGGATCTCTGGGCGTTCAACGACGAGCGCGTCGCGCGCGCGGTAGCAGCGAGCCCCGCGCCGGTGATTTCGGCGATCGGGCACGAAGCTGACATCACCGTCTGCGACGCGGTCGCCGATCTTCGCGCGCCGACGCCTTCGGCCGCTGCCGCCGCGGCCTGTGGCTCACGGGACGAGCTCGCGAGCGTTGTTGCGATTGCCGGGCGCGATCTGAGGAACGCGGCGCAGGCTCGCGTCCGCGGCGCGCGCGCGGATCTCGATAGACTGGGACGATGCATCGTCAGGGAGTCGCAAAGACTGGTCGCGGGAAAAAAGTCGGCGCTCGGCACGTCCGCCGCGAAGCTGAACGCGCTCAGCCCGCTGGCGACGCTCGCCCGCGGTTACGCTGTGGCCCGTGATCCGAACGGGACAGCGCTCACTTCTGCTAGGCAGTTCAGCGCGGGCGTTGAATTCGGACTTCTGCTGCACGATGGAAGCGTCAACGCAAAGACTGTGAGCACTTTTGCGGACGGTTATTCACATCGGAACCGCGCTGGACGCCGCGATAGCTAAAGCAGTTGCTGGTTGCACATGAGCAGCACTACTCTCACCTCTTCCTGTCCAGTCGCGCCAACCGCTTTGCTTGAATAGTAGAACGGCTCGCCCGGCATCTTGGCTTCCCCAAAGACGAGCACCGAGTCCATCTGGGGTACCATTATCTCAAAATCGCCGTTGCCGTTGCTCATAGCGTATCCGAGCTTCGGGGCCCGTCTCACCAGCGACAGGAGTCGATCATACTCCCTGGCGGCGGCGCGCATCGCGTCTGGGTCACCGGCCTCCCACTCAAGAGTGTCAAGCACGAAAAGGGACTTCCGTATTGCCGTAGCTTTGGTCGCGTTGAACGCATAGACGCGAACGCCGGGCACGCCGGACGTTGTCTCTCTTGAATCCGCGCAAGGCACGGCACTGCCGTCGATCAGGGTCTTCGCTGGAAACCGGTGCACTAGGGACAACAGGCCGAGCAACACTGCTCCTCGAAAAAGCACTCCGGACTCCGGGGTAAGGGTCGTTATCAAGACGCGCGAACCGGGTTTTGGGAACTAAACGGGGCGCGCCGTCCGGGTGCGGAACATAGCCGTAGTCGTCAGGTCAACGGAGAACGACACAGATGCGAGGAACCAGAAGCGGAGGTTCGAGTTGCGAGATACTCTCGCAACTCGCGGCTATGCCTCTGTCCTCTCGGATCTGTGTAGTTCTTGGTTGGCTGGTCCTATTCAAGCCGGAGCCTTTACTTGTTCCCCCAAGCCCGCTAAGTTACAAGGCTACAGCGATTTAAGAACCAGCGACGGGCGCCGGCAAATGGGCCGACGCGAGAGCAAATCCAAATGGCATTCGAGAAAACACCCACCGTCGAGAAGTACCGCACC
>CAYMKQ010000027.1:16490-26126 GCA_964391175.1 uncultured Gemmatimonadaceae bacterium | reverse complement strand
CTCACGCTCATCAGGCGACCGAAGGGGAGTAAGAAGTTCGGCAAGAAATCTGTAAATCGTTGACGGACAGCGTGATCTGCGGCGGTCGTCGGTGGCAACGGTGCACGCTTGCGGCGTGATCATCACTGCGGAGGAAGCTGCCAGATCTCGACCAGATTGCGGTCGACGAAGGGAACGGCGACGCGATTCCGTTTGGTGTCGACGGCGATGTCGGCGGGGGCGCCCCCGGTACGGATGATCGGGCGGCCAGTGCCTCCAGTGAACAGATGCAGGCTGGAGTCCCCCTGGCTCGCCACGAGCACGCGGTCTCCCGAGAGAATCTCGACACCGTCGAACTTCGTGCCTCCGCTTCTGCCGATCTCGCTGAGCGTCCTGCTTCCAGCGGTCCAGGCCCTGATCACCGACTCACCGCCGTACGGGACGACGATGAAGCGGCGGCCTCCGGCGTCCCAGGTAATCCCGTTGGGATTGCCGAGCGCCGAGTCCTGGAGCGCGACAGTCACCCGTCCACCGGCGATCCGGTAGATGTGATCGGTACCCGTGTCCGTCACGTACAGCGCATCGGGGCCGGCCGCGATGTCGTTGAGGAAGCCAAGCCTGAAGGCGGAGAAATCGGCCGTCGCGAGGGGCGCACCCGTGCGGCGATCGAACGCGCGCACCGCGTCCGCGTCCACCACCCACAGCGTGTCGCCGACGATCGTCATCCCCCGCGGCGAATGCAGCGTCGCCCCGCCTGCGCCACCCGCGATGAACTGGAGCCGCTCGACCGTGCCATCTGGGGTCATGCGGGAGATGAAGCCGTTGTTGTCCTTCGCGTCGGTGTCACCCTTCCCCCAGTTGCTGACGAAGTACACGTCCTGATCGGGATCGTACCGGACGGCTTCCGGCTCGGTGAAGCCGCCGGGCGACGCGATGGGGCGCGCCGAGTCTGGTTGCGGCGCCCTGGCCAGATTGTCGGGCGTCGCGTCGTCCGATTTGGAGGTCGAGCAGGCGGCGAGAACGGCGGCAGCAACGATGGCGATGAGACTCGAGCGCATGGGTTCACCTCGATGAAGTCGGAACAGCATGGGGCGCGACAAGGACGAAAGTTCGGCGAGCCGAATGGCGATTCAAACCCTATCAGGCCTGCACGACCCCCGTGTCGTCCATAATATTGCGCCATGATGCAGGTTGGCCAAGGTTGCACAGGACATTTTGCGGTCCGTCAGAGCTTGCAGCTCAACTGAGGCATTAGTCAGAACCAAGCTAAATGCGCTGGAGGTGCTCGTGCGACGGATTCGCTACCAGGTAGCTGCCAGTTTGGATGGGTACATCGCAGGCCCAAACGGTGAATTCGACTGGATCATAATGGATCCCGACATCGACTTTGGTGCGCTGTTCAATCAGTTCGACACGGCCCTTATGGGACGCAGAACGTTCGAGGGCATGATGCAGCAGCAAGGGAGTGCCGCGATGCCCGGAATGAAAACGCTGGTCTTTTCGCGAACGCTCCGGCAGCGCGACCATCCAGACGTGACTATTGTCGCCGAAACTGCGGAAGAAACGCTGGCCGATCTCCGAGAAGTGTCTGGAAAGGATATCTGGCTTTTCGGTGGCGGATCGCTTTTTCGCAGTCTCCTCGAATGGGGGCTTGTGGACACGGTGGAGGTTGCCGTCATCCCAGTTCTCCTTGGCGGTGGGATTCCACTTCTCCATCCTCCGGCCAGGCAGATGAAGCTGAAACTGACCGGTCATCGAGTGTTTAAGACAGGGATCGTGTCGTTGGAATACACGATCGAGTACGCGCTACAACGGAAAGCGACGGCGCAAGCAAGAAAAAAGACGCATCCCCGTTAAACCGGGCGTGGGCTTGTTGGAATGCCGTCCGACAGCGCCTAACGCCCATCAAGCGAGAGGTCGCCGGCCGTGTGGAGCTAGCTCTCTTCGTTCGAAGCAATGCGAATGGAGGGGCTAGGTCACCCATCCTCTGACGATCAATCGTCGCACACCCGACTCGCGCTCGTGTTGTGCGTTCTGTTGCGGCACTGCCGAATGCGGACGCCCCGAAGAGTGCATCAACAATTGCATTGACGAACCGCGCATGATGGCTTAGCGATAGACTGAGCCGTACCTGTCGGACTTGAGCAGCTTTCCAACCGCTGTTCTTCTTCCTTCGTCGGCTCGTCGTTCGACCCCGGGATGATCATCCCAACCAACTGACCTGCGCCTGACGACCGCGGCAGACGCTCTGTCGGAACGCCGTGCAGCCATGACACAGCGAGTTCAGGATTCCCCTCTAGGCCTCGAGCCGCCGGAGCGACTCGGCCCCTTCCGCATCCTCCAGGTCTTGGGTGAGGGTGGCATGGGCATCGTGTACGAGGCGGAGGAGATAGGACCAGTGCGGCGCCGGGTTGCGCTCAAGGTCATAAGAGCCGGGCTCGCCTCGAAGGATGTGCTCGCACGCTTCGACGCCGAACGTCAGGCACTAGCGGTCATGAACCACCCCGGAATAGCGAAGGTGCTGCACGCCGGCGAGACGGAATCGGGACAGCCCTACTTCGCGATGGAGCTCGTAAACGGGCTGCCGATCACGCAGTACTGCGACACCCGGATGCTCCCCGTCCGGCAGCGTGTCGAGCTCTTCATCGCTGTTTGTCTCGCGGTCCAGCACGCCCATATGAAGGGCGTGATCCACCGCGACATCAAGCCCTCGAACGTTCTCGTCACCGAGCACGACGGGGGACCGCAGCCCAAGATCATCGACTTCGGCGTAGCCAAGGCGCTCGGGCAGCAGTTCACTGAGAAGACGCTGGTAACGCAATGGGGCCAGGCGATAGGCACTGCCGCCTATATGCCGCCGGAGCAGGCCGACTCGTCAGGCATCGACGTCGACACGCGAGCGGACATCTACTCGCTCGGTGTCATGCTCTACGAGGTGCTGGTCGGTCGCCTGCCCGTGGACGCGGCGTCGCTTGCGCTGCACGTCTTCCTCACCCGCCTAATGACTGGCGAGTCGAAAGTGCCGCGGCCCAGCGCCCGCCTCCAAGCCCTCGGTGATGAGCGGGGGACGATCGCCCTCATGCGCCGCACGGACCCGCAGCACCTGTGGCGCGACCTTCGAGGCGACCTCGACTGGATTGTGATGAAGGCGATGGACCCCGATCGTGCACGCCGCTACGAGACGGCGAACGGGCTGGCGAGTGACCTGCGTCGCTACCTCGCCCACGAGCCGATCGCGGCGCGCCCGCCGAGCGCCGGCTACCGCCTCGGCAAGTTCGTTCGGCGCCATCGCGCCGGCGTGCTGGCCGCGTCGGCAATGACGGCCGCCCTGCTCGCGAGCTCCGTCCTGGCGACGATCGGGATGGTGCGGGCGACGCGTGCCGAGCAGCAGGCGCAACAGGAAGCGGCTGCCGCACGAGCGGTGACCGATTTCCTGGTCGACCTCTTCCGCGTCTCCGATCCGGCCCAGGGGCGCGGCAGTGCCGTCACCGCACGAGAGATACTTGACCGGGGCACGCAGCGGATCACGCGCGAGCTCACCGGCCAGCCGCTCATTCAGGGGCGGATCATGCACACTATGGGGACCGTCCATGCGGCCCTCGGCCTCTACGACCCGGCGCGCAAGCTGTTGGGGGACGCGCTAGCTGTGCGCGAGCGGGCGCTCGGACCCGATGATCTGTCGGTCGCCCAAACGCTCACGGCTCTCGGCGACGTTGCGCGCGAGAAGGGCGACTTCGACGAGGCCGACCGTTACTTCCGACGTGCGCTCGCCATCCGCGAGCGCGCGCTCGGACGCGAGCACATCGACGTCGGCGGGACACTCAGTGGGTTGGCCGCGCTCCGCTTCAAGCAGGGCCGCAACGCGGAGGCCGAGTCGCTGTACATTCGCGTCCTCGACATCGGTCGCCTTGCGCCAAATCCGAACGACTCGCGGCGCGGCCGCGACCTGATGGGGCTCGCGATCGCGTACTGGTCTCAGGGGCGCTACGCGGAGGCTGAGCCGCTGATGCGCGAGGCGGTTGCCATCTATGAGCGAAGTTACGGCAGCGACCACCCTACTGTCGCCGCAACACTCAACAACCTGGGCGCGCTCTATTGGACGCTGGAGCGGCACGGCGACGCGTTGCCGCTGTACGAGCGAACACGGGCAATCTTCGAGCGGACGCTCGGGCCCGAGCATCCAAATGTCGCGTCAGTGCTCAACAACCTGGGCGAGGTGTACTGGAAGCTGCATCGGTACGACGAAGCTGAGCCGCTGTTCCGGCGCGCGCTCCAGATCAAGGAGCGGGTGCTCGCGGCCGGCCATCCCAGCATTGCCGTGACCTTGAACGGGCTCGCCGGCCTCCTCCGCGATCAGCGACGTTTCGCCGAGGCCGAGCCGCTGTACCGGCGCGCGCTCGCCATCCGCGAGAAGGCATTCGGCCCGAAGGACGCCAACGTGGCCGAAACGCTCCGCGACCTAGCCGAGCTGATGCGCCGCACCGGTCGTGTGGAGGATGCAGCGACGCTCGAGGCACGCCTCACCGTGGTGCGGTGACGGGGGCACACCAGCAACCACCTCTCACGCTCATCGAGCGAGAGGTGCAGAACGCAACGGGGAAGAACGACGGGAGGGAGTCTCGGACGACTCTCCAATCACCAGAGAATCGGCGAGCGCGGACTAACTCTGCATTCTAAAAAAAAAGTATCAACCCGCGGTCCTACTTCCCGATCTTCCTCAACTCCACCATCAGGCAGTGGTCCTGCACGACATCGATCCCCGCGCGCGCAAGCTTCTCCGCCGCCTCGTCGTTTCTGATTCCGAGCTGAAACCACACTGACTTCGGCCGCTTGGCGATGATGTCATCGACGTGCGGCGGAATGTCTTTCGGCCGCCTGAACACGTTCACCATGTCGATCTCACCCGGAATGTCGGCGATGGCGCGATAGACTTTCTCGCCGAGCATCTCCGTCAGATCCTTGTGATAGACGGGGACGGGCACGATCTCGTATCCGGCCTGCTGCGCGTGCTCCGGGACGAAATGCGCGGGCTGCTCCTGACTCTGCTTGATGCCGAGAACCGCGATGCGCCGCGTGTTCTCGAGCAGCTTCTTTATCTGCGCCGGCGACTCGAGCAGATGCTCTCGCCAGTCGCTTCCATCAGCTCGCTCTGTCATCCGTTCTCTCGATCCTTCGCGGGGTAACGGCTGCCGCACCGCCCGCATAAATTGCAAGAGCGAGTCCAGATCAATAATCCGGAGATCCATCGTAATGCGGATGTTAGTCCTCGGCGCAGGCCTGCAAGGCTCCGCCTGCGCCTATGACCTGCTGCAAAACCCCGATGTAACCGAAGTCCGCCTCGCTGATCTGCACACCGAGCACCTGGCGGAATTCCTTTCTCCATACTCGGGCGAGCGGCTCATCTTCACGCCGCTCGACGTGCGAGACAGCGAAGCGGTGCTCGCCCTGATGCGGCAGTGCGACGCCGCGATGAGCGCGATTCCCTATTACCTCAACTTCGAGCTCGCGCAGCGTGCGGTCGAAGCCGGTGTCCACTTCTCGGACCTGGGCGGCAACACGGAGATCGTCTTCAAGCAGAAGACACTCGACCTCGAGGCCAAGAAAAAAGGCATCACCGTCATCCCCGACTGCGGGCTCGCTCCAGGAATGGTGAACATTCTCGCCGAGCACGCGATACAGCAGCTCGACACGGTCGATACGGTGCGAATCTTCGTCGGCGGACTTCCGCAGCGTCCCGAGCCCCCGCTCAACTACCAGATCGTGTACTCCCTCGAGGGCGTGCTCGACTATTACACGACGCTCTCGTGGGTGCTGCGCGACGGCAAGCGCACGCAGATGAAGGCGCTGTCGGAGGTCGAGCCGGTGCTCTTCGGCGGGTCGGTCGGCCAGCTCGAGGGCTTTCACACCGCCGGCGGTCTCTCCACGATGGCGTTCCGCTACGAAGGAAAGATTCCCACCATGGAGTACAAGACGCTCCGCTATCCCGGGCACGCGCGCATCATGGAAGCGATCCGCGAGCTCGGCCTGTTGGAGCTCAATCCGGTGGATGTCAAAGGGATGAAGGTCGTTCCCCGCGATCTCGTCGTAGCAGTGATGGGGCCACGGCTCACCAAGCCGGACGGTCACGACCTCGTCGCACTCAGGGTTTTCGCCGAAGGCACGAAAGGCGGGAAGCCGAAGAAGGTCGGCTGGGAGATGGTCGATTTCTATGACGAGGAGAACGAGATCAGCGCGATGGAGCGCTCGACGGGCTACTCCCTCTCGATCATAGGACAAATGCAGGCGAGAGGCGAGATCGGAAAGGCGGGCGTCTTCACGCCCGACGAGGCCATACCAGCGGAGAAATACATCAGCGAGCTGGGAAAGCGCGGAGTGGAGATAAGGCCGCTGCGGTAGACGCGTGCAACCGAGGTCAATCGCAATCAGGTGTCAGTGACCAATCCTCCGACCGCGCATTTCGAGTCGTTCGGCGGGAAAGCGGAGGGATGGAACGTTTCCTTTCGCGATGCGCGCTCAACGTCCGTGGCGCGAAGCCTGGACGAGGTCGTTCCCCTGCTGCGCGAGGCCGAATCAGCATCGAGGCGCGGAGCCTGGGTGGCTCTCGCGATCAGCTACGACGCCGCACCCGCCTTCGATCACGCGCTAGAGGTACGTCGGGCGCCGGATTTTCCGCTGGCATGGAGCGCGGTGTTCGACGACGCCTCTTCAATTCGCGCGGAATTCGAGGACGCCTCTCCGATTCGCGGCGAATCCAACGCCGCACTGGATCGGGTTGATTCTCACAATGGATTCTCGATCTCTGCGCTCGAGCCGGCGCTCTCGACCGCGGAATATGTGCGCGCGATCACCGCGATAAAGAGTTACATCGCGGCCGGCGACACCTACCAGGTGAACTACACGTTCCCGCTTCACGGACGCCTGAGCGGCAATCCGTACGACTGCTTTCGCACCGTCGCCGAGTCGCAGGGAGCAGGGTACTCGGCGTATCTCGATATCGGGAGCCACCGCATCCTTTCCTTTTCTCCGGAGCTCTTCTTCCGCCGTAGCGGCAACAAGCTCACGACGCGCCCGATGAAGGGCACAGCGCCTCGCGGTCGGTGGCCCGCTGAGGACGCCGAGCGTGCAGCGCAACTGGCCGCATCGGCGAAAGATCGCGCCGAGAACGTGATGATCGTCGATCTGCTGCGCAACGACCTCGGCAGGATCGCGGTGGTCGGATCGGTGAAGGTGCCGGAGCTGTTCTCGGTGGAGCGCTTCAACAGAGTTTTGCAGATGACATCCACCGTGACCGCCATGCAGAGACCCGATACGAGCCTCGTGGATATCCTGAGCGCGCTCTTCCCCTGTGGCTCGGTGACTGGCGCGCCGAAAGTGCGCAGCATGGCGATCATCAGGGAGCTTGAGCCACACCCACGCGGCATCTACACGGGCGCGATCGGCTTACTCTCACCGAGCGGCGACATGGTCTTCAACGTCGCCATCCGGACGCTCGTCGTCACTCCGGACGGCGCAGCAGTCCTCGGCGTGGGCGGCGGCATCACCTGGGAATCGACTATCGAAGGCGAATACGAGGAGTGCCTTCTCAAGGCGTCGTTCCTCACCGATCGCTGGCCACGGTTTGCGCTGCTGGAAACACTGCTGCTCGCTGATGGTGAGTACACGCTGCTAGAGCGGCACTTGTCGCGGGCGAACAGCTCCGCCGGATACTTTGGATTCGAGTGGAATGAGCGTCGTGTGAGGAGAGCGCTGGACACAGTGCGCGAGTCGCATCCCGATGGCAGGTGGAAAGTCCGGCTGGTCATCGACCGCAACAGCGAGCCCGCGTCCGAAGTCAGCTCTCTCGCGGATGCGCGCGATACCCCGCTCTGCGTGAAAATCGCGAAGAGGCCAGTGGACGAAACAGACCCGCTGCTGTTCCACAAGATCACCCACCGTGCCCGCTACGATACGGCGCTGGCGGAATGTCAGCCGTGCGACGATGTGATCTTCTGGAACGCGCGCGGGGAGATCACGGAATCCACCATCGCCAATGTCGTGCTGAGCTCGGGAGGAAAGAACTGGACGCCGCCGAGAGAGGCTGGACTTCTCGCGGGAACGTTCCGTGACGAGCTAGTCTCGAGAGGAGAGCTCTTCGAGCGCACGATTACCAGGGAGGAACTGGAGCGCGCGGGCTCGTTCTCGCTCGTGAATTCGGTGCGGGGATGGATGACCGCTAACCTAATGACTGACTAGACGGGCGAGGGGACTGTCTACGGGAGGATAGTTCCGGGTTCGGCTGAGGGGATTCAAGTTTTGAGTAGACAGTCTTGAGTTCAAGTTGTGAGTGGTTATCAGTTTGTCGGGCCTCGACTGACAACCACTGACAACTACAACTCATACTGTCTACTCAAAACTTGAATCGACCGTGAGCGCTAGAGGGCTAACCCGCCAAGCGTTGCCTCCCAACGAATTCACTCGTACTTACAAATCCGCCAGCAGGTAGATCGCGCTCAGCGCCAGCAGGAAGTACGGAACGAGAGCAGCGGCACCCGCGTAATCCTTCGAGACGCGCTGGCCGAAGAAGAGCGCGGTGAGCGACACACCCGCGACCACGGCCCCGACGAAAGCGACAACCGGATTGCCGGTGAGGAGAATGAACGCGCATCCGAGAGCGCTCAGGGCGCCCGCCGAGACCTCGAGGATGGTGATGACCGTGAGCATCGGCGGAACAGTCGCCGCGAGCGGACTATTCGCGAAATGCTTCTGGAGCCATTCCAGATTGCCGCGACGATCGACGATCTTGTCGATGCCGGACTGAAGAAAGAGGATGGCGAGGAACGCCGAGACGAGCACCTGAAGGATGTAGACGGCGCCGGCGGGCGAGTGCAGATTCAGCATTCAGCTATTGTAGCACGTATGAGCCGTGGGTGTCCAATCGCTGCCGGTTTATTTCCAGGAGGCCAGGATGGAGAACGACGATCACCAGATAGGCTACATGCTGACTCGCCGTGAGGCGATCGGCGTCATGGGCGCGACGGGCATCATGCTTTTCACGGGCTGTCGCCCGACTGGCCGCTCGATGGCGGACACGGCAGTGGCGGTCTCGGGCATTGGGGCGGGACCGGGTAGCTGCATCGCCCGGCCGGCGTCGACTGAAGGACCGTATTTCGTCGACGAAAAGCTGAACCGCTCGGACATTCGGTCGGATCCATCGAACGGAGAGACGAAACCGGGCACGCCGCTGCAGGTGACGTTCAACGTCTCCCGACTTGCCTCGAACGCATGTGCTCCAGTGGCGGGCCTTCTCGTCGACCTGTGGCAGTGCGATCACCTCGGGGTGTACTCGGACGTAACGGATCCGAGATTCGACACCAAGGGACAGCGGTTCCTGAGGGGATACCAGACGACCGATGCAAACGGAGTCGCCAGCTTCACTACCGTATACCCGGGATGGTATTCGGGGCGGCCGGCCCACATCCACTTCAAGATCAGATCGCCCTCGTCATCGGGACCGGGCTACGACTTCACGTCCCAGCTCTATTTCGACGACAAGCTCACCGAGCAGGTGTACGCTCAGGCGCCGTATGCCGCTAAGGGTCAGGCGGACGTTCGGAACGCAGACGACATCTTCTACCGGAGGGGCGGGGGTCAGCTGTTGCTGCCGCTCGAGAAGTCAGG
>CAYMKQ010000027.1:0-16390 GCA_964391175.1 uncultured Gemmatimonadaceae bacterium | reverse complement strand
CTCGCCAGCGTCTCGCTCATGACGTCGATCATCGCTCTCGCGGTCCAGCGATCGCGGCCGTTGTAGAGAAAGGAGAAGGCAAGCACTTCGCCATTCACGGCAGTCACGTAGCCACTCAACGCCATCACATCGTTCGTCGTCCCTGTCTTCGCGTGAAGGTTTCCCTGGGCCGGTGTATTTCGCATGCGCCTCGATAAGGTCTCGGAGTCGCCCGCAACAGGAAGAGACGCATGCAGCCACGGACCCCACGGAGCTCGATGAGCGTAGCTCAGCAACTGGACCTGGGATCGGGCGGTCATGCGATCGAGCGTGGAGAGACCGCTGCCGTCGGCAAACGTCAGACGTGTTGTGTCACCCTTGACCTTGCTCGCGAAAAAATCGTTCAACAGCGCGCTCGTGTTCGCCGCAGAGCCGATCGCCTCGCGTTTCGGACCGCGAGCGGCATTCCGGAACAGGAGCTCGGCGTAATGGTTGATGCTCTCCCGGTTCATGGCGGCGACGAGCCTCGAGAGCGGAGGCGAGAGCAGGCTCGCGACGGCCGTCGCATTCGCCGGCGTCTTGCCGAGTCGGATCCCGCCGTCGACGCTGACACCGCGGGAGACGAGCGCGTTCCTGAACGCGCCGGTGGTGAAGCTCGCGGGATCCTCGACGATGTACACGTACCGCCGTGTCCCGGCCCGCGTGCCGATCGATCCACCGGCGGTAATCGTTCCGTCGCTTCTCTTTCTGAAGGAAAGGCGGGCGCCGCCACCGGCGACGGTGCGGACGGAGCTGACGAGCGGAATCGCGTTGTTCGAAGGCTCGAGCGCGGCGATCGCGGGTTTTCCGGGCGACGATGGAGTGATCGCTACGATGACGAGATTGTCGTTCAGCGAAAGCGCCGAGACGCGCGCGGCGTAGGATGCCTGGAGGTACCGGGTGAGCCAGCCATCCGGAATCTTCTGATCGTCGAAGGCTGAGGCGTCACCGATCACGCTGCCGGTGATCCGCTTGATTCCCTTCGACGCGACCAGATCGGCGAGCCGATTCATCGGAGCCGAAGGTCCGCCGGGCAGGAATTTTCCGGACAGGGCGGGATCGCCATCACCGCGCAGGTAGAGGTCTCCGGTCAGCGTTCCGTCCGGGCCCACCGCGCCGTCGCGCAGAGCATCGGTGCTGAACTGATGGCTCGGACCGAAGCGCTCGAATGCGATTGCGCTCGTGAGCAGCTTCATCGTCGACGCGGGAACCATCTCGCCGCCCGCGTTCTGCTCGAAGAGAGTGTCGCCGCGCGTGAGCGAGACGACCATCACTCCCCACGTCCCCCCACGTATGCGTCCCGTGAGTCCGGCCATCGCCGACGAGAGCTCTCCGGTGCTCCGCGGCGACGTGTATCTCACGACGGGCACCGGCGGGGGCCTGTTGCGACTGGGCCTGCGCGCGGGCCGGCGCTTCGAGGTCTGCTTTTTTTTCGTCTGTTGTACTTCGACGATGGTCGGCGTGACGAAGGAGAGCGTCAGCGCCAGGAGAACGGCGTTTCGAATGTTACGGGAAAACATCTATGCCTTTGTTGATTTCGGGTCCGGATGGGAGGCTGTACGCTTGGAATATACCCCGCGTTGGGGTATTTTCTCCAAAGGGCGGAGAACGGGGCTCGATCGGGGAGATTCATGGCTGAGCGGAAGCACAACTTTCTTCGTGAAGGAGTGTTAACCGGGCTCATCGGCGCGACGGCGATCGCGATATGGTTTCTGATCGTCGACACGATTACCGGCCGCCCGTTCTACACACCGGAGTTTCTCGGCAGGGGTCTCGTCAGCGTGCTCGGCAAGAACATGATGGGCGACACGGCGTTCACGCATATCGCCGGCTATACGCTCTTTCACTACGCCGCGTTTGTGGTCGTTGGGATCGTGCTCACGGTGATCGTGCACCAGGCCGAGCGCACGCCCGCGATCCTCGCCGGACTCCTGGTCGCGTTCGTGATGATGACGATGGGCTTCTACATGATCGCGGCCGCGTTCGCCCAGTCTGCTCTGGGCCAGCTCGCGTGGGCGCAGATCTTTATTGCCAACCTTCTCGCCGCCGGCCTCATGCTGGGCTACTTGTGGCGAACGCATCCGAAGCTGAGCGGCGAGCTGAAACAGGCGCTCGAGGGAACCGACGACCGCTAAGCCGTCGACGGCTTCCAGTCCACCTGCGCGCCCGCGGTTGAATCTTCGCCGCGGGCGTTCCATTTGAAGAACACCACCGTCATGATGATGTAGAAGATGATCCCGCCCGGGATCCACATGATGAGCGCTCCCAATAGCTGGTCCTCCAGCGGCGAGAGGGGGAAGATGCGCGGGGCGGCGGAATACGCGGGATATAGAACTGAGTCGGCCATGGCGATGTAGATCGCGGTGATCGACATCGGGATCGTCATCAGAAAGCTGTACAGCATCTGCCCCGGATACGAGAGCCTCGGGAGCTCGGGGAGGGGACTGAGGAGCGGCCACCACATGAGAATCGCGCCGGCCATGAACATCACATGCTCGAGGATGTGGATGCTGTGATCCGCCATCGCCGCGTTGTAGAACGGCGGAAGGTGCCACGCAGCGATCACGACGTTGAATACCACGTAACAGATCACGGGCCTGGTGAGAAACCGCGCCACCGCCGCGACAGGACGGTTGGAGAGCAGTGGCCGGAGCATCCACCCTGGCACGCCGGCGATGAGCAGCGCCGGCATCACCAGTGTCAGCAACAGGTGCTGCACCATGTGCGCGCTGAAGAGATAGACGTCGCTCAGGTCGTGTATCGGTCCATTGAGCGATGCGAACATCACCAGCAGACCGGAAAAGAAAAAGGCTTTCTGCGCGGCAGTCGGATCGCGCCGCTGCCACCGCGCGGCCCCCAGATAGAGCGCGCCGAGCGCGGCGATGCCAATGGCGGTGCTTGGGTGGACTGACCACCGCCACCAGCTCAGCGTGGCGAGAGGGTGGAGCAGCGCCAGAGCCAGCATGCTACATCAAAGCCTGATGATGAGCTGCCCGAAGAGGAACATCAGCGAGAGCAGCGTGAGCGCGGCGACGAGGAGCGGGCCCGTGAAGAGGACGCGGAAGAGCCGGTGATCGTACTTGAGGTGCATGTAGAACATGACGACGATCACGAACTTCATCGCCGACATGATGAGTAGCGTCGGAACGAACGCGCGCGACGCCACGAATGAAGGCATGTAATAGGCCCAGACCTCGCCGACCGTGATGATGAAGAGAATGAGCGCGACCTTCCAGTATGTCGACCACGTCGGGTGCACGTGCTCTTCCGAGTGCGGGGCGTGCGCGTGTTCTTCGGCCGAATCCGGAAGATGGGTTGTCGAATGGGTGTCCATCGTGCTTCCCTGTTACTGGATGAGGTAGACGAGAGTGAAGATCACGATCCAGATGACGTCGACGAAGTGCCAGTAGAGAGCGGCGATGTCGACGTTTAGCGCGTCACGCGGCCCGAGCCCGCGCCGGTAGTCGATCGACAACAGAGTCAACAGCCAAAGCACTCCCGCGGTCACGTGCGCGCCGTGGAAGCCGGTGAGCGTGAAGAAGGTCGAGCCGAAAAGATTGGTGCGGATCGTCAGGCCTTCGTGCACGAACGATGTGAACTCGAACGCCTGGAATCCGAGGAAGGTCGTCCCCGCTATCGCCGTCGCCCAGAGCCACAGCTTGGACGAGCCGAGTATGCGCTCGCCCCGCGTCCGCTTGGGGAGATTCTTGTTCTGTACGGCCGCCAGCGCCAGCACCATGAACAGCGACGACATGAGCAGGGTGAACGTCGACGCGGAGGTGACTGGAATGTTGAGGATCGGCTGCAGCTGCTGGCCGGTGGAGGGATCCGTCCACACCTCGTGCGGGAGCGGACCGACGACGCTTCGTCCCTTGTAGATCAGGTACGTCGAGATGAGTGAGGTGAACAGCATGCATTCCGAGCCGATGAAGGCCCAGATCGCGATCTTCCGGCTGTCGAGACCGGTAGTCGTGTAGTGGTGAGTCGCGACCGCTGTCATTTGCTAGGGGTGCTCCGGCTCGAGGGGGGCGAGTAGCCAGGTGTAGAGTGTGACGACCATCACCGCGGCGCCGAGGTAGATCAGGGCGTGAGTCGATATCAGCCCGCAGAACATCACCACCATTCCGAGAGCGACGATCAGTGGCTTGATGGTGCTGTACGGCAGGATGATGCCCAGATCGGCCGCGGTCTTTCCCGCCTGCGAGTTGACGCGCGCGCTCTCCATGTCGACTTCTTTTCCTTCCCAGAGGGGATACCTGCTCGTCACCGTCGGAATCTTCGCGAAGTTGTATTCGGGCGGCGGGCTCGGAATCGACCACTCCAGCGTCCCCGCCCCCCATGGATTGGGCCCGGCGATCTCGCCGCTCTTCCGGCTCTTGAAGAAGTTGTAGATGAAGATCAGCATCGCGATCGGGAAGATCATCGCCCCCGCGCTCGACATGACGTTGTAGATCTCCCACCCCTGGCCCGCGTCGTAGGTGTAGATGCGGCGCGGCATTCCCTGCATTCCGGCGAAATGCATCGGGAAGAAGGTGAGGTTCATCGCGATGAAGGTGAGCCAGAAATGGATCTTGCCCAGCCTCTCGTTCATGATGCGGCCCATGACCTTCGGGAAGTAGTTATAGATGCCCGCGAAGATCCCCATGATCGACCCGCCGAACAGCACGTAGTGGAAGTGCGCCACGATGAAATACGTATCCGTTTGCTGGAGGTCGGCGGGCGGCGAGGCGTGCATGATCCCCGAGATGCCGCCGATGATGAAGAGTCCGACCAACGATATCGCGAACAGCATTGCCGTCGTCAATCGGATCGCGCCCTGCGCCATCGTCGCGATCCAGTTGAAGATCTTCACTCCGGTGGGGATCGCGATGAGCATGGTGCTCAGCCCGAAGAAAGTGTCGGCGATGGGACCCAGGCCGACGGCGAACATGTGGTGCGCCCACACGCCGAAGCCGAGCACGGCGATGAGAATCCCGGAATAGACCATCACCGGATAACCGAACAGCGGTTTCTTCGAGTACGTCGGAAGCACTTCGGAGACGAGGCCGAAGGCGGGAAGGATCAGGATGTAGACCTCGGGGTGTCCGAAGATCCAGAAGAGGTGCTGCCAGAGGAGAGGATCCGCTCCAGCGCCCACCGTGTTGTAGAAGTTTGTTCCGAAGAAGCGGTCGAACAACAGGAACACCAGCGCAATCGTGATCACCGGGAACGCGAGGATGATCAGGACCTGAGTGACGAACGCCATCCAGGTAAACATCGGCATCCGCATCAGCGTCATGCCGGGTGCGCGGAGGTTGATGATCGTGGTGATGAAGTTGAATGCCGTCGCGAGCGACGAGACGCCGAGGATCAGGAGTCCGATCACCCAGAAGTCGATGTTGATTCCGGGCGAGTACTGTCGGATAGTGAGCGGCGCGTAACCGAACCATCCTGCATCGGGTGCGACAGCGAACAGGATCGGGACGGTGATGAAGATTCCGCTGAACAGATAGACCCAGTAGCTGAACGCGTTGAGGCGGGGGAAAGCGACGTCGCGCGCGCCGATCTGCAGGGGAATGAGGAAGTTGAAGAACGCCGATGAGAGGGGCATGATCGCGAGGAAGATCATGGTCGTCCCGTGCATCGTGAAGAGCTGATTGTAGAACTCTGCCGATACCAGGCGCTGGTTCGGTGCGCCCAGCTGCGCGCGGATGATTATCGCCTCCAGCCCGCCGAACATGAAGAAGAAAAGAGCGGTGTAGAGGTACAGGATGCCAATCCGCTTGTGATCTACGGTGGTGAGCCAGCTCCAGACTCTGCTCTGCTCGCCCGAGTAGGCTGGTGCGCGCCCCGGGGGGGGGGCGGGAAATGCAGTGGTTGCCAAGTCTTGTCTCCGTTACTTCAGTACAGTCAGGTAAGCGACGATATCAGCGATCTGCTGATCCGTGAGTCCGCCCGTGACCTTGGACGTTTTCGCCTTGAGGATCGGATCGTACTCGTCGAGTCCGAGCGTCGGCATGAGCGAGCCGGGCTTCATCGCGCGGGCGTTCTTGATCCAGAGCGCGAGATAGGCGGCGGTGTTGGGATAGGTGCCCGCGCCCAGCGTGCTCCGTGAGCCGAAGTGCGTGAGATTCGGGCCGATAACGCCCATCGCCGCGGGGTTGCCGGCAATGGCGTGGCAGCCGATGCATGCGCTCGTCGTGAAAACCTGCCTGCCGCGGTGCGCGTTGCCCGTCAGCCCGGCAGTGAACTCGAGCCCGCGCGGAACCGGAGCGTTGGGAACCGCGTAGTCGGGGATCCGCTCGCGTGGAAAGATATATCCGGCCGGCACGGAGCCGGATGCGGATGCGAAAGTGGAATTCGCCGCAGTGACTCCAGCCGCCTCAAGCGGTGGCGGAATCGGCCCGCCAGGAGCCGGCTGCGCGGGGCCGACGGCTCCAAATCGCGCCGGCATTCTCTGGCCAGCGACCCAGGAATCGAACTCCTGCGGCGTCACGGTGAAAACCCTGAAGCGCATGTTCGCGTGCGAGGTGCCGCAGTACTCGACACAGAACCCGTTCCACACATTGCCGGCTGTCGCGGAGTCGGGCGTGAGCCAGACGTAATTCGTGCGGTTCGTCACCACGTCGCGCTTGCCGCCGAGCTGGGGCGCCCAGAACGAGTGGATGACGTCGGCCGATCTGAGCCGGAAGTTCACCGTACGGCCGACGGGGATGTAGATCTCGTTCGCCGTCGTAACCCCGTACTCGGGGTACTTGAACTCCCACCACCACTGGTGGCCGGTCACTTCGATGTTGAGCGATCCGGGCGCGGCCGCCGCCTGTGTCTTGACGATCGTCCGCACCGTCGGGACCGCTATGAAGACCAGAATCACCGCCGGAATCAGCGTCCACGTGATCTCGAGCTTCGTGCTGCCGTGAGTCTGAGGCGGCGGTCCCTGGTTCTCCCGATGGCGGTACCTGAAAACGACGAAGAGGAGCGCCGCTTCGGTGAGGATGAAGACGATCGTTCCGAGGAGAAGAAGCCGATCCCACAGATAATCGATCTCCCGTCCGAAATCGGAGTGCGGGACGAGAGTCGAGTTGGGGTGGGCGTCGGAGCACGCGGCAACCGCAACGGCGAGCGCGGCCAACACTGCGTAGCATGCAAGCCGCCGAAGGCGGACACTACCTCTCATGCGAAAGAAATCCCTTTTACCGTCGTGGTTGGAGCATTTCGCCGTCGCCGGGCGAAAAACTCTACAGATTTTCTGGCCGAAGCACGTACAAACTAACCTTCACGGGATGGTTGTGGGAGGGCGAGTACCGGTCATCGCCGCGGGATTGAGGAGATGATCGAGCTGCTCGCTCGTCTGGCCGTCGTCCCCCTCCACCGGTAGCTTTGCGGCGGAATCTTCTCCGACGGAGGGCTGTGCATCAGGAACTGGAGTCGGCGTTATCCTCGCGCTACAGACTGGAGCGTGAGCTTGGCCGTGGTGGAATGGCGACTGTCTATCTGGCGGAGGATCTCCGCCACGACCGACGCGTTGCTCTCAAAGTGCTTCATCCCGAGCTGAGCTCCACGCTCGGCCCTGATCGCTTTTTGCGCGAGATCAAGCTCGCGGCCCGGCTCAACCACCCGCACATCGTTCCGCTCTTCGATTCGGGCGAGGCTGCCGGATACCTCTTCTACGTCATGCCGGTTGTCGAAGGCGAGTCGCTTCGCGACCGCCTTCTCCGCGACGGCCAGATCCCGGTGGAAGAGGCGCTACAGCTCGTTCGCGGCATCGCTTCGGCGCTCGACTACGCACACCGGAACAACATTGTCCACCGCGACATCAAGCCGGAAAATGTCATGCTCCAGGAGGGCGAGGCGATGGTGATGGACTTCGGCATCGCCAAGGCTGTCAGCGTCGCCGCCGGCGATACACTCACCCAGACGGGAATGATGATCGGCACGCCGGCTTACGTGAGCCCCGAGCAAGCCGCAGGCGAAAACGTGGTGGATGGGCGAAGCGACCAGTACAGCCTGGCCTGCGTGCTCTACGAGATGCTGTCCGGTCGCAAGCCGTTCCTCGGAGCGACGGCGCAGGCGGTGCTGAGCAAACGATTCACCGAGCCGGTTCCGTCAATCCGCTCCGTTTTCGCCGCGGCGCCGGAAGAGGTCGAATCCGCGCTGGGGAAAGCGCTGTCCAAGAACGCGGTGGAGCGATTCTCGACGACGATGGACTTTGCGCGAGCGCTGGTGGCGGCACATTTGACGACACCCGACGGAAGTCCGTTGACGCCCGGCGGTGCAGGCGCCGTCAAATCGATCGCCGTGCTCCCCTTCGCCAGCATGAGCGCCGATCCCGAAGGCGAATTCTTCGCCGACGGAATCGCCGAGGAAATCATCAACGCCTTGTCGAAGATCAAGGCCCTCAAGGTTTCGTCGCGCACGTCGTCATTCGCGTTCAAGGGGAAGAACGAGGACATCAGGGAGATCGGCCGGCGTCTCCAGGTGGGGACTGTTCTCGAGGGGAGCGTCCGCAAGGCGGGCAAGCGACTGCGGCTCACCGCGCAGCTGGTGAATGCGAGCGACAATTCGCAGCTCTGGGCCGAGCGCTACGACCGCGAGCTCGAGGACGTGTTCGCGATCCAGGACGAGATATCGCAGAGCATCGTCGCCGCTCTTCGTGTTGTGTTGAGCGAGGATGAAAAGAAGGCGATCGAGCAGGTCAAAACCACAAACGTGGAAGCTTACGAGTTCTATTTGCGCGGCCGCCAGTATTTCCACCAGCACAGCCGGAGGGGTCTCGAATTCGCGCGGCAGATGTTCGAGCGGGCGATCGAGCTCGATCCGGGCTACGCACTCGCGTACGCGGGAATCGCCGACTGCTGCTCCTTCCTCTATCAATATTACAGTGCGAACCTTGCACTCCTCGATGAGGCCGACACGGCGAGCAGGCGGGCATTGGACCTGGCACCTGACCTCGCCGAGGCCCACGCGTCGCGCGGGCTCGCAGTCTCACTGAGCAATCGGTTCGATGAAGCGGAAGTGGAATTCCAGACGGCGATGCGGCTCAATCCCAAGTCGTTTGAGGCCGCGTATTTCTACGCGCGGTCGTGCGTCGCTCAGGGGAAGGCCGAGGAGGCCGTCAAGTGGTTCGAGCGGGCAATTGCCGTCCGGCCCGACGACTTCGCCTCGCTCGCCCTCCTGGCTGCGACGTACACTGGCCTGGGCCGCAGGGAGGATTCGACGCGCGCCTCGAGACGCGCATACGATGCCGCGCGAAGGCATCTCGACTTGAACCCGGACAATCCGCGCGCGCTCTACATGGGGGCGATTTCCCTGACCAATCTCGGTGAATCGGAGAAAGCGCGTGAGTGGAACCGTCGCGCGCTGGCCATGGAGCCCGACGACCCGTCAGTGCTCTACAACATTGCCTGTGCCTTCGCAGTGGAGAATCAAACAGAGGAGGCTGTGGCCGCACTGAACAAGGCGATCGATAAGGGTTTCGGCCATTGGAAGTGGATAGACCACGACCCCGATCTCGATTCACTACGCAATGAGCCGGGTTTCCGCGAGCTCCTTGCGCGAAGGCCGGTGGAGGAAGTGGCGTAATCGCAACGCCGCGAGACGATGCTTTCGCTCTCTGGAAGGGTGAGGGTGGGGAGACTTCATGCGTAGCGTGAAGCTATCTCGGCCGCATACCTTATTGTAGCCACGTGCCCGCCCGCCGACGCGGGATGGCGCCCGCACCCGCTCCCCCTCCCCCTTCCCTCCCCGAATATGCCGCGCCCCTCGCTCCGGCTGGCCGCATGCCTCGGCCTCCCTCTCCTCGCTTCGCTCTCGCCGCTTCCCAGCGCGCGGCCACAAGCAGCAGTATCCCCGCCCAATTTTGCGATGGTGATTCACGGGGGCGCGGGCACGATCCGGCGGGAGGACCTGACGCCCGCCCTGGAGAAGGCCTATCGGGACACACTGACGATCGCTCTACGCGCCGGGTATGCGATTCTCTCCCGCGGAGGGAGCAGCCTCGACGCCGTGGAGGCCGCGATCAGGGTTCTCGAGGACAGCCCGCTCTTCAACGCGGGCAAGGGCGCGGTGTTCACCTCTCAAGGGACCAACGAGCTCGACGCGGCGATAATGGACGGCAGGACGCTCGCCGCGGGCTCGGTCGCCGCTGTTAGCCACATCAGGAATCCCATCTCGCTCGCGCGGCTGGTGATGGAGAAATCGCCGCACGTGATGATGGTTGGAGGGGGCGCCGAAGAATTCGCCCGGTCCCAGGGGATCAAGATGGTCGCGCCCCATTACTTCTGGACGGAGCGCCGCTGGAGGGCGTACGAGGCCGCGAAGGCGCGAGCTGACAGCGGGAAGACGGACGCGCTCCTCGACGCCGGCCGAAAGTTCGGAACGGTCGGCGCGGTCGCGCTCGACAAGGCGGGTAATCTCGCCGCCGGAACATCGACCGGCGGAACCAGCATGAAGAGATTCGGCCGCGTCGGCGATGCGCCGGTGATCGGCGCGGGAACCTACGCCAACAACGCGAGCTGCGCGGTGTCCGCCACCGGCGATGGAGAGTTTTTCATTCGGAACACCGTCGCGGCGGACATCTGCGCCCGTGTGCGATACGCTGGTGTCTCCCTCGAGCGCGCCGCCGACGACGTCGTGATGAAGGAGCTCGTCGCTCAGCACGGCGGCGGCGGCGTGATCGCCATGGACCGCAAGGGCAACATCGCCATGCCGTTCAATACATCCGGAATGTACAGGGGATGGGTGACTATAGACGGGACGATCGTGGTAAAGATTTTCAGGGAATAGGCGTCAACCAACCCGGTCCGGAAGGGGGAAGGGAAGACAACATGTCAGTCTCGAGACGAAGCTTCATAGGCGCGGGAGCCGCGGCCGCGGCCGCGCTCACTCTCAACCGCGCGGCGGGAGCGGAGCCCGTGCACGCCCCGGTCGTGTCTCGACGAGAACCGAAGGCGTTGGCCTCGCGGCCAGTGGTCATTGCCTCCGGAAACGGGATCCGCGGCGTCGCGCGCGCCTACGAGATGATCGCGCGGCAGAATGCGGACACCCTCGACGCGATAATTGCCGGCGTGAACATCCAGGAGCTCGACCCGGAAGATCAGTCTGTCGGACTCGGCGGACTGCCCAACGAGGAGGGAGTCGTACAGCTGGATGCGTCGTGCATGCACGGACCGACAAGACGCGCGGGGGCGGTTGCCGCGCTCGAAGGGATAGCGACGCCGTCTCTCGTCGCGAAAGCGGTGATGGACTACACCGACCACATCATGCTGGTCGGTGAAGGGGCCAGGAAGTTCGCGCTCGCGATGGGATTCAAGGAGCAGAATCTCCTCACCGAGAAGAGCAGGCGGGACTGGCTTCGGTGGAAAGCGTGCCTGAACCCGAGTGACAACTGGCTCGACAACCCGGCGAGCTCCGGCGGCTCGCGCCGGACATCGAGCTCACGACCGGACAGTGCGGCGGTCGAGTACACGACGGGCACCATCAACATGAATGCGGTGAACGCGGCGGGTGACATCTCTTCAGTCACCACTACGAGCGGCCTGTCGTGGAAGGTGCCGGGCAGGGTCGGGGATTCGCCAATCATCGGCGCGGGTCAGTACTGCGACAACAGCGTGGGCGCGGCGGGATCGACCGGTCGCGGCGAGGCGAACATCAAGACGTGTGGCGCATTCCTGATCGTGGAATTCATGCGCCAGGGAATGTCACCCGACCAGGCGTGCATGAAGACGATCGAGCGCGTGATCGCCACGACCGAGCGGAGACTACTCGATTCGGCCGGCCGTCCGCTCTTCGACCTCCAGTTCTACGCTCTGGCGAAGGATGGGCGCTTTGGTTCGGCGACTGCGTACGAGGGGGCTGACTTCGCCGTGGCGGATTCCGAGGGAGCGAGGCTGGTCCCGATGCCGTTCATGTTCAAGCTAACGGAGCAGCCGGTATTTCCAGCGGTCAGGTGCCGCGGGTGAAGATCCCGCGCCGATCCCTAATAATCGTCGCGTGCCGATGGTTCGGGGTTCGGATCCCCTGTAGTTGACTGAGGGGCTTAGGCCTCGAGCTTGAAGGTCCCGACGAGCTGAGAGATTTGCTTTGAAGCATCGTTGAGCGCGGTCGCGGACTCGGCGATCGCGGCGATCCTTCTGCTCTGCTCTTCGTTCGAGGCCGCGACATGATGCATCGCCCTCGCGAATGTGCCTGTTTCCTGAGTGAGGCCGCCCAGCCGCTGCCTCATCGTGGCGATGAGCTCGCCCGATTCCAGCACCCCCCCCTCGATTTGTCCACTCAGGTTCTCGCCCACGAGCGCACGCTCTTCGACTTTCGACAGCGACTGCCGTCCTTCGCGCGTTGATTCGAGGACCTGCTGCACCGTCGTAACCGTCCGCGCCGTCGACTCTCTCGAGCGGCTCACGCGCTCCAGCATCTCCTCCACCAGCGAAGTCGTGCGCAGCGCGGCTTCCGCCGAGCTGCTGGCGAGCCGGCGCACTTCGTTCGCGACGACCGCAAACCCCTGGCCGTGCTCGCCGGCTCGCGCCGCTTCCATCGCCGCATTGAGCGCGAGAATCTTGGATTGACGGGAGATCTTCTGCACCAGGATCAGGAACGCCCTGATCTCGTCCACCGCCGATGAGAGCGCTTCGATCGCCTCGGCGCTGCCGAGCGCGTCCCTCGTGAGCGACTCGAGCGCCACCGAGGTCTGCTCCAGACGAATGCGATTCTCCTGTGCCATCGTCCGGAGCGCCTTGTCGCGCTTCAGTCCATCCTGGGCCGCTCCACGGAGCGTCGTGGAGATGGCGGCGAGGTGATTCGCCTCGGTGGCGAGCTCCCTGATCGTTCCCTCGCGCGCGGCCGCATCCTGACTGAGCGCGTTCGAGGTCGCCGCTCCCTCGCGGGCCGATGCGGCAACGGTCTGCGAAGCGAGAGCGATCTGCGATGCGAGCTGGCTGTTGTCGTCCGCGGAGCTTTGCATCTTGCTCGTCACATCTCTCAGCTCCGTCAACATCGTCATCGTCGACTGCGTGAGCCGGTCGACCGCGGTGTTGGAGACGGATGGCCTGTACGTGCTCGAGAGATCTCCCTTCGCCACGGCTTCGTGCATGCGCGCGAGCTCGGCAGCCGGTCCGCTCACGTGCTGCCGGAGGAAGGAAACCATCGCGGCAGCGGCAACGATGAGCGCGGCGAGCAGCCAGACCAGCGCGATCCAGAGCGTGGCGCGGACGCCCTCGATTGCGAGCGCATCGCCTCTCGTCTCCGTCGGTAACAGGCGGTAGACCTGAGCGCAGATGATCGCGAGACCGACGAGCAGCACCGATCCGTAGATGAGCGTCGCTCTGAGCGCCCGAAGCTGCAGGCTGCTGAACACCGGCTTGAGAAGTCCGGCGGCGGAGCGGGGAACTATCGGAAGGTGTGTTGCGGTCATCTCGAGATGCGAGTGTGAGATATCTGGCGCGACGACAGATGAAACTCAGTCGCTGAGCCGCTAGTTTCTACGGATGGACGATTCGGCAACACGGAACGACCCCCACCCCGCAGCCGCCGTCGCCTACGATCCTGGAGCGATCGAGCGGAAATGGCAGCGTCTCTGGCAGGAGCGTGGAACGAATTCCACCGACCTGGAGGGTGCCCGGAGGCCGTTCTACGCCCTCATGATGTTCCCCTACCCGTCCGCCGAAGGACTCCACGTCGGGAATCTTTTTGCCTTCACGGGGAACGACATCTATGGACGATTCCAGCGGCTCATGGGACACAATGTCTTCGAGCCACTGGGCTACGATGCTTTCGGGATTCATTCGGAGAACTATGCGCTCAAGGTAGGCAAGCATCCGATGGAACTGATCCCGCGCAACATTGCCAACTTCCGGCGGCAGCTCGAACGAACGGGGTTGATGATCGACTGGCGATACACGCTGGAGACCACATCGCCGGACTACTACAAGTGGACTCAGTGGCTCTTTCTTCAGCTTCTCAAAAAGGGTTTCGCCTACAAGAAGCAGGCAGCGGTCAACTGGTGTCCCAGCTGCAAGACGGTGCTCGCCAATGAACAGGTCATCGCCGGCAGATGCGAGCGATGCACCACTCCGGTGGAGCAGCGTCTGCTCGAACAATGGTTCTTCCGGATCAGCGACTACGCCCCGAGACTGCTGGAGAATCTGGAGCGCATCGATTGGTCGGAGACAACCAAAACTGCGCAGAGAAACTGGATTGGCCGCTCGGAGGGCGCGGATCTCACTTTCACTGCGCGCGACCTTCGTGCCGGAACAGGCGAGATACGCGTCTACACCACTCGTCCCGATACGGTTTACGGGGCGACGTATCTGGTGCTCGCGCCCGAGCATCCGCTCGTCGATTCGCTCACAACGGCGACGGAGCGAAAGAAGATAAACGCGTATCGCGCTCAAACGCAGCAACAGGACCTCGTGACGCGAAAGACGAGCACGGAGAAGACGGGAGTCTTCACCGGCTCGTACGCAATCAATCCTGCGACGGAGAAACAGGTTCCGATCTGGGTCGCGGATTACGTGCTGATGGAATACGGCACGGGCGCGATCATGGGAGTGCCCGGGCACGACCAGCGCGACTTCGAATTCGCGACCAGGTTCAAGCTTCCGATCGTGCGCGTCGTTTGTGGCGAGCGAGAGGACGCGAATGCGCCGCTCACTGCCGCCTACACCGAGTGTGATGTTGGCACGTTGGTAAATTCCGGTCCGCTCGATGGACTCAGCGTCGAGGCCGCGAAGCGCAGGATCGTCGAGATTCTGACTGAACGCGGCGCAGCGAAGGCTGTGGTGCACTACCGACTCCACGACTGGTGCATCTCCAGACAACGCTACTGGGGGCCCCCGATACCGATCATCTACTGCGAGTCGTGCGGCACAGTACCGGTCCCGGAGAAAGATCTTCCCGTGCTGCTCCCGTTTGTGGAGGACTTCAAGCCCGATGATTCGGGCGTGTCACCGCTCGCGCGTCATGAAGAGTGGTACCGGGTCGCGTGTCCGAAATGCGGCGGGACGGGACGGCGAGAGACCGATGTGTCAGACACATTCCTCGACAGCGCCTGGTATTTCCTCCGCTACCCGAGCGTCGGAAACGATGATGTTCCGTTCGAGAAGGCCATCACCAGAAAGTGGCTGCCTGTCGATTCCTATATCGGCGGCAACGAGCACGCGGTGCTGCACCTCCTCTACTCGCGCTTCATCACAATGGTTCTGAAAGATGCAGGACAGCTCGATTTCGAGGAGCCCTTCACGCGCTTCCGTGCTCATGGTCACATCATTCGCGAAGGCGCGAAGATGTCGAAGACGCACGGTAACATCGTCATCCCCGACGAGTACATCGAGCAATGGGGCGCGGACGCGTTCCGCACCTACCTCATGTTCCTCGGCCCATACGAGCAGGGCGGGGATTTCCGGGATCAGAGCATCTCCGGGGCACGGCGATTTCTGGACAGGCTCTTCGCTTCGGTGCAGAGCATGTCGGCCGATGGTGACGCAGATCCCTCGGTGATGCGCAAGCTCCACCAGACCATCCGCAAGGTCGGCGAGGACATTCCGCGTCTCAGCTACAACACAGCGGTCGCCGCGATGATGGAGTACATGAACGTGCTCCGGAAAGGCGAGCGGACGCCGCACCGCGACGAAGTGCTGCCGCTCATTCCCCTCGTGTCTCCGTTCGCGCCGCATCTCGCGGAGGAGCTATGGGAGCAGACAGGCGGGGGAGGGGGAGGGGGAGGGGGAGGAGGTACCGGGAGCGTGTTCGACGCCGGCTGGCCCCGATTCGATCCCGCGCTCGCGACCGAGGACTCGATCGAGCTCGTGGTCCAGGTGAACGGGAAAGTGAGATCCAAGATCAGCGTGCCGCGCGAAATCGATCAGGATGCCGCGCTGGCCATGGCGATGGCGGATCCGACGGTGGCGAAGTTCGTCCAGGGCGTGCCGAAGAAGATCATCTTCGTTCCCGGGCGGCTGATCAACATCGTGGTTTGAAGCGCGCGCGTGGATTTCGGCGTCTGAGTATGTCGCTGGTCAGTCGGGGGAGGGGATCTGCTTCGTCACGCTGCCCGCAAGCGGGCGCCCGCGCGCTTACACGCTGGGCCGACGCCCAGAGGGCACCCGCTCGCCAAACTGCCGGCGAGTCTCTTGCTACGCGCGACGCCTCCTGCGCAGAACCCCTCCCCCGACTTCCCACTAGACACGCGCGCTAAGTAATCCGGCCGCGAAGTACGCCCGCGCGCCAAGCAGCGACGGGTCGGCTCCGCCTCCCCGCTACCTCGCGCGCGGCGCGGACCCGTGGGTACCTCGCCACGGGCCTAATCCGCGCACAGAATTCGTCGCGCGAATCACGGCACTGTGTAGGGAGGTGAGGGTGTCCTCGCAGGCGGCGTTCAGCGAGCGACCAGGAGACGGGC
>CAYMKQ010000026.1:3958-26474 GCA_964391175.1 uncultured Gemmatimonadaceae bacterium | reverse complement strand
TCAGTCTGGCGATCCGCTCCCGATTATCCTTATCGCGAGACACGCGGCGCCGAATCCGTTGTCGATGTTGACTACCGCCAGACCCGGACTGCAGCTCGCGAGCATCGTGTGCAAGGCCACCGTTCCGCCCTGTGCGACTCCGGTTCCGATCGATGTCGGCACTCCGATCACCGGCGCGCGGAGCAGTCCCGCAACCACGGCCGGAAGCGCTCCGTCCATCCCGGCGACGACGATACACACTCGCGCCGACTCCAGCTCGGGAAGAATCGACTGCAAGCGGTGGATTCCAGCGATGCCGACATCGAAGTGGTTGGTCGTCGGCACACCGAGAGCATTCAGTGTCGTCGAAGCCTCGAGAGCGACGGGAATGTCGGCTGTCCCCGCCGTAACGACGGCAACGGGTGGAATATTGCGCGCCGCCCGTGGATTCCGCACCGCCATCCGAGCCTCGGGATAGATGGTCGCCAGCCCGGTAAGCGTCTGCATCTGATCGTCGCTCAACCGCGAGGCGATTCTGAGCTCGTCCGCATTGGCGAAGAGCTGCCGCAGATGCGCGCTCGTCTTCCCCGGACCGAACACCACCTCGGGGATACCGGTGCGCGTCTCCCTGTCTCTGTCCCAGCGGATATCGGTCACGACGCGAGGAGTGGAAGAGAGAGGCTGCCGCTCTGAAGTCCCGCCAGATCGAGCGCGACGAAGGTGAATCCCACCCTGCGGCAGGCCCGCCGCAGCTCCGACCTGAGTGGCTCGGTCACCGCGCGCTCGAACAGCTCCGGTGGAATCTCGAGACGAACGACGGCGCCGTGCCAGCGCGCCCTCGCCGGCCACAGCTCACGCGCGCGCAGAAATGCCTCCACCGCTTCGATCTGAGCGAGACGCTCGGGTGTCACTTCGGTGCCCACCGGTATCCTGCTGGCGAGACAGGGCGCCGCCGGCTTCTCGGCGTTGGAGAGATTCCACCGCCGGGCGATCGAGCGTACTGCTGCCTTGTCGAAACCGGAATCGAGGAGAGGAGCGACCACGCCGCGCTCGGTGGCGGCGCGGAGACCCGGCCGGTGCTCGCCCAGATCGTCGGCCTGCGTCCCAACGAGAATCACCCCCGACGCCTTTCTCTCCTCGGCCAGAGACTGAACCGTGTCGTAGAGCGCCGACTTGCAATGGTAGCACCGGTCACCGGCGTTCTCCCTGTACGCTTCCAGCTCCATCTCGTTCGTGCGCACTTCCTCGACCGGAACGCCGAGCTCGGCCGCGATGCGGTGCGCATCGTCCCGCTCCGCGGCCGCCAGCGAATCACTGACGCCGAGCAGAGCGACTGTCTCGACGCCAGCCCTCACGCACCCGGCAAGAACTACAGTGGAGTCGATGCCGCCGGAAAAGCAGACATATGCCACGCGATCTCCGACCGCGGAGCGAATCGCCCCGAGAAGACGATCTTCGAGATCTGGCTCAGGCACCTTCGCGGCCAGGAGACGATCCTCGAGATCTGCCTCAGCCACCTTTCAGCACCGCGGTGTCGCTCCCCTCGGTGAGAGCATTCATGATTTCGCTCCGGATCTCCGAGATGGGACGAGTCGTCTCCTCCGCGACACGCGTCAAATCATCGAACTCCGCTTTCGCGCGCTGGGTGCCATCCGGAAGCGTCGCCACCTTCACGCGAATCTCCCTGCCGTCGAAACGCACCAGGCGGGATTCTCGCGCGAGAGCCTTCCGCACCACGTCGATTCTCTTCACGCCGAGCGTCGTGAACTGGAGAAAGATTTTTTCCTCCAGCCTGGGGAGGTCAGACGTCCTCACCAGCGCTTCGACGCGCGTGCCGGGTCTTCCCTTTTTCATCGTCGTATGAAGAAGCACGACGTCGAGCGCTCCCTGGTTTCGGAGCGCTTCCGCGGCGCCGGCCAGCTCCTCGGGCGACATGTCATCGATGTCCGCGCTCAGCACGTGCATATGCTCGGTGTGTGGGTGGTGGTGATGATGATCATCATCGTGATCGGGATGATGCGCGCTGGACTCTCCGAGAATGATGCGGAGAGCGTTCAGCTGGCCGTGGATGTCTCGCGTGCCCGCGCCATAGCCGCTGCGCGACGGACTGTACTCGGCGGGCGCGGGCCCCTTCGAGAGCACTCTGAGCAGAGCGGCGCCGGTTGGAGTGGTGAGCTCGCCGGATCCACTCGGTCCATGGCGCACCTGAAAACCCTCGAGCAGGCGGATGGTCGCGGGCGCCGGGACGGGCAGCACACCGTGCGCGGTCTTGACGGTGCCATCTCCGAGCGAGACTCTGGTGTTGTAGACCGCTTCGATACCGAGCAGCTCCAGGCCCCAGATCGATCCGACGATGTCGAGGATGGCATCGACTGAGCCGACCTCGTGCAGGTGCAGCTCCTCGGTGGACACGCCGTGAATCGCGCTTTCCACCGCCGCGATGGATTCGAACGCGGCGTGCGCCGACTTTCCCACCTTCTCCGGCACGCGGGCAGCGTCAATGAGCCGGTGGATCTCGGCGACGGGCCGGCCGTGAGGCTGAGGCGGAATGTCGAAATCCACTTTGACGCAGCGAACGCCCGCCCGCTGCACGTCGCTGATTCTGACGGAAACGCCATTCAGGCCAAGCAACTCCGGCAACCGCTCCAGCCACGCCCTGTCGAGTCCGACATCGACCAATGCGCCGAGGAACATGTCCCCCGCGATACCACTGGTTGGATCAACGACGGCGACTTTCATGAGGATAGCGTAAGGACGGGGTGCGGGAAGAGAGAGTTCTGAAATAGATCAAGGCTATGATAATTTAATTCCGAGCGTACTTGTCTGGATTGAATTCGATGGCTAGGTTCCGCACGTACGACCTCACTGACTCAGTCCATAGCAGCGGTACCGTCCGAAACGAAATGCGTCTCCCTGCTCTTCATATTGTAGCCGTTCTCTTCGCCATCGCGGTTGCGACACCCTCCGCCGCCCAGTCTCCCACCACGCCGCAGAGCGACACCAGCGTGGCGCCGGCGACGACGCCGAGTCTGGTGCCGGTCAAGGTGACTGGAAGGAACACCCGCCGTTCCAGCTATGCTCTCTCTGAGACCTCGACCGCGACGAAAACCGCGACGCCGCTCCGTGATGTGCCACAGGCGGTGACCGTGATCAATCGCGCTCTCATCAGGGACCAGGCGATGCAGAGCATGACCGATGTCGTGCGCTACGTTCCCGGCATCACGATGGGTCAGGGAGAGGGGCACCGCGACCAGCCTACGATCCGTGGAAACTCGACTACGGCCGATTTCTTCATCGACGGCGTACGAGACGACGCTCAGTATTTTCGCGACATATACAACGTCGAGCGGGTGGAAGCGCTGAAAGGCTCCAATGCGATGATCTTCGGCCGCGGGGGCGGAGGCGGTGTGATCAACCGCGCGATGAAAGAGGCCGACTGGATTCCCGTCCGCGAGCTCATGCTGCAAGGCGGCTCCTACCACAACAGGCGTATGACGGTCGATATGGGTCAGGGACTCACGGACCGGATCGCGGGACGTGTCAACGCGATGTACGAGAACTCGGATCTCTTCCGCGATGGCGTGAGTCTCAAGCGGCAGGGCGTCCATCCCACCCTGACCTTCCTCTCTGCTTCGGAGAACACAAGGGCTACACTCGGCTACGAGAACTTCATCGACCATCGCACCGTCGACCGCGGGGTACCTTCCTTTAACGGACGCCCTCTCGCGACGGATCCTTCCACCTTCTTCGGGAATCCGGCGCTCAGCTACTCCGATGCGCGCGTGCATTCATCCGCGGCAACGCTGGCGCACCGGACGAGTGCCGGCTTCAGCTTACGCAACAGCACCCGGTTCACCTCCTACGACAAGATTTACCAGAATGTCTTCCCCGGCGCGGTCAGCGCCGACGGCGCGGAGGTAAGCCTTTCCGCCTACAACAACTCGCACGACCGCCGGAATCTCCTCAACCAGACAGACCTCACTTACGTCGCTCGCAGCGGCTCCGTGAGACACACGCTCCTGCTCGGAGCGGAAGTGGGACGCCAGGTCACCGACAACTTCCGCGAGACCGGTTACTTCAACGACGCATCGACATCGGTTTCGGCGCCCGTATCGAGCCCCACCAACTTTACGCCGGTCACTTTCCGCCAGAGCGCCACCGACGCTGATAATCACGTCACGAACACCGTGCGGTCCATCTACACTCAGGATCAGATCGCGATCTCCGAGCACCTCCAGCTCGTCGCCGGCGTCCGTTACGAGAAGTTCGGTATCCGCTACCACGACAACCGCGCTGATTCGACGCTGCGCCGCAGTGATGGCATGGTCTCGCCCCGTCTGGGGCTGCTTCTCAAGCCAGGGACGCCCATCTCGCTCTATGCCAGTTATGGCGTGTCCTTCCTTCCAAGCGCGGGCGATCAGTTCTCGTCTCTGACCGACGTGACGAAGGCGCTCGAGCCCGAGCGCTTCCGGAACATCGAGGTGGGCGCCAAATGGGATCTCGCCGACCGTCTTTCGCTCACGACCGCGGCCTACACGCTCGATCGCACCAACACCAGAGCGCCCTCACCCAACAACTCCGCCCAAACGGTCCAGACAGGCAGTCAGCGCAGCAAGGGTTACGAGCTCGGCGTAAGCGGGAGCCTTTCATCCGCCTGGGAGATCGCGGGCGGATTCGCGAGACAGAAGGCACTCATCGCCAGCACCACGGCGGCCGCGCGGACGGGTGCCACCGTGCCGCTGGTTCCCGGCAGCACCTTTTCACTCTGGAACAAGTATCAGCTCGCCTCCAGACTGGGTCTGGGCCTGGGCCTCGTCCACCAGACGGACATGTATGCGACGATCGACAACACGGTCATGCTGCCCGCATTCACGCGCGTCGATGGCGCCGTCTTCTTCAGGCTCGGCGCGCACCTGCGTGCGCAGATGAATCTCGAGAACCTGTTCAACGAGCAGTACTACCCGCTCGCGCACAACAACAACAACATTACCCCTGGATCTCCGCGCGCGGTCAGGCTCTCGCTCACGACCGGATTCTAGAATCGCCGCCTCGACCTGAGGCGTTTCTCTTCAGGTGGCGGCGTGTCCTTTGACGCATGCCGCCCTCGAAGCCCGGAGCGGATAGCCACGCTGCTGGAACCGGTGCAGGGAATCGAACTTGCACCCCACCCCGACATGACAGAACACCGTTACGAAGTAGCAATAGTGGGCGGCGGACCCGCCGGCCTCACCGCCGCGCTCTGGCTGGCGCGCTATCTACACAAGGTCGTCGTGATCGATTCCGGAGATCCGCGCAACTGGGAGACGCGGGGGATCAACGGATACCTCGGTCACCAGGGAATCCAGTCGCCCGAGCTGCGCGCGCGGGGTCGCGAGGAATGCGCGAAATTCGGCGTCGAGTTCGTCAGCGCGATCGTCGATGAGGCGATCAACGAGACTGGCGAGCTGTTCGCGATGCGGCTTCGCGAAGGTCCGACGATAGAGGCGCGCAGGATTCTCCTCGCCATCGGCATCAAGGATGTCTGGCCCGAGATCCCGGGGCTCGAGGGTTGTTACGGGGAAACCGTCCACGTCTGCCCCGACTGCAACGGCTACGAGACGCGCGACAGGAAAACAGTCGTGGTCGGCAAGGGCAGGAAGGCGGCCGGAATGGCGCTCGCTCTCACGACGTGGACGCGGGAGATCGTGATCTGCACCAACGGCGAGAAGCCCGACATGGATCAGGAGCTGCTCGACCAGCTCAAGGCGCTCAACATCCCCGTGCTCGACGCGCCCATAAACTGCGTCATATCAAAGTCGAAGGAGATCATCGGCATCGATCTCGTGGGGGGCATGTCACTCGACTGCGAGCAGCTTTACTTCGCCATCGGCCAGTATCCCCCCGACGACCTCGGCGCGCAGCTCGGCTGCAAGCGAGACCACATGGGGCGCCTCGTCATCGACGAGCACAATCACACTTCGGTGAAAAATGTATTCGCGGCGGGAGACATCGCCCCAGGGCCGCAGCTGGCGATCGTCGCTGCGGCGAGCGGAGCGGTGGCGGCGATAGCCATCCACTCCTCGCTGGTGCCCGAGTCGAGAAAGCTCCCCGACGAGCTACCAGCGAAGTAGCAGCGTCTGCGGCTTGCGCTTGCGGAGTATCTCGAGGCGGATCGAGCGATCCTCTGACTCACGGATCGCGCGCACGAGGTCGACCGGGTTATCGAGCCTGATGCTGTCGGCCATCACCACTACGTCTCCACCGCGCAGTCCGGAGATCCGCGCGGGTGATCCCTCGACGACGTTGGTGACGAAGATGCCTTCCGGTTTCACTCCCAGTGCCGCGGAGAGATCTTCATTGAGCGCGGTGAATTCTGCCCCGGCGAAGGGATAGAGGCCGCCCCCGAAAGTGAATGCGCCGGGGATGAGCGCCGGCGGCAGACCGGCCGGCATCGGAGTGCGGACTATCACCGTGCGCGGGCCGACGCCCCTGGTTGCCGGTAGCGGCTCACGACTGCGCAGCAGCGGACGGTGCTCGAAGCCCGCCTCACCGGTGACCACCACCGCGATCGTATCCAGCCATCCTTCAGGACGCTTGCCGAGGGTGCCACGAACCGTGCGGATTTCGCCGTTCCTCTTGAGACGGAGCACGAATGGCGCGCCCGGCTTCAGCCATCTGCGAAGCTCGAGCGCCGTTCCGCGCATGTCATGGGAGTTGAACGACATGAGCACATCGCCCGGCTTCACGCCGCCCCTGGCGGCGGGTGACCGGGGCTCGACCCTGTTGACGACAGGGTATCCATCGAAAAATGCCCGGCCGTGGTCATCGAAAATTCCTTCGTCGGATATCTTGACGCCGAACCACCCGCTCGGCGGCTCCACCGGCGCGGGGGTCTGGGCATGCGCGACATTTGAAAAGCCGAGCACCGCCAGCAGTACGGCGAGAGCTCCTGATGCGAACATCCTCATGGCGAGCATCTTCCCTAGAATCCGTTCAATCGCAGCCCGGCGGGCCGAGCGACGAGCTGTTGAGTGGCCTCGCGCGCGCCCATCGTCGCGAGATAGTACTGATTGATCACCGGATCGCGTGGCGCGATCGCGCGCGCGGTTTGCGTCGCGCTCATGAGCTGTTCGAGCGCCGCGAGCCGCGCCCTGTAGATCGACGCGCTATCACGCGTTGTCTCACTCGCCGCGTTGTCCGCCGCGATGAACGCCGATGCGCGCTGGTACTCGGCCCCGGCGCGGTTGAGTGTGGTCCATGCCTCTTCCACCGAGCTGAAGCTCGGCGCGCCCTGCCTGGACGCGGGAGACGCATCGGGGCTGATGGCCGCCGGCTCAGCGGTAGCGACGCTCGACGCGTCGGATGTGGTCGGCAGCGCTGTCGTCGCCCTGCCGATGGCGACTCCTCCGACCAGGAGCACCACGGCGGCGGCGGCCTGCATCCAGCCACGGCCGGCCGACCACCTGGTCTGCCGCCCATGGTAGATCAGACCTTCCTCGCGCGCTCGAGCGGCGATGGTCTCCCAGTCGTTGAGCGGAGGATGCTCGCGATTGCGCTCGTCGGCGACGAGCCGGTCAAAACGGTCTTCAGACAGTTGCGACATGTGCCTTCCCCATAACGGGTGTTGATTCGTCCACTAAGTGCGCCAGTAGCCTGCGAAGCTTGGCGCGTGCCTTGAAAAGCTGCGATTTCGATCCACCGGGCGTGATTCCGAGCTCGGCGCCGATCTCTCCGTGCGTGTATCCTTCGATGTCGTGGAGCACGAACACGGCTCGCGCTCCCGGCGACAGGTGCGCCATCGCCTGCTCGATCGATTCGGCGATGAAGGTCCGGTCGCTGTCTATCTCGATCGCCGCCGAGTCGTCCTCGATGTCCACCTCGAGCTTGGCGATGCGTCTTATCTTCCGGAGCGCGTTGAGCGTGCGGTTCACGGCGATGCGGTGCGCCCACGTTCCGAACTGCGAGTCCCCGCGATAGCTTGGCAGGGCCCTGAAGATCTGCATCCAGACCTCCTGCGAGATGTCGGCGGCCAGCTCCGGATCGCCGCAAAGCCGGCGCACCACCGCGTCGATGTGCGGCGCGTGCTGCGACCAGAGCCGCTGCAACACGCGCTCATCGCCTTGGATGGCGCGCTTGAGGTCCAGCTGATCGATGAGCATCTCGGACGCTATTTTGGTCACAGATTCCGGAGAGACAGTTGCTTCGTACAAGCGCGGTGACTTTCCGTTCCGGGAATCGTCGGCAACTGTAGGCCCTCGCCAATCCGCAGCGCTTCGCCTGTTCCCCTCGCCGGGGCGGGAACTTTGCGCTTCGCGGTCAGTATAAACTAAGGTAGTTCAAGGAGTTAGCGTTGCTTAGAGTAATTCTCACCGCACTGACGATCACCCGTGCCGGCGACGGCCTGCCCGTGAAGCCGGCAACTGACGTCGGAATGTCCAGCCGGCGCCTCGAGGCGATCGAACGCGTCGTCACGCGAGGCATCAAGGCCGGCGGCTACCCCGGAGCGGCTGTCATCGTCGGTAGAAATGGGGCCTCGGTTTTCGAGAAGGGGTTCGGCAAGCTCTCCTGGCTGGCGAACAGCACCCGTGTGGACGCCCAGAGCACCATCTATGATGTGGCGTCGCTCACCAAGGTCGTCGGGACGACCGCCGCCATCATGATCCTCTTCGACGAGAAGAAGATCGACCTCGATGAGCGTGTCGTGAGCTATCTCCCCACCTTCAACGGCGGGGACAAGGATCAGGTCACCATCCGCCAGCTCCTCACTCACACTTCGGGATTGCCCGCTGGCAGGGACATCTGGCGCATCGCCCAGAGCCCGCTCGAGGCGCGCGCTGCCGTCCTCAGCACCTCACTCGAGAACCGCCCCGGCACCCGCTACGTCTACTCAGACCTGGGCGCTGACCTTCTCGGGTTGCTCGTCGAGGTCGTCTCCAGCGAGCCACTCGACAAATTCCTCGAGCGCCGGGTTTTCGCTCCGCTCGGGATGAACGAGACTTTCTTTCGGCCCGCCGATTCGCTTCGCTATCGCATCGCGCCCACCGAGGTGACGCCTCCACGCGGATATCCGTTGCGAGGAGAGGTGCATGACGAGAACGCGTACGTGCTTGGTGGCGTCGCCGGTCACGCAGGCCTCTTCAGCACCGCGGCCGATCTCTCTGTCTTCGCGCAGATGATGCTGAACGGCGGTGAATACAACGGTATTCAGATCATCAGCCGCCCGACCGTGGAGCTGTTCACGAGCAGGGCGGTCGGACACCGCGCGCTCGGCTGGGACACCGCGGAGGGTGAAAACGGTGCGGGACGCTACCTCGGCCCGACAGCCTACGGCCACACCGGATTCACCGGCACTTCGATGTGGATCGATCCCGAGCGGCAGATGTTCGTGATCCTGCTCACCAACCGCGTGCACGCTGCTCGCGCGCTCCGTCCCGCGAAAGTGATCTCGGACGTTCGCGCCGATCTCTCGGATGCCGCAGTGCTCTCGATCCTCGATGGGCCGCGGGTGGTCGCTTCCGGCCCGCGTACGTTTCGCGCTGACCGCGAGGTGGGCTGGAATCCGGCGCCGCGCCGCGTCACCAAGCGGCGCCACGCGTCCTCGAGACGCCAGACCATCGCGCGGGCATCGAAGAGCCGTGTGAGCTCGTCGAAGAAAAAAGCCTCATCGAGCAAGAGCTCCCCGACGAAGAAGCGCACGATCAGGAAGGGCGGGAAAAGCTAGCGTTCGACCCACCCGCGCCCGGCTGCTCTTGTCCTAGGCGGGACCCACTCGCGCTGCGGCTGCTCTTGTCCTGAGCGGGGCAGGCGGGTGATTATTCGAGAGACCAACCGCGGAACCCAAAATGAGCGAAGAATCCGGAGCCACACTTCCGGAGCCAGCCACGACCACCGGGGTCGTCAGCGAAGACCAGGTGAAGCTCGCGCTCCGGCGCGTGAAGGATCCCGATCTCCAACTCAACATCGTCGATCTGGGACTCGTCTACGCCATCGCCGTTGAGGGTACGACGGTGAAGATCGACATGACGCTCACATCGCCCGCCTGCCCATCCGGTCCCGAGCTGATGACCAACGCCGAGGCTGAATTGAAGTCCCTGCCGGGCGTCGAGAAAGTGGAAGTGAACCTCGTCTGGGCTCCCTTCTGGACCCCGGAGAAAATGGAGCCGCGAGTGAGGGCATACCTCGGGTTCTAACGGGTCAGGGCGCCGAAATAATCCCGGCGCCCATTGCCTCGATCTGCCACCGCCTCAAGTCCGGCACGCCCGCCAGCTCCTCGACGCTCCTGGCATTGCTGCGAGCGATGCTCTCCAGCCGCTCACGCGAGCATAGTACTCCCGGGTCGAGCTCGAGGCGCTTCGCGGCGTCGTCCCTCACCGATTTGAGACGCGAGACCTTGTCATCGAAATCCCGGTCCTTATTCCAGCGCTGACCTCTCGGGAACCGGGGCAGCTCCGCTTCGGGGACCTCGAGTCCACGTCGAATCGCGGCCACTATGTCGGAGCCCGCGCGCTCCAGCATTCCGCGTGGCATCCCCTTGATTGCTCCGAGCTCGGAAACACTACGCGGCGCGCGGCGTGAAAGCTCGAGGAGAACCTCGTTCCCCATCACGCGAAACGTCGCACGATCGAGCTGTGCCGCTACCGTATCGCGCCAGTTGGCGACCTCCCGCAACACCGCGAGCTCGCTCCGGGTCAGATCGCGCGCGCCCTTGAGTCGCAGAAATCCCTCCATGCTCTCCTCGGCCTCCCAGCGAGTGCCCTCGAGTCGCGCGAACTCCTCCTCGGCCCAGTGAAGCCGGCCGCGCCGCTCCAGCTCTCCCGTCATGTGATCCTTGAGCTGGAGCAGATATCGCGTATCCTGCGCGGCGTACTCGAGCATGTCCGGCGTCAGCGGGCGCATCGACCAGTCCGCGCGCTGATGCTTCTTGTCGAGCTTGACGTCGAAGAACTGCTCGAGGAGCGCGGCGAGGCCGAACGATTTAATTCCCAGCAGCTGCGAGGCTATCCGCGTGTCGAAGATGTTGGTGACGTGCCAGCCGTAGTCCTGGTGCAGCAGCCGGAGGTCGTAGTCCGCGTCGTGGAAGACGACTTCCACCGAGCTGCTCTCGAGAAGCGCGCCAAGTTTTGCGGGCGATCCAATCGGCAGCGGATCGATGATCGCGCCGCGATCGCGGGTGGATATCTGGAGCAGATAGATGCGGTCCAGGAACCGGTGGAAGCTCGCGCCCTCGGTGTCGAGCGCTAGCTCCTTGACATCCGAGATATCGGTCAGAAAGCGCTCGACCGCCTCCGGTTTGTCCAGATAGAGGGCGCTCTCCGTGTCGATGGGTGCCATCAGTAAAATCTAGGTTCTTTCGGGAATTCCGGGAAACTGAGAAGGGCAAGGCTGCCAGCTCACGGCTGCCCGCTGCCGGCTGCCAGCAGAAGCCGGAGGCCGGCAGCTTGCAGCTTATCGCAGGCAGCCTGAAGTTTTCCGTTCGCACTTACGAGCACGCACTCTTTCGGAACCACATGACAGAAGACTTCAAGGTCCATATCTATCCGAGCGACTGCGACTCGGTGGGACACGTAAACCACGCACACATGCTGACGCTGCTGGAACGCGCGCGATGGTCCGCGCTCGAGCGCCACATGTCGTATCGCGAGTACATGAAGTCGAGCTTGTGGGCAGTCGTGCGCAAGGTCGAGGCATCCTATCACGCCCAGACGTTCCCCGGCGACGATCTGAGCATTCGAACCGGTCTCGTGTCGGTGGGCAACACCAGCTTCATCGTGAAGCAGGAGGTGCGCAATCAGCGAAACGCGCTGGTGTGCGACGCTTCTCTCATCTACGTCACGGTCGCGACGGATGGAAAGCCGATTCCGGTCCCCGACCAGTGGCGGACACTTTTTTCGCCGTGGGTTTCGGAGCCCGGCAGTGAGAGAACGGAGCGCTGAGTGAACGACGGCGCTCAAACCCCCACCCCACAACCGCAGCGCGTCAGCGCGGCCGAGCAGTCGACAGCGGCGCAGATTGGCGCGGTGCTGTTCCGCCACCGCGGATGGCTGCCGCTCGTCTTCCTCGGCATTCCACTCGTGATGCCGGGTTCTACGTCGCCATTCAGGTGGGAGATCGGCCTAGCACTGATCATAATCGGAGAAGCCATCCGTCTGGCGGGCGTTGCAGCGGCAGGGAGCGTGACGCGGCGCCGCTCGCGAAACGTGCAGCGGCTCGTGACTTACGGAATCTTCGCCTGGTGCAGGAATCCCCTGTACATCGGCAACTTCCTGATCTGGATGGGCTTTGTCACGATCTCGGGCGTGCTCTGGTTTCTGCCAGTCGCCATCCTGTTATTTGCCGTCGAGTACGAGCTCATCGTCCGCTACGAGGAGGGCGTGCTCGAATCGACCTTCGGCCGCGAGTACCTCGATTACAGGAACGAAACGCCGCGCTGGCTGCCGCGTCCGCCCGGACCGGATACACCAACGGGTGAGCACCACTGGGGCGAAGCCTGGAAGAGCGAGATCAGCACCTTTCTCCAGTACGCCGTGCTGCTTCTCGCTTTCTACGTCAAGAGCCGGGTGATCGGCCGCGGGTGAGAGTGGGCGAGTCATACTGGCTCGCGTCGAACTGGTGTGCACTAGGGTCCCGCCGCCACCGCCTCCCTCTCGCCACCAGTCGTGACGCCGAGATGATTCCAGTGCGCCATCGCGTTGAGCAGCAGGGCGAACGTCCCCTGCGACTGCCACCGCCACATGGGGCGAATGCCGAACAGCACGACGCGGCCACGCCCCACTGGTGCGTCGACGACAGCGGCCTTGCCCGCCATCTCACCGCCGTTCACGAGCAGCCCAGACACGAGCAGCGAATCGGCCTTGTCGTGGAACCTCAGAACGACTCGACCGCGCTGGCGGTCGATATCGGCGACGATCGACGGATCGACGGCGTCGAGACGGCCGGTCGTGTCACGTGGCTGCACGGCGAGCAGCGGCGATTGATTGAAGTACACGGGGAACGTCGAGCGCTCGTACCCGTACAGGATCGGGCTTCCCGTCGTGTCGCTCCGGGCGCGGAAGATCGCGCCACGCGCGCGCAGCGTGCGCGCCTCGGCCTCGCTCACGGTGGGATTGAAGCCTAACGTGATCGGCAGTCGGGACGTGTTGCCGGACGTGATGAGGACGCCGCCGCGCTCCACGAATCGGCGCAGCGCTGCCGCGCCATCCAGCCCCATACCGCGGCGGATGTCATCGGTCGTGTCCCATTTGTCGAGGTTTGGCGTGAGCGCCGTCTTCTTCCAGGGGATCGGCGGTCCGGTCATTGGCCGGCCGTTGATCAGCGTCTGCGCCGAGCCGTTCACGTGCGGGAAGACGAGCACGTCGAAGGCATCGAGGCGGCGGGGCAGCGAGAGCGACTGGTCGGAGATGTACGTGTAGGGGACGCCGAGCTGGTCGAACGCATAGCGCACCCACCCTTCATTCTGCGTCTCGAGCCACGAATGTACGAGCGCAACACGTGGCGCCCGCACCTCGTGCGATCGGACCGCCGGCGCGCTCGCGACCGCAACGCCCGTTAGGCCGAGCTCGCGCACCGCGGTGCGGGCGCGTCCATTGCGAGCATCGGTCACGAGATACGTTCCCGCGGGCCACGTGCGCCCCGCGGCCGTGAACGACACCTCGGCCGCACTCACGCGCGCGCCGCCCACCTTCCACGGCAACACCGCCGACCGCCAGTCGCCGAGGTGTTCGACAAGCACCAGTCCGCCGTCGCCGGAGATCGTGCCCTCGACCTTTGCGTCCTCCATCAGCATCCGCATCGGCTTCGCGAGGATCGTGGAGTCGGCGACCTTGTACGTCACGACGTGGCGAAGCTCGTCGAGCGTCCAGCCGGTGTCGTCGTACGGCGGCGGATCGTCGGCCTTGTACTTCTGTACCGCGAGTAGCGTTCGAGCGGTTTGCGTATACGGCTGGTCGAGCCGCACGATCCAATCACCGCGTTGCACGCGGCGGGGGGTTGCGGACTTGGCGCTCGAGTCCCGGCGCGCGGAGTCCGATGCGCCGGGCTTCCCTGACTCCTTGAGCTCGAAATCTCCCTCCGCAACATGCACTTCCGTCCCATGGGCGCGGAACAGATTCACGAGATCGGCGGCTTCGGCGGCGCGGCGCTGATCGCGCGGGATCACGAACGCGTAGGGCGCCGACGTCTGTCCCTTCCGCACCATCCGCTCGGCCTTCGCGACGTAGTTCTCGAGGAACGTGCGCGAATGATCGCCGACGTACTTGAGCGCGATCATCACGCCCGATTGCTGATAGTTGATGTTGCTGCGCATGCACCACTTCACGCCGTTCACGGGTGGATTCGGACGGTCCCAGCGGCGCTCCGTCTGCGACGCCGGCAGCTTCACCGTCTGGCAGTCGGTGCCCGTCGACGTGTAGGTCTCGTAGAAGCGGCCGATGCTGTTGTGCAGGTTGCCGATCGCCAGCATGTAGTTGGGTGCCCAGCCATCGTAGAAGCCGTGCGTCCACACGCCGGGCAGCCCGCGCCGTGTGAGCTCGGTGATCTCCTGGTACGCGAGCGTGTGCCACTCCTGAATCACGATGGGATCGAACTCGTCGTTGTAGGGGCCGGTGCCGGTGCTGGTGTACAGGAACGCCACCGATTCGTGCAGGTCGTGCAGGACGACCGGCTTCCAGTGCAGAAATCCCTTCATCACGTTTTGTGTGAGCTTCTGCGACAACACCATGCCGTCCCGGTTGTTGTCGTGCGCCGTGTACTTCCCCCAGTAGATGAGCGACACGCCCTGCGGCCCGAGCTTGAGCTGACGCGTCAGCTTGTTGACGTCCACCATTCGGTCGCGTCCATCCACTTCCGTGACCGGCGTGATCAGCGTGACGACGCCGGAGCGGATCGTGCGCACGAAGTCGGACTCCCCGACGGCGAGCCGATAGGCGAGCTCCATGAGCATCTCCGGGCTGCCGATCTCCGGGGAGTGAATCGATCCCGTGAGCCAGTAGATCGGTTTGGCGCTGCCGAGCAGCCGCGTCTTTTCCTCGGGCGCGAGTCCGCGTGGATCGGCGAGACGCCCGAGCATCGTGCGATACTCATCGAGCCGCGCAATGGTCGCCTCGTCGGCGATGGCGGCAATCAGCATCTCGCGCCCCTCGTCGCTCATGCCGAGCGAGAGGAGTGTTACGCGCGGCGACGCGGCGTCGAGCGCGCGGAAGTAGCGGTTGATATCGGCGACATAGGAGAGATGTCCCGGCGTTCCAGGAACGTAGCCGAGCACCTTGAGTGGCGACGGCACGGTGGCCGACGCAGGCAGATGGTCGACGAGCTCCGTCGTGAACTTCCACTTCACGTCGGTGGGCGTGAGCTCGCGGATCTTCGCGGTGTACTCGGCGTCGTTCGTTTGCTGAGCGCCGATTGGGGCGGTGAGAACGGCCGCGAGCAGGAGCGCGGCACAGCGGTGCGCGTGCATGGGTCCTCCGAGACGGTCAAACAAACCTTTGCGCATGGTGCCTCCCGCGCGCCAATCATTCGCGCAGAATAGAATCACTGTTCGCTAATTAGGAACAGACCCTAGTCCCCAGCCGCCCCTCGGTTGCGACATTCCGCGCAAACGACTCTGGCACTGGAGAACGAGCTCCTCAGCTTCGCGAACAGCGATCCGTAGAGGTGGGAATCACAGAGAGCGCGGTTGCAGGAAGGACAAACCCCGCCCCCGCCCGCGGTGAAAAAAACGCCGCAGCGGTCGCACTGCCACTTGAACTGCGACCTGCGGAACATCGGCATCTCAAAGAATGCTCAGAGTCTGGGATCCGCTCCACGAGCCGCCGGGCTTGAGCTTGACGGAAGATCCGATCTGTGCCGACTCTACGCAGATCATCCTCGTGTAGTCGTCGTTGTCCAGCCCGATGAATCCCGTCACCTTCTCAGCCCACGGATTCCACACCACCGCATCCTTGAAGCCGGCCGAGCGCACTTCGATGCGCCGACCGTTTCCGCGGTCCTCGACTTCGACCTTCTTGGGCGCCTGTAGATAGACCCGGTCGATCTCGTCGGAGATCGTGAGCTTCTTCGCCTCGTCCTTCACCTCGATTCCACCCTGCGTCTTGTCGATGTACCACTTGCCGGTGAAGCCCCGGATAGCGGCCTCGCGGATGTCGGCGACGGCGAGATAGGTGTGAAGCGCGGATGTGAATGCAAAGTGGTCGTCGCCGATGTTGGTGACGTCGAGCTTCACCTCGAGCGAGCGCTCCTCGAGGCTGACAGAGAGCTCCGCCCGGAAGTGGTGGTTCCAGAGCTCCCTCGTACGGTGATCGTCCTGCAATACCAGCTTCACGAAGGATTCGTTCTCGGGCGCGCTCTCGTCTTCGGAGAGCTTCCATTCACTCTTGCGCGCGAATCCGTGCTGCGGCAGAGGACCCGTGTTCGAGAACTGCGGGAAGACGACCGGTATCCCGCCGCGGATCGGGTCGCCAAGCGCGAACGTCGCGGTCTTTCCCATGAAGAGAACGTCAGTGCCGCCGGCGGGAATCCACGAAGTCGTATGGGCTCCGTTGAGGTAGACTTCTGCCATGCTCCCGGACGGATCCGAGAGCACGACCTTCTGCAAGCCGTTTTTTCCGGGAACGACGCGAGGTGTCATAAGGTAGGAAAATAGATGACGGAGCGCCTGAATGCGTCAGGGGCTCGTGCGCCGGGGCTACCTATTCGGCCGGCCGGGCGGATTGTCGCTCTTGAAGACGTCGCGGTTGATCTGGATGAACTCCTTGAGGTTGCTGGGTACATCCTCTTCCGGAAAAATCGCCGTCACCGGGCACTCGGGCTCGCACGCGCCGCAATCGATGCATTCGTCAGGGTGGATATAGAGCTGGTCTGGCCCTTCGTATATGCAATCGACCGGGCAGACGTCGACGCACGCGCGGTCCTTCGTTGTCTTACAAGCTTCAGTTATGACGTAGGGCATGACTTTCCTCGTGCAGGCGATCCTTTGCGAAAAATAGACCGGCGAATTTGAATATCAACCACGAGCACTCATCGTCTGCTGCTCCATCCGGAGGGGATTACCGCCTGACGGGCTACTTTCGCCACGGCGGAAGATTGCCACGCTTTTTTTCGAGGTCGGGATTCTCGCGAAAGAGCGTGGCGGTACGCCCGATCAGCTGGACGACGGCCGAGTTCGTAGCGAGCGCCAGCGCGCTGGCTGCGTCCTTCGGCTTCACGTCGTCCTTGTTCCCCAGCTTCACCTTCACCAGCTCGCGCGTGCGCAACGCATCGTCGAGCGAGCCGATGACCGCTGGCGTGAGACCGTGCTGCCCCACGTGCACCGTCGGGTTCAGGTGGTGCGCCTCCGTGCGGAGCTCGGCGCGCTCGCGGCCCTTCACTCGCGCATCCGTCCCGGCTTGGTGATGAAAGGACGCACATCGATCGGCGTGCCATTCCAGTAATTCCTGTCGCTTCGCATCACCTGATAGTGCAGGTGCGGAGTGTTGGGCGGGGCGTTCCCCGTCGTGCCGACGAATCCGATCACCTGTCCTTCCTTCACCTCGAGTCCCTCTTTCACATCGGGCGCATAACCCTCGAGGTGCCCGTAATAATGGAGATAGCGGCCGCTTGCGTCCGCGATATAGATGGTAATCCCGCCGGCGCCGCCGTTCGCGAGCTTGATGATGCGTCCGTCCGCGGCGGCGAGCACCGGCGTCCCTCTCATGGCGAGGATGTCGGTCGCCATGTGTATCCGCCCGCCATTTCGCGCCTCGTGATAGGTGTTCCGGAGACTGCGCGGCTCCACGCCCTCGACCGGCACCATCAGCGGACGCGCTCTGAAGTAGGCGGAATCGGATCCCAGCATCGGCCGAAACTCCGGTCGCACCGGTGCCGCTGCACCCTCCGGAGTGGTGACAATGACCGCTGGCATCCTCGCTTCCGGTGCGTCGTTGGGCGGGCGGAGATTCACACAAGTCGCGGTGGCGAAAATGGCGCCGGAAAGAGCCGCCGCAACGCTAACGCGCACCGTTCTCTGCCAGCTCGCGCGCCATCTGCGCGATTCCTTCCTCGATGGTCTTCGAGTGGTGCATCGAGCAGAACTTCGGGCCGCACATTCCGCAGAATTCCGCGCTCTTGAAGTACTCGGCCGGAAGCGTCTCGTCGTGATACTCCTGCGCTCTCTCCGGATCGAGACTCAGCCTGAACTGCTCCTTCCAGTCGAAGTTGTACCGCGCCCGCGACAGTGCATCGTCCCGGTCGCGTGCGCCTTTCCTGCCGCGCGCGACATCGGCGGAATGCGCGGCGATCTTGTAGGCGATGACTCCCTGCCGCACGTCTTCCGCGTTCGGCAGGCCGAGGTGCTCCTTCGGCGTGACGTAGCACAGCATGTCGGAGCCGAACCAGCCGATCATCGCCGCGCCGATCGCGCTCGAGATGTGATCGTACCCCGGGGAGATGTCGGTCACGAGGGGGCCGAGAGTGTAGAAGGGGGCTTCGTTGCAGACCTCCTTCATGCGGCGGACGTTCATCTCGATCTGATCCATCGGAATGTGACCGGGGCCTTCGACCATCACCTGTACATCCCTCTCCCAGGCGCGACGCGTCAGCTCGCCCAGCGTGTCGAGCTCGGCGAATTGCGCGCGGTCGCTCGCATCCGCGATGCATCCGGGTCGCAGGCTGTCGCCGAGTGAGATGGTGACGTCGTACCGGCGCAGGATGTCGAGCACATCGTCGTACCGCTCGTAAAGCGGATTCTGTTTCCGGTGCGCCATCATCCACACTGCGTGAAGTGATCCGCCGCGACTCACGATTCCGGTGATGCGTCCGTGCACGAGCGGCAGATGCTCGATGAGGATTCCCGCGTGCAGTGTCATGTAATCGACGCCCTGCTTCGCCTGGTGCTCGATCATGTCGAGAAGGTCGTTCGCGGTCAGCTCCTCGAGCTGCTTGTCCCACTTCCCATCCGGCCCGCCCTGGACCGCCTGGTAGATTGGCACGGTGCCGATCGGGACGGGCGAGGCGGCGATTATAGCCCGGCGGATTCCATCGATGTTGCCACCGGTCGAGAGATCCATGACGGTGTCCGCGCCGTACTTCACCGCGATCCCGAGCTTCTCGATCTCGCCGTTCACGTCCGAGGATACGGCGGAGTTTCCGATGTTCGCGTTGATCTTCACGCGAGCGACTTTGCCGATAGCCATCGGCTCCAGCGCGAGCGCGAGATGATGAATGTTGGCGGGGATTATCAGCCGGCCGATCGCGATCTCATCCCGCACCAGCTCGGGCGCGAGCTCCTCGCGCTCCGCGACGAAGCGCATTGCGTCGGTGATCTCACCTCGACGCGCATGGTGCATCTGTGTGACTGCCGCCGGTCTGTACGGCGAGGGCGAGCCGTTCGCCGTGCCCGGTGTGGCAGGCGACCCTGCGGGTGCCTGCGCGGTTGCTGCTGGTTCCATCGTTCGACTCCCTACGCCGGTACTAACCGGATCAGGTTCTGAGGGACTTTCTCAGCCGCGCGTCGCTGCCTGCACTGGCAGCTATCGTCCCGCGCGGCACCCCTGTCTTCCCAACAATCTAACGCCAATGTGCGGGAGAATGGATGAGCCTTGCGAATCCCCCATATAAGGAGAGAAGTCGGGTAGTGACGGGGTGTGTCAATTCCTGAAAGTCGCTCGTCCTAATGGCATGAATAGAGTCACGATTATTTTGGCTGTTGGTGGCCTCGTGTGCGCGGGCGCACTACACAGTCAGCCGGGTCCGGTTTCCGCCTCGAAGCTCGAAGTTCCCCCCTCGCTTCTCCGGCCCATCACGCTTTCCGATATCCGCGCCGAGGTAGCACCCCTCGAGGAGAGCAAGACGCTCCATGACCCGCTCGGAATACCAAGGCTTCGCACGACACCGCTCCCAAAGGGAGTCCGGGAGATCAGGATCTATACGGGTCTTGTCGTCGGCTATCCGCACTCGGGCCTGATCGTGCGTGAAGAGAATGGCAACGTGACTGGCCGCCTGTTTCGGTATTGGCCGCTGAACGATACGTCGTTCACTGAGATAGACATGGAGTCGTCATATGCCCGGAACGAAGCAGGGCGTTGCACGAAGCCTGTTCGCGGCAAAGAAGCGATTGTCTGCACCGTTCTATTCACCCAAGAGCCTAACTGGCGGGCCGTGCTCGCTTCGCTCGACAGCGTCAATGCCTGGAGCTTGCCGGACGAAAGCAGGGTTCCAAGGTACAAGGAAGTGATCGATGGCTGGGTACTTCGCGTCGAAGCGAGACGAGACACCGCGTACACGCGGTATCAGTACCACAATCCGCAGGTATACCGCCCACCCGAAGGGACGAACGCGCTTCACATCCTAAATATGGTTCCGTCCCTCTTCCGCCATAGTCGCCCCCCTGAGAACCTCAAATACATTCACGGCATCCTGGTTTACGGCCGCGACTCGAGCGACTTCACTCCGTGCGGTCAGCCCGGCCAGACGGGGTTCCTCGAGGGGATGCTGTATCCGATAGCAAAGGTCATCGGAGACTCGGTATATCGGGCACACACAGGCCCGACCCGGGTATTGGAAATTGAAGCTTGGGCGCGACTAAGTGACGAGCCAACAGTTCGCTACAAACGAACTTTTAACAGGGCTTGGGGAGTCGACTCGATGACCGTGGTGCGTCCCGCATCGACGCGCAGCTGCCGAACTGATTGAAACTGGGAAACCTCTCACTCCGACTGCTGGACCACCATCGGCTCGCTCAGCCTGAGAGAGATGCGCCCGCCGTTGGGAACGCATCCGTCGAACTTGGCCGTCACGCCGGCGACCACCGCGCCCGCGGCGGCACCCGTAGCCGCTCCGATCACCGTCGACTTCGTCTTGCGACCGAGAATCTGGCCCGCGATTGCGCCTATCACTGCGCCCGTCGCGATTTTCTTCGCATCGTCGCTCGTGCTCGCATCACGTACCTTGTCGACCTGGGCGTACGTCACGGTGGAGCTGAGCGGATAGGTCTTGCCGTTGAAGGCGATCGACCGCACCACGAATTCGAACACGATGTCGTCGTTAGCGTTGTTGCTGCGCTTGGCCGAGGTGATCTCGATCACCGCGGTCGCTCCAGCCGGAATGGAGACTCCGTTCGAGCCCTGCACTGATTCGGCGACGCTGGCGGTGAATCGATCTCCCACTGCGTAGGTGTTGGTGCATACGCGCTGTCCCGAGTAGAGCGCGATCTCGGATCCGCTGGCGATCATACCGACCGCTCTCTCGGAGCCCGTCGTTCCTTCGGTCACCGTGTTTCCGTTCGGGGTCGTGTTCACGACAGCCGGAGGCGTCTCTTCCACAGGCTGTGGAGGACGCGGCGTGATCGCCACGCGACGCGGCGCTCTCCTCGGTGTGAGTACCTCCGACGGCGTCTGGCGCGGAGTGGGAGCCGTGGGATTCATGACAGGCGCGGTCGTCACCGGGACGTCCTGGAGCTGAGGCTGCGCCGACGTATCGGCGTTTGCCAGCGCAAGATCGCGCGTCAGCGCGGTGTCATAGGCCAGTGCATCCTCCCGCGAGTCTCCGCGCTTGCAGGCGCCGAGGGTCAGTACGACGGAGAAGAGGAGCGGTGCCGCGGTTCTCGAAAAGTTGATGTGCATGATTCTCGTTTAGAAAAGAAAAAAGGGGGATGCGACCGATTGGGTCGCATCCCCCTTCCGGTCAAAGCCTAGTGTGGGAAGCGGCTAGCGACGTTTCCGGGATTCCGTACTGTGCCAACCCGAACCGCGCCGCCCATGCGACCGGTCGGGAACGGCATCCGGTTGTTGATCGATATCCGGGTACCGGTACGCCTGCCGTCCGTGCGGGGGTCGCAGCGATCGACGCCTCCGACTGTTCCACCACGGATAACCGCGCCCAGGATCGTCCCGAGCACAGCGCCGGTGGTCGAGCCAGTGCTGACGCTTCCTTCGTCACCCACAGACGACGGACCGCTCGGATAGGAAACCGCGATCGGCTGAGGGCGCGGAGAGACCGGCGGGAGCGGATCGACAGCGACTTGCGCCGTCTCTACCGACTGGGGCTCGGACTCCGAGACATCAGCTGGCGCCTCGGTCTGGACGACCTGTGGAGGAGCCTTGGGAGCCGGCCTGTGCCGCTTCACGCGCGCTGATGTTGCCACCTGGCGGATCGGCGGGACCGTGCGCTCGATTGCGGAGATCACCTGCTGTCCCGAGCTCGACGCGTTGGCGAGCGTTATCCCATCGGTCGAGGAGGCGAGCTCGAGGTCTCTCATGAGATCGTCGTTAATCGCGCCTTTCTTCTCACCGCTGCACGCGGCCAGGAGGACGGCGCTCGCTCCCGCGATCAACAGATGGCTTTTCCGCATAGGAACTCCTTTCCCTCACCGGGAAACGACTGCTGTACGTCGGTCTTACCCCAGCGCCGAACGGATGATTCGAGCTGGCGCATCTATAGAGGCAATGGCTGCGCCAGCCGCTTCACCCTCTGAAAACGGGTTCAACAGGGATGATTCCCTCTCCCTGTCATCCCCGGGTGACAGGCCCTGTCCCAGCGCGGAGACACTGTCCGTCGGCGTCTCGGGAAAAGAACGACCGTTCGGGGGGGG
>CAYMKQ010000026.1:0-3858 GCA_964391175.1 uncultured Gemmatimonadaceae bacterium | reverse complement strand
GGGGGGGGACAATAGGGTGGGCACCGATCTCCGTTTCTTGTTGGTCCGGGAGTCGCGCTGTAGGTTCGCGCCATGACATTCCGCACTCTCACACCTCACCACCTGGTCAGCGTCGGCGCGGTGGTGGTGATCAGCTTCGCGGCTGCCTGCTCGTCGTCTTCAGACTCGGACCTGTCCCCCGCCCGGAAATCCGCCATTGCCGACTCGCTCAGGCATCTCGTCGTCTCGGCCTACGATCTCACGAAGCCCGACCCCGTCGCCAGCTTGATGAGCCTGTACCCCACCGAGGGTCCCGTCCTCTCGGCGAGCGGCGGCGCCGTCACGAAAACGCGCCCTCAGCTCGAGCAGCAGATCAAGACGTTCTGGACATACGTCGGCAGCCACATGAGGCAGCCGAAATGGGAATGGACTTCGATGTCGGTCGATGTGCTCTCACCCGATGCGGCAGTGATGACGAGCACCTATCGGATCCCGCATCTCACGCCGCGGGGGGCCCCGCACGTGATCGGCGGGGCATGGACAGCGGTGTTCGAGAACCGCGGCGGTCGGTGGGTGATCGTCCAGGAGCACCTCTCCGACGCGCCGGAATCCGGAGGCGACGGCGGAGGGTAGGGGGGGACAAGAAGCAGTTGGGGAGCCTCTACTCTCCCAGGTCGTCGCGCGTGGCGTCGACGGAAGACTTGAGCTGCTGGCCCGTCTCGGCCTCGCCACTGACGATGGAGCGCCAGCTCAGCTCCTGCCCTCTGCGGAAGCCCTTCTGCGTGACCTTGAGACCCTCGGGTGAGATCGCGACCATGTAGGCCTTTCCGTCTATGGTGATCTCGCGCTTCAGGACCTTCTCGAGTTTCGTCGCCATGCCCCCTCCGTGGGGTTGAGTGTGTTCGTTCGCGATAAAATACGCGCAGATGCCGCCGGCTTCGAGTCCCCTCGGGAAACTGGGGAAGAGATGTAGCCTGTCCGAGGGCTCGTTCGTCCATAAAACACGGAGATCACATGGCTTTACAGGCTCCGGGCGACGACAGCGCCCACCTCATATATGAATTCGAGCGGCGCGCCTATCCCGTCAGGAACTCACTCCTGACGATCGGTCGTGATGCATCGAGCCACATCCTCATTCGCGAGCCCGCCGTATCGCGCAACCACGCCGAGCTCCGGGCGGAGGATGGCAAATTCGTTCTGCATCCGTGTGGCGTTAATCCCACCGTTGTCAACGGATCCACGCTCGCCGAGCCTCGCGCGCTCGCTGAAGGCGACAAGGTTGAAGTCGGGTCAGCGATTCTCACCTTCACTACCAAGCGTCTGCCACTGGGAGTCTCGGTCATCGAGCCCTCCACGGCAAGCAAGCGCGAGAAAGACATCAGCACGCGCCGCAACACCATCAAGCATCCGATTCTCGCCGGTATCCTCGATCCCAACTCGCCTCAGAAGGTGCCGACCAACGTGATCGTCATGGCGATCATGGTGATCGTGGTCATTCTGTATCTGCTCGGCAGGTAGAGAACGGCAACTGAGAAAAGCCAAGCTGCCGGCATCACCACGTCAGGACGTTCCTCACGCTGGTCCGGGCACAGGCAACTGCAGGTCCGGGGAGGTCGGCCGTACGCCGCGCCCCTGATTCGCGCCTCGAATAGTCAGCTTCGTAGGCAGCTGGCGGCAGACAGCTGGTAGCTGATAGCGGGCAGCTTGGCCTCTCTCGGTTGCAGTCTCTTTCAGGCCGCTGCTCCGCCCGCAAATCTCCGAAGCACCATCTCCTCCAGCTGCTTCTTCAGCGGCTCGAGCTCTATCGTTTCGAGAACGTCGGCGGCGAAGGCGTAAGTGAGCAGCGTCCGCGCGGTCTCCGGCCCTATTCCCCTGCTGTTCAGATAGAACATCGCCATCTCGTCCAGACGTCCGACGGTTGCGCCGTGTGTGCACTTCACATCGTCGGCAAAGATCTCGAGCTGCGGCTTGGTGTCGACACGCGCTGTCGGCGACAGCAGCAGATTGTTGTTGCTTTGCTTGCCGTCGGTCTTCTGCGCCTCGGGGTGCACGTAGACCTTTCCGTTGAACACGCCGTGTGAGCGCCCGTCGAGCACGCCCTTGTACACTTCGCGGCTCGGGCAGTTGGGCGCGATGTGCTCGATGCTCGTCTGGTGGTCGATGTGCTGCGTACCGTCGGCGAGATACAGGCCGTTGAGGGTGCAGGTCGCCGCATCCCCATCCAGAGACGTGTAGATGTTCGTGCGTGCGAGCGCCCCGCCGACCGCGAACGAGAACGAGTGGAACTGACTGTCGCGCAACTGCCGCACCTGCGTCGTGCCGACGTGGAACGCGTCTTCGCTCTCACGCTGAATCTTGTAGTGATCGAGATGAGCGCCTTCGCCAACCGAGATCTCGGTGACGGCGTTGGTGAAGTAGACGCTGTCCCGAATCGAGACGTAGCTCTCGATCACGGTGGCCCGCGAATGCCGCGCCGCGATGATGAGATTCCGTGGATGCGACACGGATTCTCCTTGCCCTTCAGAGACGAATACGAGATGGATCGGCTCTTCGATGACCGCGTCGGCCTGAATCTCTATGAATGCGCCATCGCGGATGAACGCGGTATTGAGGGCGGTGAAGGAGTGCTGCTCGAATGCGGCGATCTTTCCGAGATGGCGCTCTGGGCGGCCGGTTCCGGAGCGAAGGGCACGGGCCAGACTGTTCACGCGCACGACACTGCCGAGTCCGGCGTAGGAGGAAAGATCTTCGGCGAACTCACCGTTCACGAAGACGAGCGTGTGCCACTTGGACGCTCCGAAGGTGAATCTCCTGAGATCCGCCGACGCGACCATTCCCGTTGTGCTGCCCTCGGGCGAAACACTGTGAGGGCGGACCGCCGCGGCACGGAACGTCCGCTCGGCGATGGGCGCGACGCTGGTGAAGTGCCAGTCCTCGTTCTTCATCGTCGGAAAGCCGAGGGTCTCGAAGCGCGACATGGCCTTCTCCCTCATCGCGCGTAGCCATTCCGGCGCATCGGGCTGTCGCTCGAAGTCCTCGCGGAAGGCCGCCATGGGAGCAGCGGCACGGATCATCGCCGAGTCCAGGGTTTTCTTCTCGCTGGCGGAATTGGTGCGCGTGGTTTTTCGCGTCGCAGCTTCGTTCAAGCAGCAACCCCTGCGTCCTGCACCCAGTCGTAGCCCTTCTCTTCGAGCTCGAGGGCGAGCTCCTTCCCGCCGGATTTCACGATCCGTCCGTTGACGAGCACGTGCACGAAGTCGGGCACGATGTAGTTGAGAAGACGCTGGTAGTGGGTGACGATGATAGTCGCGTTCTCGGGCGAGCGTAGCTTGTTGACTCCCTCCGCGACGATGCGCAGCGCGTCGATGTCGAGCCCCGAGTCGGTCTCATCGAGAATCGCCAGACGCGGGCTGAGGACAGCCATCTGGAAGATCTCGTTTCGCTTCTTCTCGCCGCCGGAGAATCCCTGATTGACGGAGCGACTCAGCAACGCCTGATCCATATCGACGAGCTTGAGCTTCTCCTCGACGAGGTCGAGGAACTCGAGCGGATCGACTTCATCCATGCCGTTCGCCTTGCGAATCTCGTTGTACGCGGAGCGGAGGAAGTACGCGATGGAGACGCCGGGAATCTCGACCGGATACTGGAACGCGAGAAAGATCCCCTTCTGCGCTCTCACCTCGGCGTCCATCTCGAGAAGATCCTGTCCGTTATATGATACGGTACCCTTCGTCACCTCATACGTCGGATGTCCCGCCAGCACCTGAGCGAGCGTGCTCTTCCCGGAGCCGTTGGGCCCCATGACAGCGTGCACTTCTCCCGCGTTCACGCGAAGAGTGATGCCCCGCAGAATCTCCTTGTCGCCGATGCCGGCGTGCA
>CAYMKQ010000025.1:2764-26629 GCA_964391175.1 uncultured Gemmatimonadaceae bacterium | reverse complement strand
TGACCCGGGCGGGTCTCGAACCCGCGACCTACGGATTAAAAGTCCGTTGCTCTACCAGCTGAGCTACCGGGTCTCGTGCAGCGATCTCAAGATACACGCTGCGACGCGGCGAGTCAGTAGTTCCGCCGCCCAGCACTAGCGAGGAAGGTCACGTCATTTCGCTCGAGCGTATATCCACGGACACAGAGCGAGGGAAACTCACGGTGGCGGAGAAGCCCGGGCGGTATCGGCGATAGAGAAATCTTGCTCCGATCCGGTCCGGCATGCCGCCGGGCTCCCGGGACGATATCACAAAGATGCGTTGAATGCGTTTGCTGGCACCGGAGCTTCCGGAATGCCCGATTCCGGTGTCCTCCGCGCGAAAACATCGTCTAATCAGTAACCCGAAAAGCGTGCGCGAAATGCCCTTCACCTTCTCCAAGGTAAATGCGGTGATTCGCGCTGTGCGGATGTCGCGCCAGCGCGACATCGCGGCTGCGCGCGTGGCAGTCCTCGAGGAGACCAACCAGCTTCTTCAGACTCAGGCGCGCCAGCTCGAGGACCAGACCAACGAGGCCCGTGAGCTCGCGCACGAATTGGCGCTGACGAACGAGGAGCTCCGCGCGGCGATCAACGAAATCGAGAAGGCGCGCGCGACGGCGGACGCGGCGAATCGCTCCAAGGCGGAATTCCTGGCGGTGATGAGCCACGAGCTCCGCACTCCGCTCAACTCCATTGGCGGTTACGTGGACCTGCTGGAGATGGAGCTCCGCGGACCGCTCACGGACGGGCAGCGCGCGGACCTCCAGCGCATCAGGCGAAGCCAGCGGCACCTGCTCGGCATCATTAACGACATACTCAACTTCACGCGGCTCGAAGCGACAGAGGTCCACTACGAGGTGATCGATGTTCCCGTCCGGGCGCTCATCGGCGACCTCGATGCGCTGATTGGCTCGCTGGCGCGCGCCAAGGCGCTCGTGTATTCGTGCCATTCGCCGCCGGCGACGGTATTCGTCCGCACCGACCCGGACAAGCTGCGCCAGATCATGGTCAATCTCGTCTCCAATTCGGTGAAGTTCACGCCGGCGGGCGGGCGGATCAGAGTCTCCTGCTCGACCGGGACGAGCTTCGTCGCGGTCCACGTCGAAGATACCGGCCCTGGAATCCCCGGCGACAAGCTGGAGGCGGTGTTCGAGCCCTTTGTGCAGCTCGATCGCGGCCTCACCCGAACGACTGACGGAACCGGTCTTGGCCTCGCCATCAGCCGCGGCCTGGCGCGCGGAATGGGCGGCGACATCACACTGAAGAGTGAAGTCGGTGTCGGTTCGGTGTTCACGCTCACGATTCCACTCTCTCTGAAACGCTCGAGGCCCACCGGGACTAGAAAAAGGACTCCCACCAGCGCCTGATCGCGTTGGCCGCGCGACACTCGCGCTGGCATGATGCGAGTGTCTTGAGTGGCTCGTCGCTCGTCTAGTACTCGTGGATTCCCCCGACTTCGTGGCGCGCAATTGTCGAACGATCAAGCACTAGCAAATACCTGCAGGCTGGCGGCTCTCCACAAGACGGGGCTCCTCGACACGGCGGCTGAAGACCGGTTCGACCGGCTGACGCGGCTCGCCACGCAGCTCCTCGGCGTTTCGACTGTCGTAGTCTCGCTTGTCGAGGCGAAGCGACAGTTCTTCAAGAGCGCCGCTTCCGCGAGCGGAGGGATTACGCACGGCTGGACCTCCCTGGACGCTTCCTTCTGTCCCGACGTGGTCGCAGCGGGTAAGGCCCTGGTTGTCGGCGACACGCGCGCGGAAGGCACCCGCGAATCCGTGCGCGCGAACGGCGCGGCAGTGAGAGCGTACGCGGGCGTTCCGCTCACGACGGACGAGGGGCATGTAATCGGCGCCCTTTGCGCGATGGACGAAAAGCCGCGCGAGTGGACCGAGCGGGACCTGGACGTTCTCGACGCACTCGGAGCGGCGGTGATATCCGAGATTCAGCGCCGCATCGCCGAGCGCGCGGTGCACGACGCGCAACTGCGTCTCGTCGCCGAGCGTACGCTGGCCCACGCCGTTCAGCAGCAGATGCCGGTCGGCGTCGTCGTGGCCGAAGTTCCAGCCGGGCGGCTGGTTTCCGTCAACGCCCAGCTCACCGAGATCTTCCGCACCGCGTTCAAGCCGGCAGCAGACCTCAACGGCTACAAGGAGTGGGTGGGATTCCACGAGGACGGCCGTCAGCTCTCGACGCTGGAGTGGCCGCTCGCGCGGACCATCCTGCACAACGAATCGGTGCGCGGCGAAGAGATTCAGATCCGCCGCGGCGACGGCACACACGGATTCGTGCGAATGAGCTCGGCGCCGGTGGTGGACGCGGACGGAGCGGTTGTCGCCGCGGTGGGGATCGTCGTCGATGTGACCGAGCAGCGGAAGGCCGAGCGAGCCGTGCGGGCGAGTGACGAGCGGTTCCGGTTCGTCGCGCGGGCGACCAACGACGTGATCTGGGACTGGGATCTCAACACGAGCTCGCTGGTGTGGAATGACGCCGTTGAAACCGTGTTCGGTCACCAGCAGAGTGAGATCCATCCCGAGGTGAAGTGGTGGTACGACCACATCCACCCGGAAGACAGGGAGCGCGTGACGGCCGGCATCCATGGCGTCATCGACCACGGCGGCACGAGCTGGGGCGATCAGTACCGCTATCGCCGCGGCGATGGGAGCTATGCGACAGTAATGGATCGCGGCTACATCGCTCGCGATGTGAGTGGCGCAGCCATGAGGATGATCGGCGCGATGACGGACGTCACTGAGCGCAGCCGCTCCGAGGCGGAGATCCGGTTCCAGGCCCAGCTCCTGAACGCTGTGCAGCAGGCGGTGGTCGCTACCGACCCGGACGGGCGAGTGATGTTCTGGAACAAGTTCGCCGAAAACCTGTATGGCTGGACGGCGGACGAAGCAATCGGGAAGTCGATCACGGAGCTGACACCTGCGCCATTCATGAGAGATCACGACGCCGAGATCGCGGCGCGCGCCGCGGCGGGCGAAAGCTGGACAGGCGAGTTCCTGGTGCAGGGCAAGGGAGGGAAAAGCTTCCCGGCACTGGTTACGAGCGCGCCGGTGCTCGACGACAAGGGAACGGTTCTCGGCCTCGTGGGCGTATCGATCGACCTGACGGAGCGGCGGAGTCTCGAGGAGCAGTTCCGCCAGTCGCAGAAGATGGACGCCGTCGGAAGACTGGCGGGCGGCATCGCGCACGACTTCAACAACCTGCTGACAGTGATCCGCCTCAACACCGAGATCATCATCGAGGGCCTCGATGCAAACGATCCCCGCGCCGACGACGTGAAGCAGATCAGAAGCGCCGCCGACCGCGCTTCGGTGCTGACGCGCCAGCTCCTTGCGTTCAGCCGGAAGCAGATCCTCCAGCCGCGCGTGCTCGATATGAACTCGGTGGTGGGAAATCTCGAGCCGATGCTGCGCCGCCTCATTGGCGAGGACATAACCATCTCCTCCGCATCCACCGCCCGCGGATACGTGGTAGCCGACCCGGGACAGCTGGAGCAGGTGCTGGTCAATCTGGTGGTGAACGCGCGCGATGCAATGCCGGAGGGCGGTCGCATCAGCATCGAGACGCAGAACGTCGAGCTGGACGAGAACTACAGCAGCGAGCATTCGCCGGTGATTCCCGGTCGCTACATCATGCTCGCCGTCGGCGATACCGGCGTCGGGATGGACCGCGATACGAAGGAGCACGCGTTCGACCCCTTCTTCACGACCAAGGAAGCCGGCAAGGGCACCGGCCTCGGCCTCGCAACCGTGTACGGCATCGTCAAGCAGTCCGGTGGTTACGTCTGGATCTACAGCGAGCGCGGCCTTGGCTCGACGATCAAGCTCTACCTCCCCGAAGTGAGCGCCGCCGCCGCATTCACCAGCGCCGTGGAGACTTCCGCGGGCACGAAGCAAGCGAGCCGCGGATCGGAGACGATACTCCTCGTCGAGGACGAGGACGCCGTCCGCAGCCTCACGTGTCGCATCCTGGAGCGACAGGGCTATCGCGTTCTGCCCGCGCAGCACGGCCGCGACGCGATGGATATCGCGACGAGGGAGGAGGGCCGCATCGACCTCGTTCTCACCGACATCGTGATGCCCGGCCTCAACGGCCGCGGTCTGGTGGAGAGACTGTCAGGCATCCGGCCGTCGATAAAGTCGCTGTACATGTCAGGCTACACCGATGACGACATCGTGCGGCGGGGCTTCGTCGAGCCTTCCAAGGCATTTCTCCAGAAGCCATTCACATCCGACGCCCTGATTCAGACGGTGAGGAAAGTCCTCGACGAAGGCTGAGGCGGCACCCCCCGCTTATATATAGAGCGATGAGCGCCACGAGATTCAGCGTCGTCGCGGGGGCGGTCGCCCTGCTGGTCTTTCATCCCGCGCGAGCGCAGACCCAGGACACGGCCGCGACGCGGCTGGAGCCCGTCATCGTCGAGATCGCGCGCGGGACGCACCGGTCTCCGCTCGATCTCCCATTCGCGATCTCCGTGCAGGCGCCTGATTCGTCGAGACCGGGGCAGCGTCACCTCTCTCTCGACGAGACGCTGTGGCTGATACCCGGTCTTTCGGTGTCCAACCGCAACAATCCCTCGCAGGACCCGCGCATCTCGATCCGCGGATTCGGCGCACGCTCCGCGTTCGGCGTGAGAGGAATACGCGTACTCCGGGATGGAATCCCGCTCACCCTGCCCGATGGACAGACGCCGGTTGACTATCTGGACCTCGAATCGGTCGGGCGCGTCGAGGTGCTCCGCGGCAGCGCTTCGTCGCTCTACGGCAACGCCAGCGGGGGAGTGGTGGACATTCGCACGAGCGAGCCACTCCGGGTGCCGCTGCTGGGTCAGGCACGCCTGTGGTCAGGCGCGTTCGGCAGCCGCAAGCTCGTCGGCAAAGCGAGCGGAACACTGTCGAGTCTCCGGTATCAGGGGAACCTCTCGCGGAGCGAGAGCGATGGCTATCGTCGCTACTCGCGCCAGCGAATCACCAATGCATTCGCGCGCGCATCGCTTGACCGTGGCAGCGGATCATACGCGATCCAGTACCTCGGCATGAGCATGCCACTGGCGGAGAATCCCGGAGCGCTCACGGCCGCGCAGGTGGCTGCTGATCCGCGGCTCGCTGACCCGCTCTCGATACGCAAGGGAGCGCGGAAATCAGTTACGCAGTCCCAGATCGGCATCACTGCCCGCCGCACGGGCTCGCGCGCCGACGTCGAAGCATCGGCCTACGCGGGGACACGGTCGCTCGACAACCCGCTCGCATTCGCGGTAGTGGATGTCGCGCGCACGACGTCCGGCGGGAGCGCGCGTGCCACGCTTCCCTTCTCCCTCCTCGGCTTGTCCCAGCGATTCACCGGCGGCGCGGAGCTGCAGCTCCAGAACGATCTTCGACGCAACTTCGCGAACTGCAACGACATTCCACGGCCGACAATTCCAACCGCGGCCTGTCCCGATCCTTCGGCCGAACGGGGCACGGTGACACTCGATCAGCGCGAGCTCGTCTCGTCGGTCGGCGTCTATTTGCGGGACGAGGTCGCGCTCGCGGAGCATTACAGCCTCACTGCATCAGTGCGCGCCGACGCAGTGCGCTTCGAAGTAAGAGACCGGCTGATAGGTACTCTGAACCCCGACGATTCGGGTGTTCGCTCGCTGAGCGCGGTGAGCCCGATGTTCGGTCTTCTCGCGAGGGTGTCGCGCACGCACAGCGCATACGCGAACGTCTCGTCGGCGTTCGAGACGCCGACGGCGACCGAGCTCGGGAATCAGCCGAGCGGGGTGGCTGGAATCAACAGAGACCTCAGGCCGCAGCACTCCAGGACCTACGAGGCAGGAGTCAAGGGATACGGTGCCAGCGGGATTCAGTACAACGCGTCCCTGTTTGCTACCGCCATTCGAGACGAGCTGATTCCGTTCGACATTCCCGCGAGCGGCGGCAGGCGCTACTTCCGGAACGCCGGACGGACCAGCCGGCGCGGTGCCGAGCTCGGCCTCGGGGCGTTCGTGGGGCCCCTCGAGCTGGGAGGCGCGTACACGTATGCGAGCTACCGATTCACCGACTTCACGGTAGACACGTCCCACTATGCGGGCAACCGCATACCTGGAATTCCGCGCCAGACGCTTCAGGCCAGCACCGCGTGGCGCACTTCCTTCGCGACTCTGGTGACCGAGGCTACACTCGCCGACAGGATGTTCGTCAACGACGCCAATTCGGAAAGCTCGCCCGGATACTCGATCTTCAACGTTCGGCTTGTGAGCGGCGGAACGCTGGGAAGAACCGGCGCGGAGCTGACCGCGGGCGTGCAGAACCTATTCGACCGCCGCTATGTCTCCTCGGTGAGCGTCAACGCCGCGGGCGGTAAGTACTACGAGCCGGGATCGGCGCGGGCAGTCTACGTCGGACTCAGCCTGTCCGCGACGTCGAGGGCGATTCCGTGACGCCAGGATCCTTAGGGACAGGCGATTTGCCGCGGACTCATCGAACTGCGACCAAGCTTGAACTCCACTGAGAAACGCAAGGCTGCCAGCTGCGAGCTCCTAGCTGATCGCCACCAGCCACACTACGCCGGGCCGTCACCGGGCGCATTCGGGCACAGGCAAATGCAAGCTCAGCGACGAACATTGGCGACAGCGGGGCAGTCGGTGGTGCGAGTTGAACGGTTCGCGTCGAAGGCGGCTCGCGGCTGACAGCTTGAGGCTGTCAGCTCGCAGCTTGTCTTTTCTCAGTTCGAAGGACTTCCGAGAAAAAGGGGAGAGCCATGCGACTCTCCCCTTTCGGAAGAATTCACCCTTACTGCTTTCGCAGCTCGATGCTGCCGTTGACGCTGCTCGCTCTGATGTCGCGGCCTCCGCTGCCGATCGTGCCCTTCGCGTGACGCGGCCCAAAGCGACCCGTGATCGTCATCGGGAAATCGCTGTCGATTCCGCCGTGAACGGTATCGAAGCGGAAGTTCGCGTCGAATCGCGCCGGGACGGTGATCGAGACGGATCCGTTGACGGTCTTGAAGTCCATGTCGTCGGTGCCCTGAAGCGATGACATCCGCGCGTCGACGTTTCCATTGACGGTCTCGGCGCTCACCGGTCCCATCGACGTGTTGACATCGACCCCGCCATTCACGGTGTTCGCTCGAACGCGGCCGCCGGCGTTTCGGACCTCGACGCCGCCGTTAACGGTGTTCGCCCTCACCTCGACGCCGACATCACGCACGGAGACCTCGCCGTTCACCGAATGAGCGCCGATTCTCAGCCCCTTCGGAACGCGCACCGTGAAACGAACCGTGGTGTGATTCTCGTTGCGGTCCTTGTTCTTCAGAGACTGATAGCCGCCATCCTCGCACCGGGCCTTGTCGTTCCAGATCGCGCAGATGGTCAGGTTGCCGTTCTCCTGCACGATCTCGTAATGAACGTCGTCCATCCCGCGCCCATCGTTTCTCTTTTCCGCTACTACGTGAACCATGTTGTCGGTGCTCGGCAGGTATGCGACGGAGCCGTTGATGTTGAAGACATGCATCCAGCGGCCATTCTCCACGCGGCCGTCCCATCGCCAGGTATCGGAATCGCGCCCGTACTGCTGCTGCGCCATCGCGACGGGCGCAGCCAGCACCAGCACGAAGGCCGGAAGGAAGGTGGACCTATTCATTGTTTCTCCGGGTTGTTGAGGCTGAATCGCTGTTGATGATGATGCGGCCGCTGAACGTCTCGGCCGAGACCCTCGCCCTGCCATCACCGATGGTGAATTCGAAGCGCCCGCTCGTCTTTCCTCTCTGACCGGGCTGCATCGTGGCGGCAAAATCGGTGCTTACGTCACCGCTGAACGTCTCCACGCTGAACTGGGCCCCCGCGGTGCGGGGGATGTTGAGTCTCAGCGTTCCGGAGTGGGACTCGAAGCTGTACTTGCCGGACGGGTCGATGCTCCCCGTATAGAGAACGTCACCGCTCACCGTTTCGGTGCGCACATCCCTGGACCGCACACCGACCAGACGAATGCTCCCACTCACCGTCGCCGCCTCCACGTTTCCGGAGACACTCTCGGCGCGGACATCGCCGCTCACGCTCTCTGCGCGCAGGTTTCCGTTGATCTGCGAGGCGCGCACCGACCCCGACACTGACTCAACGCTGACCTCGCGTGTGCCGCCACTGACCTCGACGTCGCCGCTCACGTTGCTCGCCTCGATCTCGCCCTGCGAACCCGTGGCGGTGATGTCGCCGGAGACCGCTTCGAGAGTGAGCCTGGTTCCACGCGGCACCGAGACTTCGTATGTCGCGTCGCCCATGTTGTGCCGTCGGCGGCCCTCCTGGTGGTCGACGGTCAGAGTGACTCTCGACGAGTTGGCATCGAAGCGAAGGAGTCCGCCGTCCTCGATCGAGGCCTGCACCCGCACGTCCGGCCTGTCCCACCCGCTCACCCGGATCCTGCCGGAGATCAGCGAGAGATCGACGGTTCCCTGCCGATCGAGCCTGACTGTCGTATCGATTCGCGCGCGACCCCTTTCGTTCTGGGCGTTCGCTGAGAGCGGGAAGGCAAGAACGACCGCAGCCGCCATTGCTATCGGTGTGAACTGAGTGAGCTGTTTGCGCTGAGTGAGCTTCATTTGAGGTTTCATGTCAGGTGCTGGCCGGCAGCAGCGCCGCCGTCCGAAGGAGCTCCACTTTCTTGTCGAGCACGCGCGTCAGCTGATCGCTCAGCATCAGACTCGCGGGGTCCGTCTCGAGTGCCGCTTTGCTCTTCTCGATCGCGGCATCGATGATCTCCAGGTTGCGCTCGATGATGGCGACAGTCGACGAATCCAGCTCCGCCTTTCGCCTTCTCACAATCGACTGCAGCGCCGAGATCTCTCGCGCGTAGATCACTTGGGTATTGCCGGCCAGAAGGTCCGTATTCTGGCTTGCGAAGCCTGCACCAGTTACAGCGGGACGCCGGCTCGCGTCACTCGTGCTCCCGAGGACAGCTTGGAGAGCTCTACCACTGGCCGGGGCCACGCCAACCCGACCGCCGTGCTCCGAACCCCTGGCGATCGGGGCCGCCTGCTGATCAGGCACGCTGGGACCGGTCGCCATCACCGGCGTCAGCGAGCTCCGCGCACCGTTCCCGGCTACGCTCGCGACCGCCGCCGGAGCGAGCGAGCGGGCGGTCAAAAGATAGGTGACACCGGCGGTGCTCACGACGAGAGCAGCCGCGGCGATACCCATCCACACAGGGACGAAGCGTTTCGACTGCTCGGGACGTGCGGCGAGTGCAATCACCGGCGCGGCGATGCGGGCCTCGATCCCCTCCCACAGGTCGCGAGCAGGAACGAGATCGGGCAAGGCCTGCGCTTCCTTCCGGATACTCTCGATATCCCTGACGAGACTCATGCAGCGAACACACTCACGGAGGTGCCGCTCGACGGACGAACGCCGCGAATCGTCCAGCGTGCCCTCGAGAAAATCCGGGAGAGCCGCATCCAGTGCTTCGCAGTTCATGTTTGAGTTCGTCATCGTTGGAGTGCCTCTCTCAAAAGAAGTCTCGCGCGGTGCAGCTGCGCCTTGCTTCCGCCCGAGGTGATGCCGCACACCTCCGCTATCTCCTCGTGCTTGTAGCCTTGTACATCGTGGAGCACGAAAACCCTGCGAGCTCCGGCCGGCAGCTTCGCGATCGCTTCGGCCAGGTCCATCCGTTCGATGTGCAGGGGGGCTCTTGCCACCTCGTCCCACCGATCGCTGTCCACGTTTCCTTCATCCATTCTCGAGGCCTGCTTGCCCTCGTTCTTTCGCGCATTCAACACGACGTTCACCGCGAGCCGGTGCAGCCAGGTCGAGAAGGCGCTCTCTCCTCTGAACTGCGGGAGCTTTTCCCAGGTCCTGACGAACACGTCCTGAGTCAGCTCCTCGCCCTTCGACCTGCTCCCGGACATCCGCGTGCACAGCGAGTACACCCTGTTCGCGTGCGTCCGGTACAGCCGCTCGAAGGCCTGGCGATCCCCAACCGCGGCCAGGGCCACGTCCGTGGAATCACCCATTACCTGGGGTACCGCCCTAGAGACCGCCGAGCACATTCGATCGTTTTCCGTGCTTTGTTGCAAGATTGGATAGCTGGGGTGGCTCAAAGGTTTGAACGCGCGGCAAATGACTCTTTACTAATGCTGCAGATATGACAGCCGCCCAGGCCGATTGGTTTGAACGGCTTCGGGACTGCTTCGGAGACGTTAAAAGGGCCCCTGGATAGCCTCAAGCGGCGCCATCGGCCCCCAGCACCTTCGTAATTGCCGCTTTCCCCTCGGCCAGCGCCTCAGCCGAATCGCGGACGAGCGTCACGTGCCCGACCTTTCTCCGCTCGGTACCCGCCTTGCCGTAGAGATGGAGGTGCGCGCCTTCCACCGCCAGGATTCTATCGCGGGGCGGGATCTTCCCTATGATGTTCACCATCGCCGAGCGACCCCGAAGCGTCGTCGCTCCGAGCGGTAGCGAGAGGATCGCACGGAGATGGTTCTCGAATTGACTCGTCTCTGCACCCTCGATCGTCCAGTGTCCCGAGTTGTGCACTCGCGGCGCCATCTCGTTGGCGAGAAGTGTCCCATCAACTGAAAAGAGCTCCAGCGCGAGCACGCCAACGTGGCCCAGCCGCGCCATGACGCGGCGGCAATAGTCGATCGCGAGGGTCGCGAGCTCCGGTGTCGCGCTCGGCGCAGGGACGAGAGAGGTCCGGAGAATTCCCTCCCGGTGAACATTCTCTACCGGCGGATAGTACACCTCCCGACCAGCAGTGTCGCGTACCCCGATCACCGAGAGCTCGTGCTGGAAAGCAACATACTTCTCGAGGATCAGGGGCGAGCCGCGCAGCCGACCCCATGCCGCCGCCAGCGAAGACTCATCGCGAATAACCGCCTGCCCCTTTCCGTCGTATCCCATCCCTCGGGTCTTGAGAACGACAGGTAAACCGACGTGCGAAGCGGCGTCGCGAAGCTGCTGCATGCTTTCGACGGTGGCGAATTCGGGAGTCGGAATCCCGAGTGTCTGAAAGAGCTGCTTCTCGAGCAGCCTGTCCTGCGCCGTCTCGAGCGCGATCACGGGCGGATATACTTTGACGCGCTCGGCGACGAATCGGACTGTCGAGAGTGGAATGCTCTCGAATTCGTAAGTCACGACGTCGACGCCATCGAGAAAACGCTCCAGCGCCGCCTTGTCGTCGTATTCAGCGGCGACGAGCTGGCCGATCTGTCCGACCGGCGCACCGGAATTGGGGTCGAAGAATCTGAACTCGAGTCCGAGCCGGTAGCCCGCCAGCGCGAGCATCCGTCCGAGCTGTCCTCCCCCGAGAACCCCTACTCTCACCCGCTCGTGGCCGGGTCGGGCTGAGCCAGCACCGCGCTCGTCTGCTCGGCGCGGAAGGCTCTCAGCGCTTCACGCAGCTCGGGGCGGCTCCGGGCGACGATCGAAGTGGCCAGCAGCGCGGCATTGATCGCGCCCGCTTTGCCGATCCCCAGCGTTCCGACCGGCACCCCGGCGGGCATCTGGACAATCGAGAGAAGCGAGTCGATGCCCTGGAGCGCCTTCGACTCGACCGGAACGCCCAATACAGGGAGAGCCGTCTTGGCGGCCGTCATGCCGGGCAGATGCGCGGATCCGCCCGCGCCCGCGATAATCACCTCGATTCCACGCGACTCGGCGGACTCGGCGTACTCGAAGAGGAGGTCTGGAGTGCGGTGCGCCGAGACAACCTTCGTTTCGTGTGGTACTCCGAGCGCGGTGAGAATCGCGGCGGCGTGCTGCATGGTGTCCCAATCGGACTTGGAGCCCATGATCAGTCCAACGAGCGCATCCGCCACGTAGCCTTGCCCTCAATCCGTGTGAATCGGCTTGCGCCGAGCCTAAAGCTCCCGCTCCTCCAGATCGTCCATGTCCGCCTGGTGCTGGATCTCGATGATGAGATCGCTGATGCGGCAGAATGTCTTGCGATGGTGAGGAGTTATTCCGTGCGACGTGAGCCCCGCGATGTGCTCGCGGGTTGTGTACCCCGCGTTGTGGTCCCAAATATAGTGCGGATAGCGACGAGCGAGTCGCGTCATGAGGAGGTCGCGTGTGACCTTGGCGAGGATCGACGCGCAGGCGATGCTGAAGCAGCGCGCATCCCCATGGACGACCGCCGTGTGCGGAATCGGGAGAGTGCGCATCGAGCGTCCGTCGATGACGACGTGGTCCGGTGTTACCCTGAGTCTTCCCAGCGCACGCCGCATGGCGAGCACGCTGGCCTGGTAGATATTGATCCGGTCGATCTCGCGGACGGAAGCCGCCCCAATGGCGAAAGCCACCGCGCGCTCCCTGATCTTGACGGCGAGACGCACCCGCTGATCGTGCGTGAGGCGCTTCGAGTCGTCGACGCCGGCGATGGCGCGTGTGTCGGCTGGCATGATGACCGCGCAGGCGACGACCGGACCGGCGATCGGACCTCTGCCTACTTCATCGACACCAGCGAGAAGCGGGCCTTTCGCCGCGCGGAGGTCGCGCTCAATGGTGGTCCAGCGCTTCCGCCGCGGGACGAGTGCTACGCCTCTGCTGGGGTTTCAGAGCCCGGGATCGTCACCTTGGCTTTCCGCTCCCTGATGCGGGTCGCCTTGCCGGTGAGATGACGAAGGTAGTAGAGCTTCGCGCGGCGTACGCGTCCACGGCGGACCACGTTGATGTCGGAGATCATCGGGCTGTGGACGGGGAAGATGCGCTCGACACCGATGCCGTTGGAGATCTTCCGCACTGTGAACGTCGCGCTGACTCCACCGCCGCGGCGGGCGATGCACACACCCTCGAATGCCTGAATCCTCTCCTTGTCGCCCTCGCGCACGCGCACGTTGACGCGCAGCGTGTCACCTGCCCGGAAGGCAGGAATGTTGTCGCGGAGCCACTGTTTCTGGGTTTCGATGAAGGGATGCATATGACGCTCGGGGCTGGGGGACAGCCTGTGTAAAGACGTGTTTGGGGAATTCTGGGGAAGCCTCGAAAAGTAATCGTTCGCTGGGCTCAATGCCAGCGTAATGGAGTGCCGGGAAGTGGGTCCGTTTCAACTCAGAACGACACAGATGCGAGAGGACAGAGGCAGAGCCGCGAGTTGCGAGAGTCACCGATCCTCTCTGCTCGCCCGTCGATCTTTGGTGAGCCGATCGCCTTCCGCCTCCCGCCATTTCGCGATCCTGGCGTGGTCGCCGGAGAGGAGGACTTCCGGCACGGCGTGTCCGCGAAATTCCGGTGGCCGTGTGTAGCTGGGCGCGCTGAGCCCTCTGCCGAAAAAAGAATCTCCACGCGCGCTGTCAAGATCGGACATCGCGCCTGGCAGAAGGCGCACGGTCGCATCGATGATCGCGAGCGCGGCCGCCTCTCCCCCGCTCAGCACGAAATCGCCGAGCGAGATCTCTTCGGTCGCGAGATGATCGGCGACGCGCTGATCGATGTCCTTGTAATGGCCGCAGAGGAGAGTCAGCTCTTCGCCACCGGCGAAACGCTCGGCGTCGACGTGGGAAAAAACGCGGCCACGGGGGGAGAGCAGAACGACGGGCGCTTTTGCGCCCAGCGACTCGACCGCCTCGAAGAACGGCTGTGCCTTCATGACCATCCCCGGTCCTCCGCCATACGGGGCGTCATCGACGGATTTGTGCTTGTCGTGGGTGAACTCACGCAGGTCGACGATGTTGTATTCGACACTCCCCGCCTGCGCGGCCCGGGAGGGAATGCTCAGCCCCAGTGGCCCGGCGAAGAATTCGGGAAAGATCGTGACGACGTTGATCCGGAGCGCCATCGCCTCACTCCCCGAAGAGCACGTCGTTGATGACGACGGTGCGTTCTTCGAGATCCGTCTTCACCACGATCTCGGGGCGATACGGGATGAGCTCGCTGCCGCGCGGGGTCTTCACATCCAGCATTATCCCCTGCGGCAGCTCGTAGAACCCAATCACCTCTCCAAACTGGTCACCACTCGAGATCATGACTTTCATCCCGATAAGATCGTGCAGATAGACTTCGTCCTCCGCGGGCGGGGGCAGCTCCGCGAACGGCGCCAGCACGTAGCGCCCGCGCCATAGCTCGGCGCTGTCGCGGTCGCGGATCTCCTCGAACTGCACGATCAGCCCTTTCTTGAAAGGTCTGGACTGCTCGATCGTGAGGGTCGGGCGTTCTTCCTCGCCCCGGAGCTCGCGCGCGACCGCCAGTTCTCCCTCGGAATTACCCGCAAAAACACGACTGCCGGACGCGAAGACCACGTCCGGCTTATCGGTGAGAAGCTCGATGATTACCTCTCCGCGAATTCCCTGGGCTTTGCGAATCAGCCCGACAATCGCGTACTCGGGCCCAGCCATCTCGGGCGTTGCGCTCTACGCGCCGGCCGGGGAGGCTTCGTCCGCCGTCTCGCCGATTGGCACGGCGGCAGCCTTGAGCTGGATGCCGAGGCGCGACTCGTGACGCCGCTTCAGCACGCCGGCGCGGCGGAGAAGAGACCGCACGGTGTCAGTGGGCTGAGCGCCGACGCTCAGCCAATAGTTCGCGCGCGCCTCATCCACCTGGAGCTCACCCTCGCCTTTCCGGGGAGCGTACTGTCCGATGATCTCGATGAACTTGCCATCGCGCGGACTCTGCGAGTCGGCGACAAGGATACGGTACACCGGTGCGTTCTTCCGCCCGACACGGCGGAGACGAATCTTTACCATCTCTTGCTGCTCCCTGTTGCTGAGGGTGTGAAATGAGGCGCTAATCGCGTCTCTCAATCGGGCTCCTCGCGTCACCGGTCGTTCCGGTGCGCACCCGGTCGTACTCCCGCACCACCGCGGGGTCCTACAATGTAATCAGTAGAGCGAGAAACGGGTCACCGGCGCGCACTGGGCGTGGGGATGCCATGTCATTCCGGGTCCCAGTGGCGCTGCTCCCCTTCAGGTGTGGCTGGGGGTATTCTCGCAGGCGGCCTGCAAAGCGAGCGACCAGAGGAGACCAGCGACGGAGCGCGGAGCGCGAAGTCGCGCTTTGGGCTCCGCGGGAGCGAGCGTGGCCGCCGAAGAGGATACCCCCAGCCACACAGGGCAACAGGAGCCTACCGCCCGAACATTCCCGGCATGGAGGGCATCCCCATCCGTCCTCCACCGCCCGCCATCTTCTTCATCATCTTCTGCATCTCCCGGAACTGGTCGAGCAGGCGGTTCACATCGCTGATCGGCCGCCCGCACCCTTTCGCGATCCGCGCCCGTCTGGAGCCGTTGATGATCCCCGGATTTTTTCTCTCCTCCGGCGTCATGGACAGGACGATCGCCTCCACGTGCTTCATCCGGTTCGGATCCGCCTTAATCTGCTTGAGCGCCTTCGTGTTCACGCCGGGAAGCATCTTCAGAATCCCTTCCAGCGGACCCATCTTCTGGATCTGGCGCATGCTGTTGAGGAAATCAGTGAGATCCATGCCCTCGTTTCTGATCTTCTTCTCCAGCCGCTTCGCCTCGGCCTCGTCGAACGACGCCTGTGCCTTCTCGACCAGAGTGACGATGTCGCCCATCTGGAGAATGCGGCCCGCCATGCGGTCGGGGTGGAACTCCTCGAGCGCATCCGGCTTCTCGCCAACGCCGATGTACTTGATCGGCTTCTTCGTCACGCCGTAGATGGAGAGCGCCGCGCCGCCGCGGGCGTCGCCGTCCATCTTGGTGAGGATGACGCCGGTAATATCGAGCGCGCTGTCGAAACCCTGCGCGATTTTTACCGCATCCTGTCCCGTCATGCCGTCGGCGACGAGCATGATCTCCGAGGGACGCAGCGCTTCCTTGAGGCGCGTGAGCTCCTGCATCATCGGCTCGTCGATCTGGAGCCGGCCCGCGGTGTCGATGATCACCACGCGATCGCGCTCGCGCAGAGCCTCCGCCACTCCAGCGCGCGCGATCTTGAGCACATCCTTTGTTGAGCGGTCGGCGTAGACGGGAATCGACAGGTCACGCCCGAGCGTCTCGAGCTGGTCGATCGCGGCAGGCCTGTACACGTCGCACGCCACGAGACGCGTCGCGCGCCCTTCGGCCTTGAGCTTCCGGGCGAGCTTGGCCGCGGTCGTCGTCTTACCCGACCCCTGAAGACCCACCATCATCACGACCGAGGGGGGGACGGTGCTAAGCTTGAGTCCCTCACGACGCTCACCCAGCATCGCGATGAGCTCTTCATGGACAACCTTGACAAGTTGTTGCCCGGGTGAGACGGTGCTGAGCGTCGAAATGCCTTTGGCTTTTTTCTCGACACGCTCGAGGAACTCGCGCGTGATCTGAAAGTTGACGTCAGCTTCGAGCAGCACGCGCCGGACTTCACGCAGGCCCTCCCTGATGTCGGCTTCGGTCAGGACGCCGCGGCCACGGAGGCGGGCGAATGTGGCTTCGAGCTTCTCGCTCAGATCCTCGAACATAGCCTTGAAACATAGACGCGGTTAAGTTCTGAAACAACCGACGCGTTACGTCGCTCCAGAGGAAATGGATGCCGCCTGCCCAGCGCAAAGACGACATACTCCACGCTGAACTGCCATCGACGCTGCCACTCATGGCGCTTCGATCGACCATCGTTTATCCACTTGGCACGATCGCCGTGCAGATGGGCGCTCCCGAGAATCTCTCGCTGCTGCGCTCCAACGAGCAGGCCGGCCTGATCGTCGGGCTCGTTGTCGCGACCGGCGACCACGATGACGTGCTCGACCCCGAGCGATTCGTCGGACGGGTGGGAGTAGCGGCACGCGTCCACGAGCGCATCAACCTGCCCGGCGAGACGGTCCAGATCACGCTTCAGGGACTTCGGCGCCTCGTCGTCGAGGGCGTCGTGCAGACCGATCCCTATCCCATCGTGCGCATCAAGCCGGCAAAGGAGATCCCGCCCGATCCGAACGAGGTGGATGATCTCATCTCGCGGATCGTGACCGGGGCCGAGACGCTCGCCGAGCTGATCGAGCGCATTCCGGACGAGGTGCCTGCGATTCTCAAGATGAACATTTCGGATCCCGGGCGCTTCGCCGACCTCGCCGCGACCAATCTCAACTTCAAGGTCTCCGATAAGGACGAGATCCTCCAGCGGCTGAACATCGGTCAGCGGCTCAAGTTCCTCCTCGGCCGCGTCGAGCGCGAGGTCGGACGCGCGCGCGTCGCGGAAGATGTGAAGCGGCAGACTGAGATCAAGATCGAGCAGCACCAGCGCGAGTTCTACCTGCGACAGCAGCTGCGAGCGATCCAGTCGGAGCTGGGCGAGGGCGACCCCGGCGAGAAGGAGGCGATCGAGACGCTCAAGAAGCTCGAGGAAGCGAATCTCCCCGAGAAAGCGGCGCAGGAAGGGCGGCGCGAGGTGGAGCGCATGCGGAATCTCTCGCCGGCGTCGAGCGAGTACCAGGTCATTCGCACGTATCTCGACTGGATGCTGGCGCTGCCGTGGAACAAGAAATCAGATGACGCGGAAATCGAGCTCAAGAAAGTGGAAGAGCTGCTCGACAGCCGGCACTACGGGCTCAAGGAAGCGAAGGAGCGCATCACCGAGTACCTCGCCGTCAGAAAGTTGCGGGGTGGGGACCCTCACGGACCGATCCTCTGCTTCGTCGGGCCACCAGGCACCGGCAAGACGTCGCTCGGAGAGGCGATCGCGTCATCCATCGGCCGCGCGTTCTACCGGATCTCCGTCGGCGGCGTTCGCGACGAGGCGGAGATCCGCGGACACCGCCGCACCTATGTCGGAGCGATGCCGGGCCTGATCCTCCAGTCGCTGCGCCGCGTGCAGGTGAGAGATGCGGTGCTGATGATCGACGAAATTGATAAAATGACATCCGGAGGTCCGTCCGGCGATCCTACCGCAGCGATGCTCGAGGTGCTCGACCCCTCGCAGAACAGCAACTTCGTCGATCACTACCTGAACCTGCCGTTCGACCTCTCCAGCATACTCTTCATCTGCACCGCGAACAATCTGTTCGACATCCCGGCTCCGCTCCGCGACCGTCTGGAAATCATTCGCGTGCTCGGCTACACAGTCGAGGAAAAGGTGGAGATCGCGTGGCGATACGTCCTGCCGCGGCTGCTCGAGGATCATGGAATCACCGACAAAGACATTCAGTTCACGGATGAAGTGCTCGGTTTCATCTCCAGCCGCTACTCCCGCGAGGCGGGACTTCGAAACTTCGAGCGCAACATCGCCGCGCTGATGCGGAAGCGCGCCCGGAAGAAGGCGGACGGCGAAGAGGGGGCGTGGATCGTGGACAATCCGATGGTCACCGATATCCTCGGCAATCCGACCTACACTCTCGAGGACGCTGAAGAGGAGCCCGAGATCGGCGCGGTAACCGGCATGGCGTGGACCGCGACTGGCGGTGACCTGATGGTGATCGAGGCACTCCGGATGCCGGGCACGGGACGACTCACGGTGACTGGTCAGCTCGGCGACGTGATGCGGGAGTCCGTCGATGCAGCCTATTCCTACGTGCGCTCACGCGCGCACACGCTCGGCGTCGAGGATATCGAGTTCAAGGAATGCGACCTGCACGTTCACTTCCCCGCGGGCGCGATTCCGAAGGATGGGCCCAGCGCGGGCGCGGCGGTGACGCTGGCGATCGCGAGCGTGCTGAGCCGGCGCCCCGTTCGCCGCGACATCGCGCTGACGGGCGAGATGACGCTGCGCGGCAAGGTCCTGGAGATCGGCGGCGTCAAGGAGAAGGTCATGGCCGCGTATCGCGCGGGTCTGCGCCAGGTGATACTGCCCAAGTCGAACGAGAAAGATCTGCGCGGCATCCCCGATGAGGTCGTCAACAGCATGGTGTTCACCTTCGTGTCCACCATGGATGACATCATTCACATGGCCCTCCTGCCGAAGCCGCCCGCCACGCTAGCCGATGCCGCCGAGCCGCACGGTGACGTCGCGCCCAAGAATGCCGTTGCTGATTCGGCGACCGCGTCGATCAACAAGGCAAGCGCGGAAGGATCAGTCACGAAGTAGGTGGACCCCGCCAACCCCTGGATTCAGTTCGGCGTCCAAGTATTCGTCGGGACGATCGCCGGAGGAGTGACCAACACCATCGCGGTGTGGATGCTCTTCAATCCGAAACAGCCCCGCTTCGGCTTTCAGGGGGCCATTCCAAAGAATCAGGGCCGGCTGGCGAAGAGTCTGGGACGCACGGTCGGCGAGAGGCTGCTGACGCCCGGCGATCTTCAGAGCGAGCTGGCGCGGCCCGAGTTCCGCGAGGCGTTCGAGGCTCGCCTTCAGGACGTGATCGCGATGATATTGACCTCTCGCGAGCCATTGATCGACAAGGTTCCGCCGGCGGCGGTGAAGGCGCTCGAAAGCGCCATGACGTCGTACCTGCCGGTGGCAATGACGAAGCTGGGGGGCTTCCTCGGACAACCGGCAACGCGGGTGAAGGTGCGTACCGCGCTCCACGGGATGTTCAACCGCTTCGTCGAAGACATGCGCTTCCACGAGCGCATCTTCGCCAAGCTGATGATGACGGAGAAAAAGTTCGACACCGTGCTCGACGCGATCGAGCGGGACGGAGTCGAGCAGTTGGTCGGATTGCTCGAGGAGCCGGAAGTGAGGGAAGAGATCTCGAAGGCGATTCACGACGCCATCCTCGCCTACCTGCAGAAGCCGATCTCCGATATTCTCGGAGACGTCGAGGCGCGGAAGGATCCGGACGCACCTCGACGGCTTGCGGCGGCCGCGGGGCCCGTCATCTGGGAATGGATCGACGAGCAGCTCCCCGAGCTAGTGAAGAAGCTCGACGTGCAGACGATGGTCGAGCGGAAGGTGATGGCCTTCAGCGTCGAGCACGTCGAGGAGATTCTGCTGATGGTGATCGAGAAGGAGCTCCGCATGATCATCATCGCCGGCTACGTGCTCGGCGCGCTGGTGGGAGTCGTTTCGTTCGGGATACAGAAGCTTGTGGGCTTCGCGTGAATCCCGAGCTCGGCATCATTGAGGGTTTCTACGGCAAGCCATGGAGCTGGGAGGAGCGGGAGGAGACCATCCGCTTTCTCGCCCCGCACGGGTACCGCTTCTACATGTATGCGCCGAAGGCGGACCCTTACCTGCGTCGCAAGTGGCAGGAGGATCACCCGGAACAGATCGCCCGCCGCCTGAAAACTCTGGCGGCCGCATGCCGCTCGGTACGGGTCCGCTTCGGCGTGGGGCTCAGCCCCTTCGAGGCATACAACAATTTCAACGAGGCCGCTCGGAATGCGCTGGCGCGCAAGCTGTCGTTCCTGGATGACGTCGGCGTAGATGACCTCGCCATCCTCTTCGACGACATGCGGGGCGACACTCCCGACCTCGCCAAACGGCAGATCGAGATGGTGCACTGGGCACTCGAGCGCACTCGAGCGACCCGTGTCATCGTCTGTCCGAGCTATTACTCGGACGATCCCGTTCTCGATCGTGTTTTCGGCGCGCGGCCGAAGCGATATGTCGAGGAGCTCGGCACCGGTCTCGACGCGAAGGTAGAGATCTTCTGGACCGGTGAGGAGGTGATATCGCGACAGTTTTCAGCGGGGCACCTGCGCCGGGTAGCCGAGCAGCTACAGAGGAAGCCCATTCTGTGGGACAACTATCCGGTGAACGACGGCCACCGCATGTCGCAGTATCTGCATCTGCGTGGGTTCACGGGTCGTCCTGCAACGCTGAAGGACAGCATCCGCGCGCACGGTATCAACCCCGCGCTCCAGCCAACCCTCTTTCGCATTCCAGCGCTTACGCTCGCCGAGAGTTATCGGCTCGGGAACGACTACTCATACGGCGAAGCATTCAGGAAGGCGGCGGTCGAGGTGCTTGGCGAAGATCTGGGGACGCGAGTTCGCGAGGATCTCCTCACGCTGCAGGATATAGGGCTCGACCGCCTGGGGGAGAAGGAAAAGCTGCTGCGTGAGCGTTACGCGAGTGTCGATCACCCCGGCGCGCGCGAGATCATTGCGTGGCTGGATGGGGCGTACCGGATCACCGACGAGATCGTGCAGACGCAGTAGAGCGGATCGGCAGTCAGGCCACACAACGCGCGTGAACGCGAGGCGCGGCCCGATCACGACAGAGCCAAGAACGCAGCCTCCGGATTCTCGACAAAGGCCTGGATCTCCGCATAGCGATTCGCAAGCAACTGCTCGATCTCGCGCGTGGAGCTGTTGCCGATTCGAAGCCAGATGAACTTCGGTGGCGCACCGAATGTCAGGCTGCGCTGATGAAAATCGGAGTCTTTTGATACGATCGTGAAGCCATTCGCGGCTGCGTATTCCCAGACGGTCTGGTCATCCACTCGCTCTAATCCCAGTAGACGAACGTGTTGCGAGCCGGGAAAGAGTTTGGCGAGCTGAGAAACGAGGTGGTGCGACAGATTCTGGTCAAAGAGGAGCTTCACGCCGCCGGGAAGGTCACCAAGCGACGTTCACGATCCGCAGCGAATGCCAAGCAAGCTCGAACGTCTTCGATCGTGAGATCGGGGAAATCGCGAACGATGTCTTGCTCGGACATCCCGCCCGCCAAGTACTCGAGTACGTCGTACACGGTGATGCGCAGGCCGCGGATGCAGGGTTTGCCGCCCCGCTTTCCGGGTTCAATCGTGATCCGGTCTCGGTAATCCATGTACGAAGGTTATTGCGAGCCGGGAGCGCTGGCAACACGATGGGGCTCCAGCCTAACTACTAATTAGATGGACTCCTTAGCAATCCTGCCGATCTCGAAAAACGGAAACCGTTGCAGTTCCGTATTTCTGAGTTCCGATGGGCACAACTTAGGCTGCAAACACTACGCCGTCTAGATCCGACAAAGTTCACTGTCGGAGACGCTGCTGCGCGAGCGTTACGCGAGTGTCGATCACCCCGGCGCTCGCGAGATCATTGCGTGGCTGGATGGGGCGTACCGCATCACCGACCAGATCGTGCAGACGCAGTAGAGCGATCCCACAGCGAGTGCGCTGGTCGGCTGCAACGCACGTCAGGCAGCGCCGGTCAAGGAACCAAACAGACTGGGAACCCTGTTCACACTCATTCCGGGTATCATAAGCCCAGTTTTTCTGAGGCCATGCGCGTACCGGCCACACGGGCACGAATCTTTTCAAACGCAGTTTCTCGTGCCGTGGAGGTGTCGTCGGCAAAAGGAGAGAACCCACAATCGTCGGTTGTACCGAGTTGAGCCCTGGGAATGTATTCGGCCGCTTCCAGAACGCGATCTCGGACCTCTTCAGGCGTTTCGACTTTGGGATTGATGGGATCGGTAACTCCCACAAAAATCTTCTGGTGGGGTTTGGCAAGCTGCCTGATGAGCTTCAAGACCTTTACTCTGTCTTTTTCACTGGCCAATTGCAGATAAAAACGGCCAGCGTTTAGTGCAAACAGGTCCGGCAGTAAGTCTGAATAGTCTATGTCAGCACTGTGGGTCGAATCCTTGTCGCCGCCTGGGCAGGTATGCACGCCGATTTTGGTTCTTTCTTCTGCCGTGAAGCGGTTCAGTACCTGGTTATTTAGCTGCACGAAACTCTTCAAAACCGCTTTGCTGGGATCGAGCTTGATAGAAAGACGGCCTTCGGTGAAATCGATCTGCACATTGTGCGCACCGCGCGTAAGACAACGGCGGATATCCGATTCGGCTTGTGACAACAGATCAGCGATGAAAGCCTCTCGGGAATACCCTTCGATACCACCTTGGGGGTACAACAGGCTCATGGCCGAAGCCGAAATGACTGCTTGCTTAACCGGGACATGGGCGTGCTTTTGTGCTTCCTGTAGATACTGATCGGCAAAGGTCTTATACCGAAATGGGCCGGAGGTGAGCCGCGGTAATTGACGTTGATGGCCGTCAGCAAATGGAATAGCCATGCCATCGGAAGCAAGATTACCAAGGCCGTGAATGGGATATGTGGCGAAACTGGGTTTGGTTTGTTCGCCATCAGATATCACAGGCGACCCTGTGGCTTCGAGGCGGCTGATAGTGTCCCGCAGAGCGGAATCATAGAGTTTGTTCATTTCACCCTGTGTAATCCTTCCGGCCGCTAACTCCGCCATCGCTTCGATGAGAGCTTGGGGCCTGGGAATGCTTCCGATGGGTTCGGTTGGAATCATAGATCCTCTCTTGTCTGGCTAACGCCAATTATGTGGACTGGCATGGCGTCGAAGAAATCAACGACTCCACTCTCCAGCGAATACTCGGCACCTACGACGAGGAGTCCATCTTTCTGGATCAACTGCTCGAGGACTTCAGATCCGTGTCGCAGATGGTTTGCTGAGACGCGGATGTTGGCCCGAACGGCGTGCCGCACCAAGGCATCCGGGTCGTGCCTGAGTTCTGTCACCAGCAAAGCTTCCACGGATGGCCTAACGCGGTCAACGATCGAACGCAGATTCCGCGACTGGTTTTCCGTCGGTTGCTGAAGTTCTTCCAAGGTGGCCAGAACAGCCCCGCACTGGGAATGCCCCAGAACCACCACCAGCCGTGTGCCGAACCGCGCCGCGGCGAACTCGACGCTGCCGATTTGAGAAGAAGCAACGATGTTTCCGGCAACGCGGATGACGAACAGGTCGCCCAGGCCTTGGTCGAAGACAATCTCTGCTGGCACCCGCGAGTCGGAACATCCGAGAATGATGGCGAACGGCTCCTGGCCTGCTGCCAACTCGCTGCGGCGCGTCTGGCTCGTGAGCGTGTTACGGCTCCGAACGTCAGATACGAAGCGACGGTTCCCCTCTTGCAGGCGTTCGAGTGCTTCTCGCGCTGAGATCATGACGCTTCATCCTCATCCGGCTAACTACTAATTAGATGGACTACTTAGCCTGCGCAGCTGTGCAATCCCTGCAGCTCCCTGCACGCATGTGTGAAATCCTGCCGATCTCGAGAAACGGAAACCGTTGCAGCCGTTGCAGCCGTTGCAGCCGTTGCAG
>CAYMKQ010000025.1:0-2664 GCA_964391175.1 uncultured Gemmatimonadaceae bacterium | reverse complement strand
CCGTTGCAGCCGTTGCAGCCGTTGCAGCCGTTGCAGTTCCGTATTTCTGAGTTCAGATGCGCGCAACCTAGACTTCAACACTGCGCAGTCCAAATCCGACAAAGTTCACTGTTGGGGACCAATAACTGTCGCGCCCACACATCGCCTACTGTGTCTCTCATCGCTCCTTCCCCCTGCGATCGTGCCGAACTCTACTGCGTGAGCTTGACTTCCGCGAGCTGAATGATGCTCAGGTTCGCCCCTGCCCGGAGATCCGTGTAGATGACGACGGGCCGACCCTGGATCTCGGTCGTCGCCCGCGAATCGTCAGAGGACGCCTTGCCCTCGCATAGCCCACGGGATAGGTTCAACCTCGTGAGCGCTCCAATTTTCGCCTCTTTAACATATATGTGTCCGTGCTGCTGCTGCGGCCTCACGGCCGGCGGAGGAATTCGAGCGCGCTCGTAGTCGTTCCCAATCGTTTCTAGCGAGCCTTACAGCGCCTCGGGTCCCCGACCGAGGCGTTTTCTTTTTTCACGACACTTCCATGCAGGCGCACCCGGTGTGATCCAATGAAACCGTTCGCCATCTATCACGAACATCCCGACTGGTTCCGTCCGCTATTTGCGGAGCTCGAGCGTCGGGAAATCCCGCACGTGCGGTTGGATGCCGCCGCGCACCGCTACGACCCGGCGGAGCGGGAGACGCCTTACTCCCTCGTCGTCAACCGTGCCTCTCCTTCGGCCAGTCTGCGCGGTCACGGGCAGGCGATCTTCTACACGCTGCATTGGTTGCGACATATAGAGCGCCTTGGGGTTCCGGTCGTCAACGGGTCCGCTGTTTACGGGTTGGAGCTCTCAAAGGCTACGCAACTCGACGTGCTCGATGAGCTCGGGCTGCCTTATCCGAGCGGTCGCGTAATCAACCACGCCTCGCAGGCGGTGGAGGCGTCACGAGAGCTGCGCTTCCCTGTCTTGATCAAGGCGAACGTGGGAGGGAGCGGCGCAGGGATCACCCGCTTCGACTCGGAGCAAGCGCTCGGCGAGGCAGTTTCAGAGGAGCGCCTCGAGTTGGGCGTCGACGGCGTCGCCCTGGTGCAGGAGCTTGCGCCGCTGCGCGGCGGCCACATCACGCGCGTCGAAGTTCTGGGCGGGGAGTTCCTCTATGCGATCAACGTCTATCCAGCCGACGATTCGTTCAACCTCTGTCCCGCCGACGTTTGCCGCACCACGGGAGGAGAGACCCTCGTCCGGGCGGCCTGTGCCGTGGACGCGGCGACGAACGGAATGCGAGTCGAGTCCGCGACGCCACCGGCGGATATCGTCCGTGAGGTGGTGCGGATCGCCGAGCGTGTGGAACTCGACGTGGGTGGGATCGAGTACCTGGTCGATGACCGCGACGGGCGGCACTACTTCTACGACATCAACGCACTCTCGAACTTCGTCGCTGACCCGGTACGGGTGGTAGGCTTCGACCCGTTCACGCGACTCGTGGACTACCTCGAACTGCGTGCGGGAATCAGGACGACGGCAGGAGTCTCGTGATGCGGTACGGCTATTGGCTCCCCGTCTTCGGCGGCTGGTTGCGCAACATTCCCGACGAGGAGATGGAAGCTTCCTGGGATTACGTGTGCCGCCTGGGCCGCCGCAGTGAACAGATCGGTTTCGATCTCACATTGATCGCCGAGCTGTATATGAACGACATCAAGGGCATAGACGCGCCATCGCTCGAGGCCTGGTCCACCGCCGCGGCACTCGCAGTGGTCACGGAGCGACTGGAGTTAATGGTGGCGGTACGTCCAACGTTCCACTCGCCCGCCGTGCTCGCCAAACAGGCGGCTAACATAGATCACATCTCCAACGGGCGGCTCGCGCTCAACGTCGTGTCTTCGTGGTGGTCGGATGAGGCGCGGCGCTACGGCATTGCGTTCGATACGCACGACGACCGTTACGCGCGGACAGCGGAGTGGCTGGCGGTGGTGGATGGCACCTGGCGGGAGCCGCGTTTCAGCTACGCCGGGCGCTACTACTCCGTCGAGGAGACCGTGCTCGAACCGAAACCCATTCGGCGCCCGCGCCCTACGATCTACGCCGGTGGCGAGTCGGACGCCGCAAAAACGCTGATCGCGCGCGACTGCGACGCCTATGTGATGCACGGGGATTCGCCCCAGCGCGTGGCGGCGAGAGTTCTCGAAATGCGCGCGCGACGAGAAGCGCTGGAGCTTCCTCCGCTGCAGTTCGGGATGGCCGCTTACGCCATAGTGCGCGACTCAGAAACCGAGGCCCAACGAGAGCTCGAGCGGATAACGAGCGTCGTGCCGGGCTCGCCAGGATTCGCCAATTACCAGGACTGGATCGTGAACACAAAACTCGAGCAGCACGTCACGCTCGAGGAGTACTCGGTTTCGAATCGCGGGCTCCGTGCAGGGCTGGTTGGTACGCCGGAAAAAGTCGCGGAGCGCGTGCGGGAGTTCGGCGCCGCGGGCGTGGACCTCCTCCTCCTGCAATGCAGTCCGCAGCTCGAGGAGATGGAGCGCTTCGCGGCGCAGGTGATGCCGCTTGTCGCATAACACCCCCCAGCCATCTGCTCGCGCGCGATCATCGGCGATGCAGCGCTGGAACTGAGGGAAAAATGAAAGCTCGGAACTCGCCCCACTTCATGGCGTTACCCCTCCTGTCCGGTGCG
>CAYMKQ010000024.1:6591-27373 GCA_964391175.1 uncultured Gemmatimonadaceae bacterium | reverse complement strand
GTCACGTTGTCGGGCGCGCCCGTGTGCATCGCCTCTTCGATCAGCGCATCGCAGATCTCCTCCGGGCGACCGGCGCCGCGGGTGATTCGTCCGATCTCGTCCGCGGAGATCTGATTCGAAAGCCCGTCGCTGCAGAGAACGAGGAAGTCACCTGTCTCCAGCTTCACCCGATATAGATCGGTCACCACTCTTTCTTCGGGACCAAGCGCCTGGAGAATGATGTTTCGGTGCTCGCTCTGCTCGGCCTCTTTGCGCGTCATTCTACCCGCATCTATCAGGCGCTGCACGAACGACTGGTCCTTCGTCAGCTGTTTCGCGGCATCCTTTCGCACGAGGTACGCGCGACTGTCGCCGACCTGCGCAATGTAGGCCTCGCCATCGAGCACGAGCGCAAGCGTGGTGGTCGTGCCCATCCCGTGGTGCTCGGGGGATTCGTTCGCCTTCTGGTAGATGGCTCGGTTGGCGATCTCGACCGCTCTCCGCAGCGCCTTCTCGATCGTCTCCGCATCCCGTTTCGGGACCTTGTGCCACCAGCGATGGAGCTCGCTGAGAATTATCTCCGTGGCGATCTGGCTGGCGAGAGCGCCCGATGCCGCGCCGCCCACACCGTCCGCCAGGACGAGGATGAAGGGCGCGGTGTGCACCGAAACGAGTGCCGGCGCGATCGCGGTCGCGATGTCACCCGTCTCGAGGTTGGCGATCATAAAGGAGTCCTGATTGTCGTGCCTTATCAGCCCGACATTGGTGCTCCCAAAAATCTCTGCGATCAATTCGTTAGGCTCGAAAGAGCGTGGTGACTGGCTTGCGGGAGTGGACTGGTCTCCCGGGCCAGAAAAGATAGCCGAAGCACTTAGGCAGGGGCACCACCCATGCGTAGTAAATGATCTCACTCGTATTACGCCCGCCACTACATTGACGACTATGACAGCTTCGAGAATCAGGGTTTTCACCTGTTGCGCGCTGCTCGCAAGCGCATCTTGCCGGCCCTCCGCCGGGCCGGAGGCCGCTCCGACGCCGGTGATTCCCAACATTCCGAGGGCTCCGCTTCCAGCGGTGAATCCGGCGCTACCGCCCGTCCCGGAGGTGCGCGGGCCCATTCATATACTCATCACCTATCCTCGATCGGGACAGCTCATCGCCGCGCGCGACTCGAATTTCATCTTCGGATCGGTGGGCAGCGGTGATGCAGGGCTCCGCATCAATGGCGTACCGGTTCCCGTCTGGCCCAATGGATCGTTCATGGGATGGCTCCCCGTTCCCCCTGACAGCGCCCCGGAATACGAGCTGATCGCATCGAACGGCTCGGATTACATGCGGGTGGTGCACCCGATAAAGCTTCCTCCGCCCGTAGACACCGCGCCGCGTGACCCGGTCCTCGGCGATACGCTCGGGCGCGATACGATTCGACGAGACATGGTGCCGGTCGACACTATCGTTCCGGTCGTCGGGAACGTCTTCGCGACCCTCGGCGCACCCACTTCAGCGCTGAGCGATACCGATCGCGTGTCGATAGCGCGTCCCGCCCCGGGGAGCGGGCAGTCGTATAAGTGGTTTCTGCTTCCCGGCACGGTGGTGAGAGTCACGGGATACAAGAAGGCGAGCGGGGATGACTTCGCGCGCATCGAGCTCGACGCGGGACAGGAGGCGTGGGTTCTGAAGAGCGAGCTCCAGCCGAACACGGATACCCTCCCGCCGGTTCGCCAGGTCGGCACCGTCCGCGTAGAGCCGGGCCCGGAATGGATCGACATCGTCATTCCCACGGGATCTCCTCCGCCGTACCTCGCCGAAGAAAGTGATCGCTCGATTTCATTGCTGGTATACGGAGTTTCGGGGGCGCCCGTCATCTCGACGATACCGGAGCCCGCAGACCCGTATCTCGCCAGTGTGTCATCCACGCCAGAGTCAACGCGAGTCCGCTACACGATCAATCTCAACCGCGCGCCCTACGGGTACCTCGCGCTGTGGCAGAACGGCGCGCTTACGTTCAGAGTGCGACGCCCTCCGAAGATCGCGGACCCGAGCGCTCCATTGCGTGGGCTCACGATCACCGTGGATCCCGGCCATCCGCCGGCGGGCGCAACCGGCCCAACCCGTCTTTACGAGGGAGATGCCGTGCTCGCGGTTGGTCTCAAGCTTCGCGATCTGCTCGCAGCGCGGGGCGTGAACGTGGTGATGACACGCACAACGCCGGAACCTGTGGAGCTCGGATTACGTCCCATCATAAGCCGGCGCGCGAATGCGCACGCCTTCGTTTCGATCCACCTGAACGCGCTCCCGGATGGCGTCAACCCGTTCGTCAACAACCGTGTAGGTACAACTACCTTCTATTTCTGGCCGCACTCGAGACTTCTCGGCCAGTCGACGCAGCCCGCACTCGTGGACGAGCTCGGACTGCGCGACGTAGGGACGAAATTCGAAAACTTCGCGGTCATCAGAGGATCGTGGATGCCTTCGATTCTCACGGAGGGTGCATTCATCATGATGCCCGATCAGGAGGCGGCGATAAGAATTCCGAGCTATCAGGAAGCCTACGCGGACGCGATCCTGCAGGGCCTGGAGAGCTACTTCGCATCGCTAGTGCGCAGCCCGTGAAGTCGATCGCGTTCGCCGCCGCATTTCTCTTGTGCGTGGCGCGCGCGGCGGCTGCGCAGCTCGTGCCCAATGACGACTGGCGGACGCTGGCAACGACCCATTTTCGCGTGCACTTCACTCCCGACCTCGAGGAGCAGGCGAGGCGAGCCGCGGTAAACGCCGAGCGGGCATACCGGCAGCTGGCGGTGGAGCTGGTACCTCCCCGCGGAACGATAGACCTCGTCGTGTCCGACAACGTCGACTACGTGAATGGCTACGCGACTCCCTTTCCCTCGAACCGTATCGTCGTGTTCGCGCATCCGCCGACGGACGCGTCCGGACTCCGTCATTACGATGACTGGAACGCTCTCGTACTGACGCACGAGCTCGCCCACATCTTTCATCTCGACCGCGTGGGCGGCATCTGGAAGGTGGCGCAGGCTGTGTTCGGAAGAAATCCGCTGCTTTTTCCGAACGCATATTCGCCGTCGTGGGTCATCGAAGGGCTTGCGGTCTACTTCGAGTCGCGGCTGACAGGGACGGGCCGGCTCGAAGGCGCCGAGCATTCGATGATCGCGCGCGCGGCCGCACTCGAGAACAGAATCCCGAGTCTGCAGGAGCTGTCGCCGGGGACGTCGCGTTTCCCCGGCGGTGCGGTGGTTTACGTCTACGGCTCGTTGCTGTTCGACTATCTCTCGCGCACGCGGGGCCCGGGCAGCATCAGGGATTTCGTCGAGCGGACCAGCAGAACTCCGCTTCCGTTCCTGCTCACGCCAACTTCACGCGGCGCGTTCGGCATGTCCTTCCAGACCGCGTGGGAACGGTGGCGGGATTCACTCGTGCGCGCGACGCGCGTTCGCACCGAGGTAATGCCGGCGTGGCGCGATGTCACGAGGACCGGACGCATCGCGTTCTTCCCGCGCTGGCTCGGTGACACCACGCTCATATACGCCGGGAGCAAGGGGAAAGAAGTCTCGGCCGCATACGAGGTGTCGCTCGGAGGCCGAGAGCGAAACCTCGGGCGCAGGAACGGGACGAGCCCGAACGTCAGGCTCAAGGATGGAAGTATTCTGTTCTCGCAGCCCGAATACCTCGACCCGTACCACGTGCGGAGCGATCTCTGGATCGAAAGGAACGGAAGGCAGACGCGGCTGACCCGCGGCGCACGCGTTTCCTTGCCCGACGCGCGCGCTGACGGCGAGATTGTGGCGGTCCAGGACGTTCCGGGTACGACGCGGCTGGTGAGAGTCTCGAGGGATGGACGACGCATCACGCCGCTCACTCCCGTGAGCATCGACGTGCAGTGGTCGGATCCCCGCTGGTCGCCGGAGGGCGCGCGTATCGCCGCAGTGTTGCAGAGCCGCGGCAGATCGGAGATCGCCATTCTCGACGCGGAAGGGAAGCTCGTGGCCTCATTCGGCGCGACGCGCGCGATCAACTCCAGTCCGAGCTGGTCGTCGGACGGGCGACGCGTCTATTTCTCCTCGGAGCGGAGCGGGTCGCCGCAGATCTACGCCGCCGACCTGGCCTCTTCGCCGGTCACACTCGCCCGCGTCACCGATGCGGCGACCGGCGTCTTCTCGCCCGAGCCTTCGCCCGACCAGACGCAGCTGGCGGCGGTGGTCTTCAGAGCGGATGGGTATCACATCGGCTCTGCTCCACTGAACTTGCAATTCCAGACGGCGGCGGCCGACAGCGTGCGCGTCGGGCCACGAGGAGAGTGCGCCGGCTGCGTTGCGAACATCTCCGGGCTTCCGCCGTTCGGCGCGAGCGACACATCCCGCGCGCGCAGGTATTCGCCGTGGCAGTCGCTTCTCCCGCGCTATTGGCTGCCGGTGGTGGAGAGCACGACCGAAGACGGAACCGCGTTCGGGGGCGTGACGAGCGGCGCCGATATCGTGGGGCGTCACAGCTACACCGCGCAGGCCGTTTACAACACGCGCTTTCACGAGAGCTCGGCGTGGCTCTGGTATCGGTACGCGGGCCTTGGGCTGCCATTGCTCGATTTCTACGCCTCGCAGAACTTCACTCACGAGCCGGTGTTGAGCGGAAGCGGCGGAACGTTCGCGCCGGTGGGGACCTTTACCGAGAGCAGCCGAATTGCGTCGCTCCAGGCGACGTTCGTCCGTCCGCGTTTCCGGACGTTCGGCGTCGCATCGATCGGCGCGGAGATCGACAGCCGAGGCTATTCGACTGATCCAGATACGCTCCTGCGGCGTCTGTCCTCGTTCTACAGCACGTCACCGACCTATCCCGCCGTGATCGCGTCGGCGGGATGGTCCAACGCAAAGCAGCCGGACTTGAGCATCTCTCCCGAGGATGGAGTGAGCGTGAGCGTCAATGGACGGCAGCGGTGGCAGCGCGGCACAGCGGGCGCTTCCACGCGGAGCGTGATCGGCGTGACGGCCGCGTACAAGTCTCTCGACCTTCCCGGATTCGCGCACCACGTACTCGCGCTGCGCGGCGCTCTTGGCATTACCGACGCGAGAAGCCCCAGCCGATTCTCGGCGGGCGGAGTAAGCGGCACATCGCTCGAGGTTTTTCCCGGCTACGCGCTTGGCCAGCTGCGCAGAACTTTCGGCGTGCGCGGATATCCAGCGGGAGCCGAGGGAGGCATTCGCGCCTACACGGGCTCCGTCGAATACCGTGCTCCGCTCGCCGCGCCGTCCCGCGGGTTCCGTTACCTGCCCATCTTCATCGATCGTACATCGTTGACCCTTTTCGCTGAAATGGGTCGAGCGTACTGTCCGGCGAGCGCGGCGACGGGAACGGGAGTGTGCCGGGCCGTCGACGTCGGCAATCCGGTGATGAGATCGGCGGGTGCGGAGCTCAACATCGACACCGGAGTGCAGCTCGACGTAGAGGCTCGGGTGCGCATGGGCATCGCCTTCCCGCTGGCGAACCGGGAAGAGTTTGCCGCCCGCAAGGTGCAGGCGTACGCGACCTTTGGAACGTCATTTTAGCCGCTCAGAGGCGTCGTGAGTCCGGGCAAGCGCTCATGCCGTCCCGGATCTCGGATCCGAGCTCATTGCGACATCCCGTCCTCGTGGCCGGACAAACGCGCCCGGCAGAGCTCGTCCGAAAGCGACCTAAATCCAATAGTTTGGGGTACTTAGAGTAGTGTCCACTCGACCCCCTCCCTTTGTCGGCGACCGCCGGCTCGGCGATGGGCTGCGGGCCGAGCGACAGGCAGTCTAAAAGTGGAAAAGGGGGAGCCCATTCGCAATTCGTGATGTGGATTGTCTAACTCGTTGCAACTGCTGAAGATACGTGCAGACTGGCGCGGACTCACGAATACGGGTAGTATCCGTGCCCGCATCGAAACCAGCCGATGCCCAAAGCTCGCAGGACCATCGACATTTATTGTTCTTGACAACCTTTTTTTTGCACGGAGAGTTGTAGCTGATGCCCATACCCGCCGTTCCGCCCCAGGGCGACGCCCAGCTGAATGACAATGCGAGGACCGTGATCGGAAAGCGGTACCTCGTGAAAGACGCTTCGGGCACCGCTGTGGAGCGGCCGGAAGACATGTTCTGGCGCGTGGCGCGGACAGTCGCCGAAGCGGATCGCCGGTACGGATCGAGCGACGCCGCCGTGACGGGCACTGCGGAGGATTTTAATCGCCTCATGACCGAGCGTCGCTTCGAGCCGAATTCCCCGACGCTGATGAACGCCGGACGTCCGCTGGGACAACTCTCGGCGTGCTTCGTTCTTCCCGTCGAGGACGCGCTCTCCAATGGGCGCGATGGCATCTACGACACGCTTCGCTCGATGGCGCTCATTCACCAGTCGGGCGGCGGGACCGGATTCGGTTTCTCCAAGCTTCGCGGCAAGGGATCGATGGTCCGCTCGACGACCGGTGTCGCATCCGGTCCCGTGTCGTTCATGAAGCTCTACGATGCGTCTACTGACGCGGTGAAGCAGGGCGGGACACGCCGCGGTGCGAACATGGGAATCCTTCGCGTCGATCATCCCGACATCATGGATTTCATCACCTGCAAGGAAGACCTCACACAGATCACCAACTTCAACATTTCCGTCGCCGTCACGGACAAGTTCATGGACGCGGTGACGGCGGGGAGGAGCTACGATCTGGTAGAGCCCGGCACCGGCAAGGTGACGGGCCAGCTAGACGCGCGCGCCGTGTGGGACAAGATGATCGATGGCGCGTGGCGCACGGGCGAGCCGGGCTGCTTTTTCATCGACGAGGCGAACCGATACAACCCGGTGCCAAACGTCGGACAGTACGAGGCCACGAATCCGTGCGGGGAGCAGCCGCTCCTTCCATACGACGTCTGCAACCTCGGCTCGATCAATGTCGGGTACTACGTGCGAGACGGCGTGATGGATTGGGAGGCGATGAAGTCGGACATCCATCTCTCTACGCACTTCCTCGACAACATCATCGATGTCAACAAGTACCCGCTCCCCGAGATCGATGCGCTGTCGAAGAGAATTCGCCGCATCGGCTTCGGCATCATGGGCTTCGCCGATGCGTTGGTGAGGCTGGGCATTCCGTACGACAGCGCCGAGGGCGTCGAGTTCGGCCGCCAGCTCCAGAAGTTCGTGGATGTGGAGTCGAAGCGTGAGAGCGAGAGGCTCGCCAATGAGCGCGGGCCTTTCCCCGAGTGGGCGAGATCCATTTGGGGTCCCGATGAGACCTGTGCGCGCGACGCCAAGGGCAATCGCATCCGCCCCATGCAGCTGCTCAGGAACTGCAACGTCAACACTATCGCCCCGACAGGGACGATCTCGATCATCGCCGGCTGCTCGTCGGGAATCGAGCCGCTGTTCGCCGTTGCGTTCATGCGCAACCAGGCGGGGGCGATGATGCCCGACGTGAACGAGGACTTCGTCGCCATCGCGAAAGAGGAAGGCTGGTACTCGGACGAGCTGATGGAGCGGATCGCTAAGGAAGGCCACATCCACTTCGACGAGGTTCCCGCCGAATGGCAGCGCGTGTTCGTGACCGCGCACGACATCACTCCCGAGTGGCACGTGAGAATGCAGGCCGCCTTCCAGGAGAACTGCGACTCAGCGATCTCCAAGACGACCAACTTCCCGCACGCCGCGACTCCCGAGGACGTGAGAGCGATCTACGAGCTCGCGTTCGCCCTAAAGTGCAAGGGCGTCACGGTGTACCGTGACGGCTCACGCGACAATCAGGTTCTCTCCACCGGCGCGACCGAGCAGGCGAAGACCGAGCGCGAAGGCGGGGGGAAGGGCGAATCACGCCGCGAGCTGGGGGATCTTCACGGCACTGTCGCGGAGCAGAATGCGGAAATCGCGAGACTGAAGCAGGCGCTGTTCGACGCCGAGGCGGAGAATCTTCAGCGTCGCTCGAAGCGAGCGCGGCCCGACACGCTGCGCGGGATAACGACCCGCATCGAGACTCCGCTCGGAACGATGTTCCTCAACATCACGGAGGACGACAGGGGCCAGCCGTTCGAGGTGTTCATCAACCTCGGCAAGGCGGGCGGAGCGGTGATGGCCGACGCGGAGGCCATGGGTCGTCTCATCTCGCTGGCGTTGCGATCGGGGATCCCGATTCGCGAGGTGCACCGTCAGTTGCGGGGCATCGCGTCGGACAAGGCGATCGGCCTCGGCCCGAACAAGGTACTGTCCGTCCCCGATGCAATAGGTATTGCGCTCGAGAAATGGATGCGTGAGAAGCAGGGGGTGCAGCAAGATCTGCTCAACGCCTCCGGCTCGACGCCACTGCCGGTGGAGGGGCTTCAGCCCAAGACCCAGCCGTCTCCCATCGCGAATTCAGCCGATGGCGGACAGGCGCAGTATGGATTCGACGCGGTGAATCGCAGCGAGTCGTTCATTGGCACTTGCCCCGACTGTGGCTCGTCGCTCGAGTTCGCGGAAGGCTGCGCCAAGTGCCACGTGTGCGGGTTCTCCGAGTGCGGGTGAGACAGAGCTAGCACCCGACTGGAGAAAGCAGAAACGCCGGACGAATCCGCCCGGCGTTCTTTGTTACGGCACTCATGTCAGGGACGTTCGGGCTACCGCACCCCGCCGAAAAACCGCACTCGCTTCATCCCCTTTTTCACTAGATCCGCGGGCCGTACTCCTTCCCGCGGAAAGGTAGTCAATCCCGCGGGATCGCCACGGCTTCGTGACGCGACCGTGACCGGTGTGGCATATTCTACAGAGGTATCCTCAAGCTCATATCGAACACGGGACAGCGATGGACGACAAAAAGATTGCGGCTCTCGCCAGGAAGAACGCCGCCAAAGCCGCCGGCTCGACGGGGCGCAAGGGATTCGGCAAGAAGTACGACCCCAATCTGAAGGACCTGCCGACGGATGCGGCCACTCTCAAGGAGCGGCAGGAGCACGAGCGCTTCTTCAAGGAGATGCGCAAACGGGACTTCTGATCGATCGGTTCGCGGTTCAAACCTTCAGACGGAGAGCTGAAAGATGATTTCAAGGTCAATCGTTGTTGCGGCGCTCGTACTCGTCAGTGCGGATTTGCCCGCCCAGGCCCAGCCTGCGCCCGCCCAGCAACCCGCCCAGCGCCCCATCCCACGCGCCGCCCCCAGCACTCGCGCGACGGTGGAAGTCCTGATCGACCGTCGTTGGCTGAACAACCAGTGGCTCAATACGTCCTCAGTCGCTGGACCAGCTCGCATCACGATCAACTACGGCCAGCCCCACCTTCGCGGCCGGAGTGTGCTCGGCAGTCTGGTCCCGTGGGACAGCGCGTGGCGTACGGGCGCAAACCTGGCGACTCAGCTTACGGCCGAGCTGGATATCACGATCGGCAACACGTTCATTCCGCGCGGGATCTACACTCTGTTCACGCTTCCCACCCGGAATGGGTGGAAGCTGATAGTGAGCAAGCAGGCCCTGCAGTGGGGAACGGAGTACGACCCGGCACAGGATCTTGCGCGCATCGACCTCAGGTCGCGGACTCGTACCGAGCCGGTGGAGAGTCTCACCTTCTGGCTCATTCCGGCGATCGAGAGTCCTCCGTCGCAGACGTTCCCGCACGGCGCTCTCAAGTTCGCGTGGGGGAATATCGAGCTCTCGACGGACTGGAAGGTCGGGCGATAGCCGTGGAGGCCGGTTAAGATTGGAGAAGGGGGTCATGACATGACGAGAGACACACTGGAAGAGCTTCACGATGCCGGACAATCGATCTGGCTCGACAGCATTGACCGGTCGATGCTCCAGGACGGCGAGCTGGACCGCCGCGTCCGCGAAGACGCCCTCACCGGAATGACGTCCAACCCGACGATCTTTCAGAAAGCGCTCGCCTCGGGCAGCGCGTACGACGAGCAGCTCACGTCGGCCGCCGACGAGGGCCTGTCGAGCTGGGAGCTGTTCGAGCTGGTCGAGACTACGGATGTCCGCGACGCGTGCGACATCTTCGCGGGCGTCTACAGCTCGACGAGAGGCGCCGACGGGTTCGTGTCGATCGAGGTCTCACCGGGTGTATCGAACAGCGCGAAGGAGACCGTCGAGGAGGCGCGCCGCCTCTGGAAGACGGTCGATCGTCCGAACGTGATGGTGAAAGTGCCCGGCACCAGGGAAGGCGCGGTCGCGGTGCGACGCCTCATCGCCGAAGGCATCAATGTCAACATCACGCTTCTCTTCGCGATCGAAACGCACGAGCGCGTGATCGACTCGTACATGGCAGGTCTCGAGGACCGCGTGAAGGCGAATCAACCGATCGACGGCCTCGCCTCCGTTGCGAGCTTCTTCGTGAGCCGCGTCGATACGGAAATCGACAAGCGCCTCGATGCGCTGGCCGTAAAGGCGTCTCCCGCCGAGAAGGAGCGGCTACGCATGCTCAAGGGCCGCGCGGCGATCGCGAACGCGAAGCTGGCGTACAGACTGTTCACCCGGAAGTTCTCCGGACCACGCTGGCAAGCGCTGGAACAGCACGGTGCGCGTGTTCAACGCCCGCTCTGGGCGTCGACGAGCACCAAGAATCCGGAATACCGTGATGTCATGTACGTGGAGGAGCTGATCGGACCCGACACGGTGGACACCATGCCACCCGCGACCATCGACGCATTCAGGGATCACGGTGTGGTCGCGAGAACGGTCGACAGGAAGGTCGCCGCGGCCGAAGGACTGCTGAGGGAGATCGAGGCGGTGGGGATCTCCATGCACGATGTCACCGACAAGCTGCTCGTCGATGGAATCGCGAGCTTTCAGAAGTCATTCGACGAGCTCATCGCCGGACTGGAGGCCAAGGTCGGCTCACTTGCACCAGGCGGGAAGTGACCGGGATCTACACTCCGCGCACGAAGATCGTCTGCACGCTTGGGCCCTCGACCGCCACCGACGATGCGATACGGGGGCTGATCGAAGCCGGGATGAACGTTGCCCGGGTCAACTTCTCACACGGTTCGCACGAGCAGCACGCGACGACGATCGCCATGGTCAGGCGGCTCGCGGACGAGGCCGGCAAGCCAATCGCGATCCTCGGGGACCTCCAGGGTCCTCGCATTAGAATCGGTGACCTGGCCAGCCCCATGACTCTGCAAGTAGGAGATGACGTCACCCTCGTCCACGAGGGTCATGAGCGGCGGGGAGAGATCCCCGTCACCTACAATCAGCTCGCCACCGACGTGCGCGTCGGCGACCGGATCCTGATCGACGACGGTCTGATCGAGCTGGTCACGCTCGAGGTCGGAAACGCAAGAGTGAGCGCGCGCGTGCTCAACGGCGGAGAGCTCAAGAGTCACAAGGGTCTCAATCTCCCCGGCATCCAGGTGTCGGCGCCGTCGATCACGGAGAAGGATACCACCGACATCCTGTTCGCCGTGCAGCAGGAGGTGGACTACCTCGCCCTCAGCTTCGTGAGGCGCGCCGAGGACATCGAGAGCCTGCGCACGATGGTCCCCAAGTGGCTGCTCGTGATCTCGAAGATCGAGAAGGATGTCGCCCTCCATAACATCGAGGCGATCGTCCGGGCGTCGGATGGCGTGATGGTCGCGCGCGGCGACCTGGGTGTCGAGCTGCCGTTCGAGGCGGTACCGGGGGCGCAGAAGAGAATCATCCGGATCGCGAACAAGTTCGGGAGGCCGGTCATCACGGCGACGCAGATGCTCGAATCGATGATCGAGCACCCGCGTCCGACGCGCGCCGAAGCAAGCGATGTCGCCAACGCCATCATGGACGGAACCGATGCGGTGATGCTCTCTGCCGAGACCGCCGCCGGCGCCTACCCGCGCCTGGCGGTCGAAGCGATGACCCGGATAATCCGCGAGATCGAGCAGCACCCGCCGGCAAAGCCCTTCGCCGGAGCGGAGCAGGGAGAGGGGATAGTGACAACCGAGGTCGCAATCGCTGCGGCGACGGTCGCCGCAGTCGACATGCTGGGCTCTCCCCTCGTGGCGGTCTTCACGAAGAGCGGATTCTCGGCGCGAGTGGTCTCATCCAAGCGGCCGCCGGTTCCTATTCTCGCTCTTACCGACGAGGTGCGAACGTACCGCCAGCTCTCGCTCGTCTGGGGTGTCGTGCCCGAGCTGGTCCCGCATAGCAAGGACTACGACGAGATGATGATTCGCGCCAAGAACGCGGTAGTGAACAGGGAGCTTGCCTCGAAGGGGGATCGCATCATCGTGACCGCCGGTGTGCCGTTCGACATTCCGGGCACGACGAATCTCCTCAAGGTGGAGACGATCTGAAGCTCACCTTCCTGGGAACGGGGACGAGCTTTGGCATCCCGCAGATCGGATGCTCGTGCGCAGTGTGCCGATCCACCGACCAGCGGGACAGGAGAACGCGAGTCGGCGCGCTGGTCGAGACCGACGGAGGCACGCGCATTCTCATCGATACTCCTCCCGAGCTGAGGCTCCAGCTCATCGCCGCCGGTGTGAGTCGCGTCGATGCGATTCTGTTCACGCACGATCACGCGGATCACGTGAACGGGATCGACGACATCCGCGCGCTTTCGGTGCGCGGTGATGTCCCGATAGACATGTATGGACCCCCCGACACGATGGCCAGACTGGCCCGACGCTTCGCCTACATCTTCGACGATTCGATCAGGCCGCTGCCCGGCACGAGCAAGCCCGAAGGGCGCTCGCACGGCCTCGTAGCGGGCGAGAGCATTCGCATCGGCGATGTGGATGTGATCCCGGTGGAGGTTCCGCACGGACCCGTCACCGTTTACGCGTACCGCATCGGGAAGCTCGGCTACATCACCGACGCCAAGGAGCTGCCTGAAGAGGCGCTCCGTATTTTCAGGGGTGTGACGGTGCTCGTGTTGAACGCGCTCTTTCGCACGCAGCACCCGACTCATCTGAGCATCTCGGAGGCGGTGAGCGCGGCTCAACGCGTAGGCGCGCGACAGACCTACCTCACGCATCTGACCCATCACACCGGGCACGCCGAGCTCGAACGCGAGCTGCCAGGTGGAATCGCTCCCGCGTTCGACGGTCTGACCGTCAGCATCGATTGAGATGACGCTCAGACTCGATTACACGAACATGATGATCTCGCCCGGCGGTATCGACGCGGCGAGCTGGAACGACGCGGGGCGGCACTTCTCCGAGGCGAAGCGTGGCTTCGAGTCGTTGCGGCAGGGCGGAAGCGTCGGGTTCGTAGATCTTCCGGGAAACACCGCGCTCCTCGATCAGGCCACGCGCTTTTCCAGCGCCGCCCGCGGCAAGTACGACGATGTCGTCATCCTCGGCATTGGCGGCTCGGCGCTTGGCCCGATCGCGCTCAGGACCGCCCTCCGGCCGAGCGGGTGGAACATGCTCGATGAGAGGGCGAGGGACGGTTATGCGCGGCTTCACGTTCTCGACAACGTCGATCCGGAGACCATCGCGGCGCTTCTGAATCGGCTTCGGCTGGCGCGCACGCTGTTCATCGTCACCTCGAAATCCGGCGGCACCGCGGAGACGATGGCGCAGTTCCTCGTCGTGCACGACCGCATCGTCCGGGAAGGATTGGACGTGACGAAGCAGATGGTGTTCATCACTGATCCGACGCAAGGTGCTCTCCGACCGCTTGCCGAGCGCCTCAGAGTACCGGCGCTCGACATACCGGCGAATATCGGCGGACGGTTCAGCGTGCTGACGGCGGTGGGAACGCTCCCCGCCGCCCTGATCGGGATCGACGTGACGGCGCTCCTGGCGGGCGCGAAGGAGATGGCGAGTCGTTGCACGGCCGACGATCTCACGAAGAACCCAGCCGGCGTGTACGCGATGCTCCAGTGGCTGGCCGACACTCGGCTGGAGAAGAGTATCGTCGTGCTCATGCCCTACTCGGATCCGCTTCGCGACTTCGCCGACTGGTTCGTCCAGCTGTGGGCCGAGAGCCTGGGGAAGCGCCGGCCGGACGGAACCTCGGTCGGCTCCACGCCTCTCGCCGCGCTCGGTGCGACCGACCAGCACGCCCAGGTGCAGCTCTTCATGGAAGGTCCCGCGGACAAGACGGTGACGTTCGTCGCGGTCGGACAGCGGGCGACAGACGTCGAGATCCCATCCGGATTCACAGACGTGAAGGAGCTGGGTTATCTGGCCGGTCACTCGCTCGGGGAGCTGATCGACATCGAGCAGCGCGCGACGGCCGGCGCGCTCGCGCGCCGGGGCCGACCGAACATGACGATCCACCTCGATCGCGTGGATGCGCCCCACGTAGGGCAGCTGATGATGTTTCTGGAGATCGCGACCGCCTATGCCGGCCAGCTATACGGTATCGATGCGTTCAATCAGCCGGGTGTCGAGCTGGGAAAGCAGTTCGCCTACGCGATGCTCGGGCGCCCCGGCGCCGACTCAGCCCGAAAGGAGTGGGACGCCCTGCCCACGAGCAATCCGCGCTGGAGCGTCTGACACCTTGCGACCGGGCGATGCCCCGACGACTTTGAGACTGTCATGCTAGTTAATCCATTCGACAAGTCGGTGACCGTCCTGGACGGTCGCGTGGATGTCCACGATGAGTCGGCGGTTGCTTCGCCGGCGATGGACAACCTGGTGTACGCCGCGGTATTCGGCGACGAGGAGGAGCGCGACGACGCGCGCTGGCTGATCTGGGAGATCGGGCAGGCGGTGGGGGTCCAGCCGTCGTCCATTCACGGCCTCTACATCGCCCGCGGACAGGCAAAGACCGGAGGGTTCACCGTTCCGGCCATGAATATCCGCGGGATGACCTACGACACAGCCCGCGCGATCTTCCGCACGGCGATCAGGCTCGAGGTCGGAGCGCTCATCCTCGAGATCGCCCGTTCCGAGATCGCGTACACGGACCAGCGTCCAGCGGAATACGTCACCGTGATGCTGGCAGCGGCGCTGCGCGAGGGATTTCGCGGCCCCCTCTTCATTCAGGGCGACCACTTCCAGGTGAACTCGAAAAAGTTCGCGGTCGATCCGGTTACGGAGGTCAATGGTGTGAAGCAGCTCGTGCGCGAGGCGATCGCCGCGGGCTTCTACAACATCGACGTGGACACCTCAACCCTCGTCGATCTGTCGAAGCCCAATCTCAACGAGCAGCAGAGAACCAACTACGAGCAGGCGGTCGGGCTCGCGCTGGCCGTTCGCGAGCTCGAGCCGGAAGGAGTCACGATTTCGATCGGTGGCGAGATCGGAGAAGTCGGCACCGAGAACTCGACGGTCGAAGAGCTGCGGACCTACATGGATGGGTTCAACTCGACTCTCGAGAAAAGAGCTCCCGGTACCGTGGGCCTGTCCAAGATCAGCGTGCAATCCGGAACGACTCACGGCGGTGTCGTACTGGCCGACGGCACAATCGCCGACGTAAAGATCGACTTGGACACGCTGGCGACGCTGTCCAAGGTGGCCAGGGGGGAATACGGATTGTCGGGTGCCGTGCAGCACGGCGCCTCGACACTGCCCGACAGCGCGTTTCACAACTTCCCCCGCACGGAAACGGCGGAGATTCATCTCGCCACGAACTTTCAGACGATGTTGTACGACAACTGCCCGGTGTCGCTGCGTGGGGAGATCTACGAGTGGATCCGGCAGAACGCGAAGGATGAGAGGAAGCCGTCCGACACCGACGAGCAGTTCTTCTACAAGACGCGGAAGAAGGCGCTGGGCCCCTTCAAGAAGAGAATGTGGGATCTGCCCACGGACGTGAAGAGCAAGCTGGCGAAGGCCTACGAGGAGAAGTTCAGCTTTCTGTTCACGCAGCTCGGGGTGGTGAACACCGCCGAGACGGTGCGCCGGTTCGTGAAGCCGGTGGAGCAGCACAAGCCGCGTCCGCACCCCGACCTCGCCGGCGTGGAAGCCGCGCCGGATGATGCGGATCTGAGTGACTAAGGCGGCATCGCCGTCCTCGGCGCAAGCTCTCGCCACTGTGCGCGAGATCATGAGGCGGGCGGGCCATGAGATCCGGAACGCCCTGAACGGAGTTTCCGTGAACGTCGAAGTGGTGAGAAGCCGCACGTCCCGCGATGATGCTCCGAAGGAGGTGGCGTCATTCGCCGAGCGCGCCTCGGCGCAAGTCAGCGAGGCCAGCGCGCTCACGGACGGCGCCCTGGCGCTGATTGGCGCGGTGCTTACGGCCGCGACGAATGGAACGCTCCGGCCCGGTCCCGGGAATGGCGCCGCAAGTGAAATAGAGCTAATGATTTACGGCGAGCGTGGCCCGGGCGTCGTGTCCGAAATCAGACGCCTTGGGGAGCGCATCGGCGTAGGGGTCGAGGAGAGAGGCCAGACGGTTATATTAAAAGTCTCTCCCGAGGGTCACAGCCATTCCAAAGAATGAGATAAAGCACGCCAGGATCCTGATAGCGGACGACGACCGTTCTATCACCGAAGGGTTGAGCGCGATCCTGCGCGACGAGGGATACGAAGTTGCCGTCGCGGTCGACGGCCAGAAGGCTCTCGATCAGCTCGGCGCCGAGAGATTCGGCGTGGTGCTCGCTGACCTCAAGATGCCGAAGATGGACGGACTGGCGCTGCTGAAGGAGCTGCAGCAGCGCGCGATTCCGACCGAGTGCATCATCGTCACGGGGCAGGCGACTGTCGATTCGGCCGTGCAGGCGATGCGCGAAGGCGCCTACGACTACGTCGAGAAGCCGCTCACCGCGGACAAGCTGAATCGCCTCAAGGCGCTCATTCCGAAAGCGCTCGAGAAGTTCAACGTCCAGGAGAAGAATCGCGAGCTGTCGTCCAAGCTCGAGGGTCTGACCCACTTCGGCGAGCTCACCGGACAGTCGGAAGAGATGCGCTCCGTGTACCAGATCATCGAGGCCGTCGCACCGTCTACCGCGAGCGTATTCATCATCGGCGAATCGGGGACGGGCAAGGAGCTGGTCGCGCGCGCGATCCACGCCAAGAGCGAGCGAGTGAAGGGGCCGTTCTTCGCGCTCAACTGCGCCGCGCTTCCCAAGGACATTCTCGAGAACGAGCTGTTCGGCCACGAGAAGGGCGCGTTCACCGGCTCGACCAACGAGAAGCCTGGCGCGTTCGAGATGGCCGACGGGGGCACGATCTTCCTCGACGAAGTCGTCGAGATGCCGACCGACATCCAGGTCAAGCTGCTCCGCGCGATCGAGACGCGAACCATCCGCCGGCTGGGGGGCAAGAAGGAGATCACGGTCGACATCCGCATCCTGGCTGCCACGAACCGCGACCTCCAGAAGGCGCTCTCCGAGAACGATCTACGCGAGGATCTCTACTACCGCCTCGCGGTGGTAGAGCTCTACCTGCCACCCCTTCGCGAGCGCATCGGCGACATCAAGCTGCTGGCGAACGAGTTCCTCGCGCGCTTCGCGCAGCAGAACGGGAAGCCCATCAGCGGCTTCGATGAGGCGGCGTGGGAGTGGATTCTGTCGTACAACTGGCCGGGCAACGTCCGCGAGCTCAAGAACGCCGTCGAAAGAGCCGTCATCATGGGCAATGGCGACAGGATCAAAGCCGCCGACATCATGCCGCGGCATTTGCGTCGCGGAGCCGAAGCGCCGACCGCGATCACGCTTCAGCCGGGCGCGACGCTCGCCGAGACGCGTCGTCAGCTGGTATTGCGCGCCTTCGCATCGACCAATGGGGACTATGCGCGCACCGCGACGATAGTAGGGATGTCGCCCGGCGACGTGCGCGCGGAGATTGCATCGCTCCTGCGCGTAAACGGCAGCGAGGGCGGCGCTCCTATGGCTAACGTACCTCAGCGCTCGGCGAAGGCCGGCGAGTCACCCGCACCGGCGGCGAAGGCGGGGAAGGCGCCTTCCCGTTCATCTGCAGCGGCGCCCTCGAAATCGAAGACCAAGAAGCGCTAACAAGCGGAGGATGTGAATGAACGAGTACGAGTGGTACGACGACGACCCTTACAGCGAGCCGTACGTAATCGTTGAGCGCCAGCAGGCGGGAGTAGGGTCCTTCATCGTGGGGCTCGCCATTGGCGCCGGCGTCGCGCTCCTTCTCGCCCCGCAGAGCGGCGAGGAAACGCGGCGCGGTATCGCGCGCCGCGCCCGACGCGCGCAGGAAGCCGCGCAGGAGCTGGTGGAGGACATGAGCGGGACCGTCGCTGACAAGTTCAACGAGGTCCGCGGGCGCGTCGGGGAGCGGATCGAGGCGACGTTCGATGCAGTCGACGCCAAGACGCGAAAGGTCGCGAACGCGTTTGACGCAGGCCGTGCCGCGGCACGGCAGGCGCGCGGGGAGCTCGAGCACCGCATCGCCGAGAGCAAAGCGGCGTACAAAGACAGCTAGTGCCAGAGCGCGGGCTCCCAGCCCGGCTCGGCTGGCTGCTTCGCGACTACGCGAAGCGAATCTGGGACAACAGCGGTGAGGACAACGTACTTTTCCTGGCGGGGGGGATCGCGTTCAATCTCCTACTCGCCGCCGTTCCCTTCTTCCTTCTGCTGGCGACAGGTCTCGTCTACCTCCTGAATCACGCGCCCGACACGTCGTCGGCGGAGGTGATGATGATCGTCAACAAGTTTCTGCCTCCAACCCCGGGCGGCGACGAAGGTCCGGCCGCCCGGATCCTCAACGAGGTCATCAAGCGGAGTGGATCGCTCGGGCTGTACAGCGCGATCGGCTTCATCTGGTTCTCGACGCGTCTGTTCGGATCGCTCCGCACCGTGCTCTGCCAGATCTTCGACATCGACTCGGACCGCGGCATCATCGCGGGAAAGATCTTCGACATCGAGATAACACTCGTGTCGAGCCTCCTGCTCGTAGCCTACGTGTCGCTCAGCGCCTATCTGGCGATCGCCACATCGCGGGGGGTCCTCGTGCTCGCCGATCTGGGCCTGAGAAGGGACATGATGGGAAACCTCGAGTACAACCTGGGGCAGCTGCTCGCCTTCACGTTCATCGCGGCGATGTTCTTTTCCCTCTACAAGTTTCTGCCGAACCGGAAGATCCGGTGGAAGACCGCCTTCATCGCGTCGCTGTTCACCACCTTCATGCTTGAGCTGGCCAAACGGGCGTTTGGAGCCTATGCCCGCTCATTCAACCCCGGCTCTTTCTACAGCGGCACGGTCGCTGCATTGGTATTGATCGTTATCTGGGTTTACTATGCCGCTCTGATCTTCATACTCGGCGGCGAGGTGGCGCAGGTGTACGAGCTTCGACGCGTGCGGAAGCGCCAGCGCGAGGCGTTCGAGGATTGAGTACTATTAGTAGGCGATACCGCCGGCCTACGGCAAACACACTTTTTTGGGGGGCGTCTCGTGCGCAAATTAGCAGCAGTGGCGGTCGTGATGGCCGTAGTGTCGATCTCGGCCTGCAAGAAGACAGGCGAGGGAGAGTATCAGGTGGAGAAGCCGGTCATCGGAACGCAGACGGACACCATCAACACGCCGTCGATTGACGTCGGCACGGATACGGTGAAAGTCAAGGTTCCGACCGTTGACATCAAGTCGGCGGACGAGAATAAGAGGTAGCGTTGCTCGACACAGTCGGATGGCCCCGCCAGATCCTGGCGGGGCCTTTCGTTTTCGTCCACCTCGCAGTGCCTTTCGCACGCGGCTATATTTCGGGTGCCCCAGGTCCCGGAGGGCGTGAGCCCGTTAACTCCGTCAGGACCCCGAAGGTAGCAGCGGCATGCGGTGTCTAACGTTGCTCCGTCAGGCCTGGGGTACTCCCGCCTCGCAATGTCTCTCGCACTCGCCCGCAAATACCGCCCGAAGAGCTTCGCTGACGTAGCTGTCCAGTCGCACGTATCGAACACGCTGCGCGGGGCAATCGCCCGGGGACGGGTCGCCCACGGATATCTGCTCTGTGGCCCGCGCGGCGTGGGCAAGACTACGCTCGCGCGTGTGCTGGCCATGGCTCTCAACTGCGAGAACAAACGCGACGACGGCGAGCCGTGCGGGCATTGCACTTCGTGCCAGCGGATATGGAGCGGGTCCTCCAGCCTCGACGTCGTGGAGATCGACGCCGCCTCCAACCGCGGGGTTGACGACGCCCGAGACCTACGGGAGAGAGCGATGTACGCTCCTTCCGGCGACGACCGGTACAAGGTCTACATCGTCGACGAAGCTCACATGCTCACGCGTGAAGCCTGGAACGCCCTGCTCAAGATTCTCGAAGAGCCTCCCCCGCGCGTCGTGTTCGTCTTCGCCACGACTGAGCCGCAGAAGATCGCGCAGGCGGCGGCTCCCGTGCTGAGCCGACTTCAGCGCTTCGACCTCAAGCGGATCGGGATCGGCGACATCACCCGTCGCCTCTCCTCAGTCCTCGGGACAGAGGGCGTCGAGGCATCGGAGGATGCGCTGGCGATGATCGCCCGCGCCGCCGACGGATCCATGCGCGATGCCCTCAGTCTCACCGATCAGGTGATCTCGATTGGCGAGGGGCCGGTGACGGCCGATCGCGTGCGCGAAGCTCTCGGCCTCGTCCCCGAAGACGAGTTCCTGCGAATCGTCGACATCATCGCCGGCCACCGGGCGGGAGAGATTTTTCCCGCGGTCGCGAAGCTCGCGGATGCGGGAGTCGACTTCGGCGTTTTCCTCGCCGGCTTCGCGGATATTCTTCGCGCGCAGCTGACGATCGTTCTGAACGGCAAGGCGGAAGGAGTCTCCGTCACGGCGGCAGCGGCGCTCAGGCAGCGCAAGGAGCTGTTCACCGCCGGAGATCTCCTGCGAATGATCAGCGCCGTGAACGCGCTCGAGCCGACATTCAGGAAGAGCGGGCAACAGCAGCTGCTGATCGAGATGCTGCTCGTCCGCATGGCGCTGCTCGATCGCACCGTCGCGCTCGAGGATATGCTGAGGGAGATCGGCGCGGGCGCACTCTCCGGCGCGCCACGCGGGGAAGCGCCACGCG
>CAYMKQ010000024.1:0-6491 GCA_964391175.1 uncultured Gemmatimonadaceae bacterium | reverse complement strand
GGAAGCGCCAAGCGGGGAAGCGCCAAGCGGATCGGTGCGCGCCCAGTCCGCGCCGCCGGCAGCTGCACGCACCGCTCAGCGCCAGGCCGGAGCGACACGTCCCGGCTACCCGCCGCAGCTGTCGGCGCCGAACTCAATGGGCTCGGCGAACGAGGGGCAGCTGCGCGAAATGAAGCGCGCCATGGAGGCGACGGCGCAGGACACCAATCGCAGTCGGATGACTCCCGAGGCGCTCAAGGAGGAGCGGATCGGAATGCTCCGCGAGAAGGACCCGGCGCTTGGTGCAGCGATAGATGCGCTCGACCTCGAGCTACTCGACTGATACTCTCATCCAAAGCTCATAGTCATGGCTGATTTCTCAAAGATCTTCGAGCAGGCGCAGCAGATGCAGGCGCGGATGCAGCAGATGCAATCCGAGCTGGAGAAGCAGACGGTGACCGCCGCCGCGGGCGGTGGCATGGTTACTGTCGAAGCCGATGGGAAGGGCACCATCACCCGCGTCAAGATCGATCCGAGCGTGGCGGATGCGAAGGACGTGGAGATGCTCGAGGACCTGGTGCTCGTCGCGGTCAACGAGGCGCAAAAGAAAGCTAGCGACCTCGCCAAGACAGAAATGAGCCGCCTGACCGGGGGCTTGAACCTCCCATTCAAGTTGCCTTTCTAGCGTGGGAGCGATCGACGATCTCGCCGCCGAGCTGTCGAAGCTGCCCGGGATCGGGCGGAAGACGGCGCTCCGGCTCACCTACCATCTCCTCAAGCAGTCGCCCGAGCAGAGCAAACGCCTGGCCTCGGCCCTCACCACCCTCGCGGACAAGGTCCGGCCGTGTTCCCGGTGCTTCAACCTGACGGAGGAGGAGCTGTGCTCCATTTGCCGTGACGCCCGCAGGGATACGGCAGTCATCTGCGCAGTAGAAGAAGCTTCCGATATCGGCGCTATCGAGCGGTCTGGCGAGTTCCGGGGCGTGTATCATGTCCTGGGTGGCCGCCTGTCCCCACTCGATGGAATCGGACCGGAGGATCTCACGATCCCTCAACTGGAGACGCGAGTGTCTGCTGGAGCAGTGCGCGAAGTGATTATTGCGACCAATCCGAGTATTGAGGGGGAGACCACCGCGCTGTACGTTCAGCGCAAGCTGTCCCGGTATTCGCTCACGGTCTCGAGGATCGCGCGCGGGCTCCCGGTAGGCGGCGATCTCGAGTACGCTGACGGAGTCACCATCGCGCAGGCGCTTACTGCCAGGCGGGCAATGTCATGAGCAGGGCGCGCGCGGGCTTCGTCGCAGCGGGCTTCGCTGGCGGTGTGGCGGCCGGCACTCTTCTCTGGAGTCGCCTCCAGCACCAGTACCGCCACGAGCTCTTCAGCCGCTTTCCGTTGCGTCGCGTGGCGGCCCTCGGCTACCTGAGAGCGCGCCCCACGATCAGCACGGCACAGATCCTACGCGAGTACATCGCCTGGGAGCCGCGGCACATTCTTCGCCAGCGCGGAGCGCGGATGCTGAAACGCCTCGAGGCGACGCTTTGACCGAGAATAGATGACGGCGGGAACGGCAAACTGGTCGTTTACACAGGACGACTTCAGCGCGATCACCGAATCGCTGAAGCGGTTTCTCGGCGAGACCAACTCGATCTGCGCGCTCCTCGTCGACCGCTCGGGACAGCTGGTGACGACCGTGGGCGAGGCGTCGGGCCTCGACACGACCACCTTCGCCACCCTCACCGCCGCCGATTACAGCGCCAACGACCAGCTGGCGAAGCTGGTGGGCGAGAACGACTTCGCCAGCCTTTTCCATCAGGGCGAGAAATCCATCTACGTCGCGGACATCGCGCGGCGTCTCCTGCTCGTGATAATCTTCGATTCGCGCACGACCGTAGGACTCGTCCGGCTGAGAATGAAGGACGAGATCAACGAGTTGACGCTGTTGGTCGATCGCGTATTTTCGCGCGGACGGAACGGCGACGCACCGCAGAAGAACCTGCTCGAGGGTGCGGGCGACGAAATCGACAAACTCTTCAACTGGTGAGGAAGAGCTAGACGTGTCGATGATCAACTACGCCTCGCGCGAGATTAACTGCAAGATCGTTTACTACGGTCCCGGGCTTGGCGGAAAGACCACGAATCTCGAGCACGTCTATGGCAAGGTGAAGCCGGAGACGCGGGGGAAGCTCATATCACTCGCCACGGAAACGGAACGTACTCTCTTCTTCGATTTCCTCCCCGTCGATCTCGGGACGATTCGCGGCTTCAAGACCCGCTTTCACCTGTATACCGTGCCCGGCCAGGTCTATTACAACGCCAGCCGCAAGCTCATTCTCAAGAACGTGGATGGCATCGTCTTCGTGGGCGACTCCCAGGCGGAGCGCCTCGAGGCGAACCTGGAGTCGATGCAGAATCTCTACGACAACATGGCGGAATACGGCTACGATCTCACGCGCATGCCGTTCGTCATTCAATACAACAAACGCGACCTGCCGAGCGCGGCGCCGGTCGCGGATCTCCAGGCCGCGCTCAACCCCGGCTGGGAGCTGGAGGATGCGACCAAGTTCCGGGTCTCGCCCGATCCCTACCACGCGGGTGAGAACCTGGTGGAGCAGCTGCCGGGCGGAGAGTGGGTGGAGAGAGCCCCCTACTTCGAGTCTGTGGCAGTGGCGGGCGATGGTGTATTCGACACGCTCAAGGCCGTGAGCAAGCTGGTGCTGAAGGCGCTGGCGTAGGAAGGGGGCTGGGTGAATCTCCCGAACACGATCACCGCCGGCCGGATACTCGCCGCGCCCTTCATTGCAGCGCTGCCATTCATAGCGTCGCCGGAGGCGAGGCTCATCGCCTTCGTCCTCTACATCGTCGCCGCGGTAACCGACTACTACGACGGCAAGCTCGCACGCACGCGAAACCTCATCACCGATCTTGGCAGGCTGCTCGACCCGCTTGCCGACAAGCTGCTGCTCTTCGCCACGCTGATCCCGATGTTCGTGCTGATGGCCCCACCCGGCGATCCATTTGCTCCTACCCGCCCCGAGAGTCGCGACGCGACCCTGCTGCCGTTCCTGACGCCTCTTGGACCTGTGAGCCTCCCGTGGTGGGTCGTCGCGATCGTAATCGGACGCGAGATCTTCATGACGGCCTTCCGGCACGCGGCCGCGCGGCGAGGAGTCGTCATATCGGCGATAGGCCCGGCCAAATGGAAGACAGGATTTCAGTCGACCTGGGTCGGATCGGCGTACTTCTGGTTTTTCGCGTCGACCGCCGCTGCCGCGCACGACTGGACTGGTGTGGCGTGGACGACGTTCGCCTACTTCAACGGCATCGTTGGAACGGTAACGATGATCGCCGCGGTAATCCTGACCGTCTACTCACTCGGCCTCTATCTCCGGCGCTACGCCGGAGTGTTCGCGGCGTGAGCTCTCTCCAGGTAGAGCTCATCACCATCGGTGACGAGCTTCTCCTCGGCTTCACGATCGATACGAACGCCGCTCATATCTCCCGCACTCTGGCGGCGATCGGCATCGAGATCGCGCGCCGGACGACGGTCGGAGACGAAGCCGGCAAGATCGCGACCGTGGTGCGCGAGGCGCTCGAGCGCACTGGCGCCGTGATAACAACGGGTGGACTCGGTCCTACCAGCGACGATCTCACAAAGGCGGCGATCGCGCGCATCTTTGGGCGCGAGATGAAGCTCGACCGGTCCATCGCCGACGAGCTCGAGCAGCGGTGGCGCGCGCGGTTCCCGACCAGCGTCTTCCCGAAGAGCAATCGCGTCCAGGCCGAGATTCCGGAGGGCGCCCGCATCCTGAGCAATCGACACGGGACGGCGCCTGGGATCTGGCTCGAAGATGACAAGGGGCGGTGGGTCGCGATGCTGCCCGGGGTTCCACGCGAGATGCGAGGCATGCTCGCCGAGGAGCTGCTGCCCGCGATTCGATCCCGCGCCGGCGGAGAAGAAACTGTGGTGCTCTCCGGCACGCTTCGCACGACGGGGATCGCGGAATCAGCGATCGCCGAGCTGCTGGGTCCAGATTTTCTCGGAGATCCAGGCACCGAACCCGGCGCGTTGCCGGTGGCATATCTCCCTGGCATCAGCGGCGTGGATCTTCGTGTGACTGCGAGAGGTATTCCGCGAGCGCGCGCCGAGAAGATGGTGAAGGACGCGATGGTGAAGCTGCGGACTCGTGTCGGGTCGTACGCGTACGGAGAGGATGACGCGGATCTTGCAGCCATCGTGCTGGAGAGGTGTCGCGCTCTCGAGCTCAGGCTCGCGGTAGCGGAGAGCTGCACGGGCGGAATGCTCGGCGAGAGACTCACGAGCGTGCCCGGCTCGAGCGATGTTTTTCTGGGGGGCGTGATAGCGTATCACAACGACATCAAGCGCGATGCCCTTGGGGTACGGCCAGAGGATCTCGAGCGGTTCGGCGCGGTCAGCGAACAGGTAGCCCTCCAGATGGCGTCGGGTATTCGGGAGCGAATGAGTGCCGATGTGGGGGTTTCCATCACCGGGGTCGCGGGTCCCGGGGGCGGCTCCCCCGAAAAACCTGTCGGCCTGGTGTGGGTTGCGGTACACGCCTCAGACGCGCATGCGCGACGCTTCCACGTCGGAGGTGACCGCGCCGAGATCAGACAGCGTGCCGCTCAAGCCGCGCTCGAGATGGTGCGTCGTACGCTCGAAACGGATTAACTTCGACCCATGAAGAAAAAGAAAACGGGGCAGGCGCCCTTGCCCGAGCAGGACGCGATTGGCTCCGAGAATGACTTCGCTCCCCGGGGAAGCGCCCCAGGCGCGCAGGGTGAAGATCGCTCGGCTACCGATGGCGCGACCGGTTCCGCCGCGGACGGCAGCGGTGAGACCGCTGCAACAACGACAGGTCCGCCCGAGTCCGATCTTGCGGTCGAGCGCGACCGTTATCTCCGTCTGGCCGCCGAGTACGACAACTACCGCAAGCGATCGGCGAAGGAGCGGTCGGATGCGGGATCCCGGGCGCAAGCCGACCTCGTGCGCCAGCTGATCGAAGCGCTCGACGACATCGCGCGCTTCGCGCACGTCGACCCAGCTTCCACCGACGCCGAGACGATCGTGCAGGGCGTCGACATGGTGGAGAAGAAGATGATGAAGGCGCTGGGATCAGCCGGGCTCCAGGTCATCAACCCCGTGGGCGAGACCTTCGACCCGGCGATTCACGAAGCTGTTGCGACGGAGCCAACGTCCGCGCCCGAGGATGACCACGTCGTCTCGCGCGTGTACCAGCCCGGATACGTATTCAACTCGCAGCTTCTGAGACCCGCGCGCGTCGTCGTGAAGCAGTGGAACGGCTGACCGTTTCCGCGCGCTAACCGCCCATGCCACCGACGAAGGATTTCTACGCCGTCCTCGGCGTAAGCTCCAGCGCTTCCCAGGACGAGATCAAGAAGGCATACCGGAAGCTCGCCAAGAAGTATCACCCGGATGCGAATGCAAGTGACCAGAAGGCGGCCGAGCGGTTCAAGGAGATCTCGGAGGCGAACAACGTCCTCGGCAATCGGGAGAAGCGAAAGCAGTACGACGAAATGCGGAGGCTCGGCGCGTTCTCGGGCGGGTTCGGCGGGTCCCGATCGTCGCGCGCAGGCGGCGGCGGAGCGCAAAACGTCAGCTTTTCGGACTTTGACATCGGCGGCCTGGGAGGGCTGGGAGATCTCTTCAGCTCGATGTTCGGCGGGGGTGGTGGCCGACAGGGCGCGCGCTCGCGGGGACCCGAGAAGGGGCAGAGTGTCGAGGCAACGCTCGACATTCCGTTCCGGACCGCGGCACGCGGCGGGAAAGTTCCGATCGAGCTCGAAGTAAGCGAGGAATGCAGTACGTGTCACGGCACCGGCGCGGCGCCGGGAGCACTGCTCAAGGTTTGTCCGGAGTGCAACGGCCGCGGCGTAATGTCCTTCGGTCAGGGAGGATTCGCGGTGAACCGTCCATGTCCCGTGTGTCTGGGCCGCGGGCAGGTTCCCACCGAGCCCTGTCCGACCTGTCGCGGCAGCGGCGAAGTGCGCGCGAGGCGGAAGGTCCTGATCAACGTTCCGCCGGGAGTCGACACCGGCGCGAAGATTCGCCTGAAAGGGCAGGGCGGAAAGGGTTCGGCGAACGGTCCGCCCGGGGATCTCATCATCACTTTCAACGTGCTTCCCGATCCCTTCTATCGTCGCGACGGACTTGACGCGATCGCGACCATTCCGCTCAACATCGCGCAGGCCACACTCGGCACGAAGATCAGCGTGAAGACGCTCGACGGCAAAAAGGTGGCGATCAGGATTCCGCCGGGCACGCCGTCAGGAAAGCGATTCCGGGTACGCGGGCAGGGAATCGAGAAGGGGGCAACGCGCGGCGACCTGATCGTCGAGGTGTCGATCTCCGTCCCCGAGAAGCTGTCCGAGGAGCAGGAGCGGATGATGAAGGAATTCGCGGAATCGGGCGGGCTAAAGTACTAGTGTAGTGTCGCCAAAATCTCATTGGCTTTGTCGTAAAGAGGCTGTAACT
>CAYMKQ010000023.1:10450-27485 GCA_964391175.1 uncultured Gemmatimonadaceae bacterium | reverse complement strand
GCGCCCTTGTACAGCACCGGGAAGTGCGGCTCCAGCCGGCGCGCGATGTAGTTCGCGTTGAGGATCGCGATCCTGCTAGCGTACTCGAGCCCTTCCCCTCCCATCAGCCGGATGTAGCCGTGCGATATCGGCAGAATGCTCGCCGAGCCCCACGGCGCGGCCGAGACTGCGCCGACCAAATGTCTTCCCTCCTGCTCGATCACCGGGTGGCCGGGCAGGAATGGAACGAGATGCTCCGCCACGCCGATCGGACCCACGCCCGGTCCGCCACCGCCGTGCGGGATGCAAAAGGTCTTGTGAAGATTGAGGTGGCAGACGTCGGCGCCGATGTCCGCGGGGCGGCACAGACCCACCATCGCATTCATGTTCGCGCCGTCCATGTAGACCTGCCCGCCATTCCTGTGGACGATCTCGCAGATCTCGGTGATCGACTCCTCGAACACTCCGTGCGTCGACGGATAGGTGACCATCAGCGCCGCCAGATCCTTCGCGTGCGCCTCGGCTTTCGTCCGTAGATCGCTCACCTCGATGTTGCCGCGCTCATCCGTCTTCACGACGACTACCTTCATACCGGCCATCACCGCGCTGGCTGGATTCGTCCCGTGCGCGGACTGCGGGATGAGGCAGACGTTTCGGTGCGCTTCGTTGCGGGATGCGTGGTACGCGTCGATCGCGAGCAGTCCGGCGTACTCGCCCTGCGATCCCGCGTTCGGCTGCAGCGAAACGGCGGAGAATCCTGTGATCTCGGCCAGTGCGCTCTCCAGCTCCCGGAACAGCTGCTGATATCCAAGCGTCTGCTCCAGCGGCGCAAAGGGGTGGATCTTCGAGAAGCCGAGCCAGGTGATCGGCAGCATCTCCACGGTAGCGTTCAGCTTCATGGTACAGGAGCCGAGCGGGATCATGGAGTGAACCAGCGAGAGGTCGCGGGACTGGAGCCGGTTCATGTAGCGGAGCATCTCCGTCTCCGCATGGTGCGTGTTGAACACGGGATGCGTCATGAACGGCGTCGTCCGCTTGAAGCGCTCGTCGTAGCGCGAATCGGTGGTGGACAACACGTCTTCCAGGCTGAAGTCGAGACTCTTGCCGCCGTTGAACGACACGAGGAGATCGGATACGTCGGCCTCGGTAACCGTCTCATCGAGCGCGACGACGATGCTGCTCTCCCCGATCACGCGAAGATTGATGCGGCGCCGGCGGGCCTCGTCGACGATCGCCGAAGTCTCCCCTGTTCCCACCTCGATCCGGAGCGTGTCGAAGTAATCTTCGTGCGTGATCGGATGGCCGATCTTCCGGAGACCCTCAGCGATGGCGCCGGTGAAGCCGTGAACCCGTCGCGCTATCCGGGTCAGTCCCTGCGGGCCGTGATAGACGGCGTACATGCTCGCCACGACCGCGAGGAGAACCTGCGCCGTGCACACGTTGCTCGTCGCCTTTTCGCGGCGGATGTGCTGCTCCCTCGTTTGCAGCGCCATGCGAAGCGCGGGCTTACCGTCGGCGTCCCGCGACACGCCGATGATGCGCCCCGGGATCTGTCTCTTGTACTCGTCCTTGGTGGCGAAGAACGCGGCGTGTGGGCCACCGTAACCGAGCGGAACGCCGAAGCGCTGGCTGTTGCCGACGACAATGTCGGCGCCCCACTCGCCCGGTGGGGTAAGGAGAACGAGACTCAACAGATCGGCCGCGACCGTCACGAGAGCGCCGGCGGCGTGCACCTGTTCGCAGGTCTTCGTGTAGTCGAGAACGGCGCCGTCCGTCGCGGGATACTGGACGAGCACGCCGAACACGTCGGGCCCGATCTCGAAATCAGCGTAGCTGGAGACGCGAACGGTGATTCCGCGCACGCTCGCCCTCGTCTTCACCACGTCGATCGTCTGCGGATGGCACTCCGACGCGACGAGAAAAACTTCCTTTCCCCCCCCCGGGTTGCCCTTGATCGCGTAACTCATCGTCATCGCTTCCGCCGCCGCGGTCGCCTCGTCCAGAAGCGACGCGTTGGCGATCTCGACTCCGGTGAGATCGATCACCGCGGTCTGGAAGTTGAGCAGCGCCTCGAGACGTCCCTGTGCGATCTCCGCCTGATACGGCGTATAGGCAGTGTACCAGCCCGGATTCTCGATGATGTTGCGTTGAATTACCGGCGGAGTGATGCAATCCGCGTAGCCCATCCCGATGAACGACCGGAATACCTGATTCTTCGCCGCCATCGCGCGGAAATGCCCAAGCACTTCGGGCTCGGTCATTCCCTTGGGAAGGTCGAGCCCGCGCCTGAATCGGATACGTTCAGGAATCGTGGCGTCTATGAGCGCATCGAGCGACGCGTAGCCGAGCTCCTTGAGCATGGCGGCGACGTCGCGATCGTCGGGTCCGACGTGCCGATGGACAAACGAGTCAGCAGGGGCAATCGCGTCTTCCACGTGCTTGATTGTGGTGCTCATAGGAGTGACAATTTAACACTCTATGCAGTCACGGCGAAGTTTCAGCCGGTGGCGCCTGCTGCTCGCGGCGCCACGCTCGGGCGCCGAAAACATGGCGCGGGATACCGCGCTGCTCGCGCGCGCCGCGCGTACCGGCGAGACTGTGTTCAGCATCTATTCCTGGGCGCGCCCGACGCTGTCATTCGGCAGACATCAGCCCGCCACTGGTCACTACGATCTGGAAAAGATTCACGCGGCGAAGATCGACGTCGTGAGACGGCCAACGGGAGGGCGCGCCATTCTGCACCACCACGAAGTGACCTACAGCGTCACCGCTCCCCTCGGGGCCGCTCCCTGGCGCGCGGCCTATTCACGAATCAACCGCATATTGCTCGATGGCCTTTCCCGCCTCGGCGTTCCCGTTTCGCTCGCGGCGCCTCCCGGGCGCGCGCCGAGTCCGAGCCTGAGACCGTGCTTCGAGATTCCCGGCGAGGGCGAGCTCGTCGCCGATGGCAGGAAGCTCGTAGGCAGCGCCCAGTGGCGGGATGACGGAGCGTTGTTACAGCACGGCTCCATCCTCGTCGAAGACGATCAGTCCTCGCTTCCGTCGTTCTCGAAGAGCGCGAGCTCCTTGAGCGCGCACGCTGCGCCGGAGCCGGCGACCTTGACCAGGCTCATGGGTCGCGCGCCTGATGTGAAGGAAGTGGCGAGCGCGATGTTCGACGCCGTGAGGTCGCTCGAGGACGGTGGGGCAGCGCCGATCGAGGAAGAGGAGATCCGCGAGGAAACGCTGCACCACCTATCGCACTTTCTCGATGAGGGATGGACATGGCGGCGATGAAGCTCGAGGCCATGCGTCTCGTTTTGCTGATTGCCCTGACTGCCTGCGTCGGCACGGAGGGGCCGCCGCCCAAGGGCACTGGAGGGACGCTCGTCATCTCGACCGCGGGCGACCCCGACGCGATCATCCCTCCGCTCGCCGCGACCATTCAGGGGACGCAGATCAGCGACCTCGTCTACGACCGCCTCGCCGACATCGGTGATTCGTTGAACATCGTGGGTGACGCCGGCTTCACGCCTCGTCTTTCGGATAAATGGACCTGGGGTGCCGACTCGCTGAGGATCGCTTTCCACATCGACCCGCGCGCGCGCTGGCACGATGGGCGGCCGGTGAGTGCGAGCGATGTGCGATTCACCTACGCGAGCTACAGCGATTCCACACTCGGATCGGCGGTCGCCTCGCTCATCACCAACATCGATTCGGTGACGACGCCCGATTCCGCGACCGCGGTGTTCTGGTTCCGCTCGCGCTCGCCACAGCAGTTCTACGACGCCGTCTACCAGATGTCGATCATGCCCGAGCACATCTGGAAAGGAATCCCGCCCCCGACGTGGAGAGCCTCGGAGGAGGCGAAGAATCCGGTCGGGTCGGGAAAGTTCAGGTTCGTGCGCTGGACGCCGCGAGGGTCGGTCGAGGTCGCCGCCGATACCGCCAACTATCGTGGATCCCCGAAGCTGAGCCGCGTGATCTGGAGCCTCGCCCCTGACTTCAACACCGCGGTGACGCGCTTCCTGTCCGGGGAGACGGATTTCTTCGAGGCGCTGAGACCAGAGAATCTCCCCGAAGTGGCCAAACATCCCGAGCTCCGCACTGCGCACTTCAGGGGCCTCGATTATTCGTTCGCGCAATTCAACCTCCGCGATCCGGCGAATCGCGCTCGCCCGCATCCGCTGTTCGGTGATAGAGACCTACGGCGAGCACTCACACTCGCGGTCGATCGCAAGACCATAGTGCGGAGCGTCTACGATTCGCTCGCGCTCCCCGCGCTCGGCCCAACCGTCAGAGCATACCCGACGACCGATCCCAACCTGACACAGATTCCATTCGATCTCGAGCGTGCCCGCGAGCTGCTCGACTCCCTCGGCTGGCGTGATGCCAACGCGGATGGAGTTCGCGAGCGCGGCGGCCGGGCCCTGCGATTCACACTCGGCGTCCCGGGCTCCAGCAAGGCGCGCGTCCAAATGGCTGTCCTGTTGCAGGAGCAGCTGCGGCAGGCCGGGGTTAAGGTCGATATCGAACAACTCGACTTTCCCGTGCTCGTCGACCGCGAGCGGAAGCGCACCTTCGATGCGGTCATCAACAGCTGGCACACGCAGCCGAGTCCGGGCGGCGTTCGCCAGAGCTGGGGCAGCGTGGGCTCCCGCGCGCGAAACGGAACTAACTACGGCTCGTACGAGAATCCGGTGTTCGACGCGTATGTCGACAGCGCGCTCGCGGCGTCGGATCTAGCGACGCGACGCGCGCTCTTCACCAGGGCCTACGAAGTCATCATCCAGGATGCGCCGGCGATCTGGCTCGCGGAGCCGATTCCGACCGTTGGATATCATTCGCGGTTCCAGCTCGCGCCGCTTCGCCCGGACGCGTGGTGGGCGCACATCGGCGAGTGGTGGATTCCCGCCGACAAGCGGATCGCGCGCGACAACGCGCCGGCCGCCCGACCTTCGGCCGCCGACTCGGCGGGTCGGAAGACCCCGTAGCGGGTGCTCCGCTACTTAGCAGAGCGACTGGCTCAGGCCGCGCTGATCGTGGCCTTCGTCTCGGCGATCAGCTTCGCGCTCATTCATCTCGCGCCCGGCGATCCCTTCAGCGGCGTGATGGATAATCCCAACGTCAGCGAAGCCGTGCGGGAGCGGCTTCGCGCGCAATACGGACTCGACCGCCCCCTTCCGGAACAGTTCGGCCGCTACGTGAGCCAGCTCGCCCGCGGCGAGCTTGGATGGTCGTTCTCGCACGACCGTCCCGTGCGCGATGTGCTCGCCCACGCGCTTCCCAACACGCTGCTTCTCATGACCATCGCGCTCGTCGGCAGCTTCGGCCTCGGGATCCTGATCGCGCTCGTGCAGGTCGCGAGACGTGGCTCCGCCACCGATCACGTGCTGGGCGGGATCTCGCTCCTCTTCTTCTCCATGCCCGACTTCTGGCTGGCGACGCTGGCGCTCCTCGCGTTCACGTATTGGCTTCCGCTCTTTCCCGTCGGCGGCACCGTCGACCCCGTCATGCACGAGTACATGGGGGCGTGGGGGCGACTCGTCGATCGGCTTCGCCACCTCGTTCTGCCCGCGCTTACACTCACGGCTCTCGCCGCTGCCGGCGTTGCGCGGTACCAGCGGGCGGCGTTGCTGGACGTGCTGCCCGCCGATTACATCCGTACCGCCCGCCTCAAGGGACTCACCGAGCGCGAGATCCTGCGGCGTCATGCGCTTCGCAACGCCACGCTCCCGATAATCAGTCTCATCGGTCTCTCCTTCCCCGCACTTCTTACGGGTGCGGTTTTCGTCGAAAAAGTTTTCGCGTGGCCGGGAATGGGGCTCGCGCTCGTCAACGCAATCGGCTCCCGCGATTACCCGCTCGTCGTCGGCGCGGTGATCATCGGCAGCGTCATGGTGACGCTCGGAAGCCTTCTCGCCGACATGCTCTACGCCTGGGCCGACCCGAGGCTGCGTGCCACCTAGCATCCGGCTGGTAAGTGGATCCGCCTTCGCGCAGGGGCTCTCGCGCATCCTGGCGCGTCCGTCATCGCGCGTCGCGCTCGCTGTCCTTGGCGTGATCGTTCTCGTCGGACTGCTGGCGCCAATCATCGCTCCCTATGATCCCGCGGCCCAGCCGGATATCGTCGGCATGAAGGGGCTGCCGCCTTCGCTCCTTCATCCATTCGGCACTGATCCCTACAGCCGTGACGTGCTGAGCCGGGTGATCTACGGAGCGCGTCTGTCGCTGTTTGTCGGATTTCTCGCCACGCTCGTGAGCCTGACGCTTGGCGTTGCTTACGGAGCAATCGCCGGCTACGCGGGAGGGCTCGTGGATTCCATAATGATGCGGGTGCTCGATGCCTTCCTCGCCATCCCCCGGCTGCTGCTCCTTGTCGCTATTCTCGCGGCGTGGCCGAGACTCTCGATTGTGGCGCTCGTGCTCTTCCTGGGGCTGACGGGCTGGTTCGGCCTCAGTCGCATTGTCAGGGGTCAGGTTCTTGCGTTGAAGCACGCGGAATTCGTGACGGCGGCGCGCGCTCTGGGCGCCAGCCGGAGACGAATTCTGCTGCGGCACCTGCTCCCGAATCTGGTCTCTCCCATCGTCGTTGCGGCAACGTTGGGGGTCGCCCACGTCATCGTTCTCGAGGCGGGGCTGTCGTTCCTGGGCATCGGCGTTCCGCAGCCCGAGGCGAGCTGGGGAAACATCATTCAGGATGGTGCGGACCAGGTCGCGACGCTGTGGTGGATGTCTCTATTCCCCGGTCTAATGATGGTCATGACAGTTATGACGCTGAACATCCTGGGTGAGGCGCTGCGCGACGCGTACGATCGCCGGTGACGAGCCCGATCACGCCGCCGCTCCTGTCCATCCGCGACCTGCGCACCTACTTCCACATGGGGGACGTCGTCGCGCGCTCGGTCGACGGCGTGTCGTTCGACGTCGGCGCTGGCGAGACTGTTGGGATCGTGGGAGAATCGGGCTGCGGGAAATCCGTCACCGCTCTCTCGATACTGCGGCTCATTCAGCCTCCCGGGCGGATAGAGGCGGGCAGCCGCATCGAATTCGAGGGCAAGGACCTCGTCACCCTCGGCGACGAGGCGATCCGTCACGTCCGCGGCAACCGTATCTCCATGATCTTTCAGGAGCCGATGTCGGCTCTCAACCCCGTGTTCACGGTGGGTGACCAGGTCGCCGAGGTCGCGCGGATTCACGGTAGGGTGAGCAAAAAGCAAGCGTGGGATCGGGCAGTGGAGGCCTTGGCGCTGACGGGAATTCCAGCACCGGGAGATCGGGCCAAGCAATACCCTCACCAGCTCTCGGGGGGAATGCGGCAGCGTGTGCTGATCGCCATGGCGCTGATGATGAAGCCGGCGCTGGTGATTGCCGACGAGCCGACTACCGCGCTCGACGTGACGATTCAGGCGCAGATCCTCGAGCTGCTAATCGATCTCCAGAAGAAGTTCGGCACGTCCATTCTCATGATCACGCACGATCTGGGGGTGATCGCGGAGACGACATCGCGCGTGATCGTGATGTATGCGGGCGAAGTCGTTGAGGAGGCGGCAGTGGACGAGCTGTTCGCCAAGCCGCACCACCCCTACACGGAAGGACTCATGTTCGCGATGCCGCACATCGGCCGCGAGCAGGAGCGCCTCAATGTGATACCGGGCACGGTCCCGGCGCCCACCGAGTGGCCGCACGGCTGTCGATTCCACGACCGCTGCCCCTACTCATGGGAGCTTTGCGAGCGGGAGCATCCTCCACTTTACCAGGTGGGCGCCGCTCACACTTCGCGCTGCCACCTCGCCATCGAGCCCGAGCGCCGCAATCATCCGCACCCGCCGCTCGTGGTGATGGAAGGAGCGGCGGTCGCATGACGGGTAGCGCCGTGGACGCGAAGCCCACCACCGCCGCCGAGCCCCTGCTCTCGGTCAGGAATCTCCGGAAGCTCTTTCCGATCAGGAAGGGCGTGTTCGCCAGAGAGGTGGGCGCGGTCCAGGCGGTCAGCGACGTGTCGTTCGACGTCGCGCGTGGCGAGACCCTCGGCGTCGTCGGCGAATCCGGTTGTGGCAAGACGACGACCGGCCGGGCAATCCTGCGACTGATCGAGCCTACCTCCGGCGAGATCGCGTTCGAGGGAAAGGATGTGCGGGCGATGGGGACATCCGCGCTGCGGGCGCTGAGGCGCGAGATGCAGATCATCTTCCAGGACCCCGTCTCGTCTCTCAATCCACGGATGACGATCGGCGCGATCATCCGCGAGGGATTGACCATTCACAAGCTCGCTGAAGGCAAGGCTGCCGACGCACGCGTTCAGCAGCTTTTGGAAGAAGTCGGACTGCGCCGTGAGTACGCGACGCGATACCCGCACGAGTTTTCCGGCGGACAGCGGCAGCGAATCGGAATAGCGCGCGCGCTCTCGGTAGAGCCGAAGTTCATCGTCTGCGATGAGCCCGTGTCCGCGCTCGACGTCTCGGTACAGGCGCAGGTCATCAACCTGCTCCGCGATCTCCAGCGCGAGCGGAACCTCACCTACGTGTTCATCGCCCACGATCTCTCGGTGGTGGAGCACATCGCGGATCGCGTGGCCGTCATGTACCTCGGCAAGATCGTGGAGCTGACGACCGCGGGGGAGCTGTATCGCGAGCCGCTGATGCCGTACACGCAGGCGCTGCTCTCTGCCGTTCCCGTCGCGGACCCGAGCGCGCGCAAGGAGCGGATCATTCTTCAGGGAGATGTTCCCTCTCCCGCGAATCCGCCCTCGGGCTGCGTGTTTCACCCGCGCTGTCATCATCCGGCCAGGGACGAGGCATGCGCGCGAATCGTTCCTCCTCTCGAGGAAAAGGCGCCGGGACATTTCGTCGCCTGCATCAAGCAGCCGCCCACGACGATCACGTGGGAGGAACAGCGCCAGGTCGGTGGCGTACATCCGCCTGAGCGGTATCTTCCCCTCGCGGCCGTGCACTAGTGGGACGGGACGGAGCGCTCGCTATTCTGAAACCGATTGCGTTGTGCGTTTCCCGTGATTCCGTTGTGCGTTTGTCCGTTCACGCAACAACGGGCAACGGTCAAACGGGGAACGCACAACGCGTTCTTTCGGCCGTAGGGTAGCTCTTGGTTCCCGGATTGTTGAGCGTTGCCCGTTCACGCGCCATCGACAGAGTTCCTTGGTTCCGTTGTTTTGATCCATGAAGTACAACACTAGCGCGCCTGGACCCTCACACCACCGACCATGGACAGAGACTCGAGAGACGTTTTTCATCAGCCCTCAGCGGCGACCGTAACGCACGACGAGCCCCCTCCGGGAATCCACAGCTCGGCCGACAGGAGCTTCTTCGGTCATCCGGCAGGACTCTCCACGCTCTTCTTCACGGAGATGTGGGAGCGGTTCTCCTACTACGGAATCCGCCCCCTTCTCATCCTGTTCATGACCGCCGCTCTGACGAGCGGCGGCTTCGGGTTCGAGCGGCAGACAGCGTCCTCCATCGTCGGCATTTACGCCGCCTGCGTCTACCTGGCGTCACTGCCGGGGGGTTGGGTAGCGGACCGGATCCTCGGACTGCGGCGAGCGATCTGGTACGGCGGAATTCTCATCGCGCTCGGGCACTTGTCCATCGCGCTGTCACTCGTCTTCGCTCACTCGGCGTTCTTCCTGGGATTGATACTGATCGTGCTGGGGACGGGACTGCTCAAGCCGAACATTTCAGCCATCGTCGGTGAGCTGTATCCGGAGGGCGCGTCTCGTCGCGATGCGGGATTCTCGATCTTCTACATGGGTATCAACATCGGCGCGCTCATCGCGCCGCTGCTTACCGGTTATCTGGGTGAGCGCGTAGGCTGGCACTATGGGTTCGGTGCGGCCGGCCTCGGTATGGTGATCGGCCTCATCACGTATAAGCTGCGCGCACCGAAAACGCTGGGCTCGATCGGGCTCAATCCCCACACCGATCCCGCGGAATCCGCCAAGGCGAAGAAATATCTCATAAGTGGAATTGTGGCGATCACGCTAGTCGTCATTCTCGCCATGACCGGCGCCGTCGAGATAAACCCGGTATCGCTCGCCCAAAAAATGACCATCGTCATACTGGCGACGGCGCTGCTCTATTTCGCCTACCTCTTCGCGGTCGGCGGTCTCACCGGCGACGAAAAGCGTCGAGTTGTGGTAATAATCGTCCTCTTCTTGTTCGCCGCGATCTTCTGGTCGGCATTCGAGCAGGCACCGACCTCGTTGAATCTCTTCGCCCGTGATTACACCGATCGCGTCGTACTCGGCTGGGAGATGCCGACGCTGTGGCTGCAGGCTGCCAACTCGTTCTTCGTCATCTTGCTGGCTCCCGTTTTCGCAATCTTGTGGGTCGCCCTTGGCAAGCGCGGGAAGGATATCTCGAGCCCGGCCAAGTTCGCGTTCGGACTCTTCTTCGCCGGACTGGGATTTCTGGTGATGTTCGGTGCCGCGAACAAAGTCCTCGACGCAGGGGGGGTGCTTCGCGTCTCCGCTTGGTGGCTCATCTTCAGCTACTTCCTGCAGACGATCGGCGAGCTGTCGCTCAGTCCTGTTGGTCTGAGCTCGATGACCAAGCTCGCGCCGGTGAAGTTCAAGGGTCAGATGATGGGCGTCTGGTTCATGGCTGCCGCACTAGGCAACCTGATCGCCGGACTCGTCGGAGGGAACGTCGATCCCGAGAAGCTCGAGCAGATGCCGCGTCTCTTCCAGCAGACCGCTCTCTCGCTCATCGTCGCGGCGGTGATCTGCGCGCTGCTCGTGATTCCCATTCGGAAGATGATGCGAGAGGTACCCGGGAAGGGGCATTAGCAACGTGGGCACCTACGGGGGATGCAAGTGGTGAGTGGACAGTCTTGAGTTGTCAGTGTGTCAGTGGTTGTCAGTTCGTACGTGGGTTAACTGACAACCACTGATAACTGACCAACTAACCAACTGATAACTCAGAACTTGGATCCCCTCTGCCCGACATCGGACTCTCGACCGACGAGGCTCCTACGGCCAGTTGAACACGTTCGAGGGCACCGACCGCTCGCGGCTGTTCCAGATGTCGCGAGGCTCGACGCGGAACATGCGCGTGAAATCCGTCGAGAAGAGCCGCACCTCCAGCCCACGGCGCCGATCGCCACGCACTGGAAATGCGAAATCCGCGCGCCACATCCGGCGCGATTGCGGAGGCGCCGCGCCCAGCAGGCTGAATCCAATCGAAGCGTTGAGCGGTGTGTCGACGCCGAACGGTGAATCACCGGCCCAGAGCTTTCCGCCCTCCACGAATCCCGCAAGCCCGATGCTCGCCACCTGCTTGTATCGTCCGATGAGATAGCGGTCTTCCATGCGCGCGATAAGCCGTCTCGCGCCGCCGACGTCCGAGTGCCTGAAGCCGCGCAGACCTCCATCACGATCGGCGAACGTCAGCTGAAACGGGATGCGCTGCCTCCAGCCGCCGCTCCAAGTCAGGTCGGAGACCAGAGTATGTCTATTGATGGGCTTGAGGTAGAGAGCCCCGCGCCCGTGCGCGAGTATTCCGTCCCAGACTCCGCTCTGATCGCGCCTGCCCTCTCCCGCTATGTCGAGCGCCGCGTATGCGCGCGACCAACCCATCCCCGCGAACATCCCGGTCGACGCGAACCAATCGTCTTCCTTCCCGCGCAGGAACTTCACGCCCTTTCCCACAAGAGTCGCCACCTGCACTCCCGCGCGGAGGTCCTGCACGCCCTCGAGCGCATCGAACCCGCTCGCGCGGATGAAGCGGACTTTCCTCACGCCCCACAGGCCGTTGATACGCGCCGTCTGGTGCTTGGTGTACCGGTTCATCAACACGGTGCTCGTGTCGTTCACCAGTCCCGAGTCGGTGACGAGGATCGGACGATCGTCCGGAGCCTCGTCCTCGAAGGAGAGCGACCCACCGAGGAGCGCGAGCCGTCCGAGAGGCGGACCGATTCGGATCACGCCGCCGATGTCGCTGTACGACCGACCGACGAGGATTGCCGCGGGTCTCGCGTTCGGCCGGCGGAAATAATAGTAGCCATCGGCGTTACCGGCGGTAGTTCGCCACGAGATTCGCTGGAGGTCAGTCAGGAAAGGGTGACTCAGCTCCGTGTCCCAATCGCTCCCCAGCTCTCGCCTGCCACCCTGCACCATCAGCTGATAGGGTCTGCCGAGAAACTGGTAGGCCACAAACTTTCCGGCGTAGATGTCGCGGAACCGCGCCCCCTTTTTCCATTCTCCCGCGAGGTAAACGCCAGCGCCCATCAGATTCGCTTCGCCGAGCTTGAACGAATGGAAATGCGGCGACCTGGCGGTGATGCCGACTCCGAGGATGAGCGAGACTTCGTCCACCACGCTGACGCTGAGAACGACTCCGCCACCGCCATCGGGAAACGCCAGGACAGTGGCATCGGCGATGAACGGCTGAGCACGGAGGATGCGCTCCGACTCTCCACGGCGGAGCTCGGTGCACCTGTCGCCGACCTGCAGCGCGAGGTAGCGTCGGATCACCGGCTCTCTCGTAGTCATGTGCTGCTTCGCGGCCAGCCGGCCCGCGCGTTGCCAGATCGCGTTGCCCGTCACGCGGAACGGGGGACTCGCATCGATGTCGATGCTGGTGACGATTTCCCCCTTGCAGGGGACGGGAACCCCGGCGAGACTTTGAGCCTGTGCGATCGTCGCCGACGCCGCGGCGAGCTGAAGTACGAGCCTACCCTGTCGAAGAGAGATCACTCGTGTCGTCCGCGCGCAGGCCGGGATCGGCCTGCACAGTTGCTGTAACAGCCAGTATCCGCCAGGATGGGGACACCAGTCGTGTCCGGCTAACCGCCGCTTACGTGACCGCCCTCGAGGGTGCAGGGCTCGTACCAGTTATTATACCGCCGCTCTCCAACGTTGGTGCCGCGGCTGCAATTCTCGGTGCTGTGTCGGGACTCGTCCTCACGGGGGGCGAAGATGTCGACCCAGCCAGATACGGCGAAATGCGTCATGAGAAGCTACGCTCGGTAAACGCCGCGCGCGATGCGACCGAGGCCGCCCTGGTTGAGGAGGCAAAGTCCCGGGGAATCCCGGTCTTCGCGATCTGCCGCGGTATCCAGATTCTGAATGTCGCTCTCGGTGGAACGCTGGTCCAGGACATCGCCTCCCAGTGCGACACGGACATCGCTCACGACGACGAAGGCGCGCGTGACTCCCGCTCGCACGACATCTCGATCGAGCCCGGATCTCGAATAGCCGCGGCCATGGGCACCGAGCGGTGCTCAGTGAATTCCTTTCATCACCAGTCCGTAAAGCGGGTGGCCAGCGGAATGCGCGTCACCGCCCGATCGCCGGATGGAGTCATCGAAGGACTCGAATCGACGGACGAGGACTGGTGGGTCATGGCGGTGCAATGGCACCCGGAGGAGATGACGCGCTCCCCCGAGCCTTGGGACAGAGGACTGTTCAAGGCCTTCGCCCGGCGCATCGGCGTGTAGTGTCCCTTCCCCGAATTCTGCACGTCGACTCCGGGCGCAACTGGCGCGGCGGTCAGCGTCAGGTCTTTCTCCTCGCGGCGGGCCTGCACGATCGCGGGTACCGCACGCTCGTCGTTGCGCCGACCGGCTCACCGCTCATTCGACACGCCGAAAAAGCTGGTCTCCCCACCTATCGCCTGACACTGCGTGGAGAATGGGACATCCGCGCCGCACGCGAGCTGCGCGCCGTAGCCCGCGAGTGGCACGCGGATCTCATTCACGCGCACGACGCGCGCTCCCACTCGATTGCGCTGCTCTCACAGCTTTTTCGCAGGAAGACGCGCGTCGTCGTCACCAGACGAGTCGCTTTTCCTCCGAAGCGGATTCGCCTCAAGTACGGCCGCAGGGTGGATGCTTTCATCGCCATCTCGCACGCCGTAAAGAACGCGATGGTCAAAGCTGGCGTTGAACCGGGCAGGATCGAGGTGGTGTATTCCGGAGTTCCCACTCCTAAAGTGCAGCGGCCGCGCGACTGGCGTCGCGAGCGGGGGTGGTCGAGTAACACCGTGATCTGCGGAATCGTGGGGGCGATGACCCAGGAGAAGGGCCTCGAGTCGGTCGCTGGGATCGCGAGGCGGCTTCCGGGTGAGATTTTTCGCCGCACCCGCCTGCTGCTGCTGGGCGGCAAGGGGAAGGGTGGGAGCACCGTCGCCGGCGTGGAAGGCTTCGACGCCGGTTTCATCGAGGAGATTCACGACGCGGTCGCCGGAATCGATGTGCTCTGGCATCCCGCCCGCTCGGAGGGTCTCGGCACGGCTGTGATCGACGCGATGGCGCTCGGGGTCCCGCCTATTGCGTTTGCCGTGGGTGGTTTGCCGGAAGTCATCGAGGACGGCAAGAGCGGAAGACTGGTGCCGCCCGGCGACATCGCGGCCTTCGCGCGCGCCGCGGCGGAGCTGATTACCGACGCTGGATTGCGCGCGAGACTGGCGGATGGCGCCAGGAAGCGAGCCCGGGAATTCGACGCCGGCAAGATGATCGAACGGACTGCTGAGGTGTACAACAGAGTTACCGCGGGGTAGCGGGTAATCGTCAACTCCTTCTATCTTGCAAATCGCAACCTGCCGATTGGGGTCCCTTGATCTACATCTGTATACCGAGTTACAACGAGGGTCCGACCGTGGGCGTGCTCCTCTGGCGCATCCGTCGAGTATTTCAGGACTACTCGCGCGAGTATGAGATCATCGTGTACGACGATGGAAGCACGGATGGCACTCGTGACACCCTCGCGCCGTACGCCGAGGTCATTCCGCTGACGATTCTGCGCGGAGAGTCACGCAAGGGCTACGGCTTCGCGCTCGACAGACTCTGCCGCGAAGTATCACGCCGCACGCGGTACGCCCGCCGTGACGCGCTGATCGTGATGCAGGCCGACTTCACCGATCAACCCGAGCACATCCCGGAGCTCGTCAAGAGATTCGAGGGAGGCGCGGACATCGTCGCCGCAAAACAGGAGCTGACGGAGGCGCCGGCCGAGGTGCGGAGACTCCGCCGCCTCGCGGAATGGATTCAGAAGGTCGGTCTTCCGAAGACCGTTACCGCCGATCCCTTCACCACCTACCGCCTCTATCGCATCTCCGTGCTACGCGATCTGCTCAAGTCGCTCGGTGACAAGCCCATCATCACCGGGAGCGGCTGGGCGGCGAACATGGAGCTCCTGCTGAAGGCGACGCGGTTCGCGCGCAGAGTCGAGACGGTCGATCTCGCTCCGCGCTATGATCTGCGCATCAGAGGGAGCAGGGTGCGCCCCTTCGCCGACGCTCTGAGCCTGTACCGTTTCAGCCGCAAGGCGCGTCTGCTGGCGTCGCCGGCGGGAGGCGCGGCGTGAGGCGGGCTCGGAACGTGGGTATCGCACTCCTGCTGGCGGCGATCTCCGCCGCCGGCGGGCAGTCGCCGGCTCCGGTGTCGGCCTCCACCGCCGCCGCCGCGGCCAGACGCGCAAAGGTTCCGTTCGGCGTCGGCGAGCGCATGGAGTACGAGGTCCGCTTCGGAAGACTGAAAGTCGGCAACGCCCACATGGAAGTGGTCGCGCTCGATCACCTCCGCGGACGTCCGAGCTGGCACACCGCGTTCTGGGTTCAGGGCGGCAACGTCCTCTACCGCGTGAACGATGTCTACGAGAGCTGGATCGATGCGGAGACGCTTTCCTCGCTCCGTTTCGTCCAGGAGCTGGACGAAGGCGGCAAGCATACCGAGCGCAGGTTCGAGATCTACCCGGACCGCGCGGTGTTCGTTCAGACGAACAAGAAGGAGCCGAAGGAAGAGAAGTCCGTGAGTCAGCCGCTCGACGACGGCTCCTTCCTCTATTTCATTCGCACCATTCCGCTCGTCGTGGGACAGACTTACGACTTCAATCGCTACTTCCGTCCCGATCGCAATCCCGTTCGGATCAAGGTCCTGCGCAAAGAGCGGGTGAGGGTGCCCGCCGGCACCTTCAACGCGGTCGTGATCCAGCCCGTGATCAAGACGAAGGGGATCTTCTCCGAGAACGGCCACGCCGAGATCTGGCTGACGGACGACGACCGGCACATAATGCTTCAGCTCAAGTCGAGACTCTCGTTCGGCTCGCTCAATCTGTATCTCAAATCCTACTACCCATCGCCGAATCCCTAGGCGGTAACCGCGGCCCCCGCGCAGCGAAGCCGGGGGGAAAGCCCAAGGGTCGGACTCCCGGTAAAGTGGCGGAGGCTGACCTGTCCCAGATCCGCACCGTTCCAATCGAGCGACGGCCGAACAAGGTCACGGCCGCGGAATTCGCCTCTCCGCCCGGAGCCGATCGCAGCTTCTCCGCATTCCTCCGCGCTTTGCCCGACGTTCTGGTCGCGCGTGATTTCCTGCGCGTCGTCGACGCCGTCGCGAACGCTGCCCGGAACAAGCGCGCTGTCGTCGCCATGCTGGGCGGCCATATCGTGAAGACCGGTCTCACTCCTCTTCTGATCGAGCTCATGGAGCGCGGCGTGATCACTCACCTCGCGATGAATGGCTCCGCCGCGATTCACGACTACGAGATCGCCCGCTTCGGCGCCACCTCGGAGGATGTCGCTCGCGGACTGGTGGATGGCACCTTCGGCATGGCGGAGGAAACCGGCCGTGGGATGAACGAGGCCATCATCACCGGCATGAGAAACGGCTGGGGGATGGGAGAAGCGATAGCCCGCGCCCTCGAGGATCTCTCCCTGTCGAACCCCGAGCTGTCGGTACTTCTGTGCGCGTACCGCCGCGGGATTCCGTCCAGCGTTCACGCCGCCCTCGGTGCCGAGATCATCCACCAGCATCCGGCCACGAACGGCGCCGCGATCGGGGAGACGAGCCACCGCGATTTCCGGCGTCTCGCCGCGTCGCTGCCCGCGCTGCACGATGGCGGCGTCGTGCTCAATCTGGGAAGCGCGGTGATCATGCCGGAGGTTTTTCTCAAGGCGCTCACCATCGCGCGAAACCTGCACGCGGGAAAGCCCACCGCGTTCACGACCTGCGACCTCGACATGCAGCGCCACTACCGGCCGCGCGTGAACGTCGTCGAGCGCCCGACGCAGGGGAGCGGGAAGGGCTACGAAATAACAGGGCACCATGAGATCATGGTACCTCT
>CAYMKQ010000023.1:0-10350 GCA_964391175.1 uncultured Gemmatimonadaceae bacterium | reverse complement strand
CCCGAGAACCGATCCCGCAGACGCTGCGCCGTCCCCGGGGCTACGAGACGGATACCCAGATACAGCACGCCGCCGACGATGAGTACCTTGAGGGCGACTCCAACCACCCAGAAGGTCATAGCCAGCAGTCCGCCGAACAGCTTGAACACCATGCCTACGGCAAACAGGCCGAGCATGGCGAAAAGGCCGATCATGAAGATGGCGCGTAACATGACGTTCTCCGAAACAGTGTCAGAAATCCCTACGCTACAGTGCGTCGAGATGTTTCAGAGGGCAAGATGACTGGGGGCGGCGGGACTGATGTGATCCTGGTCGGGGGAGGCCTGATCGGCCTGGCTGCGGCCGTCGCGGTGGCCGAGCGAGGCCTTTCCGCTACGGTTCTGGGAGAGCGTAGAGTGGGCGAAGCCTCGCCCGCCGCAGCCGGCATGCTGGCGCCTTCGGTAGAGCGAGCGTCGGGACCTGCCCACGATTTCGCGGTCGCTGCCCGTGACCGATACCCGGCATATCTCGAGTTCCTCGCGGACCGCACCGGCATCCGCGTGCCCCTCAACAGACTCGGTATTTTACAGGTAGCGCTCAGCGAGCGCGGCGTCAAAGGCCTCCAGCGAGCCGCTCTCGATACGAGTCGCTGGCTCGACGCGGGCGAGCTTCGCGAGCTGGAGCCTGCACTCTCGCACGGACTTGGAGCGGTGCTCAATCCGGACGACGGTGCCGTCGACAATACCGTTCTGCTCGAAGCACTGGAGCGAATCGTGTCTTCGAGCGATCGCATCGAGATGATCGACGCAGCCGTGATCTCTCTCGAGCCACGCGCCGGGTCCTGCCTCATCACGACGAAATCGGGTGGCACGTATACAGCGCGTCACGTCGTCATCGCCGCGGGCGCCTGGTCGGGCAAAATTCAGGGAGCGGCTCTCGCCCGCGCGGTCGAGCCCGCGCGCGGACAGCTCGTTTCCTACCCGGTGTGTCCGCTCCGTCACGTCGTGTATGGACCTCGCGGCTACGTCGTGCCGCGCGGTGATGGCACTATCGGCGGAAGCACGATGGAGAGTACCGGATTCGATTCGAGCACTACCGAGCGCGGTCTAAGGAAGATTCGCGAAGCCGCCGAAGAGATCTGCCCGCGCCTCGGCGCCGCCGGCGGGACCCGGGCGTGGGCGGGACTTCGACCCGTCACTCCCGACATGCTTCCGATCCTCGGAGCCGATCCCGAACATCCGTCCATCATCTACGCCTGCGGACACTCGCGGAACGGCGTGCTCATGGCGCCCCTCACGGGGGACGTGGTTGCCGATCTCGTGACAGGAGCGCCACTTAGCCACGACCTGTCACAATTTCGGCCGGGACGTTTCTGATGTAGATTTGAGTCTGCTCCACACCCCGAAAAGGTCCGGGGTTAGGCAGAGGGGATCCAAGTATTGAGTTATCAGTTGGTTAGTTGGACAGTTGACAGTGGTTGTCAGTCTGACTACCGACGAACTGACAACCACTGATCAACTGACAACTCAAAACTGACCACTCAAAACTTGAATCCCCTCTAGCCGCCCATCGAACTCCGCATGCCTGATACTCTCTACCAGAACATGGGGCCTCTTTACCAGATCATGGGTCGCCATCGCGCCGATCCGCTCCCCGAGCGGAAGCCGTCGTGGCTCAAGGTGAAGGCGCCTGGAGGCCCCAACTACATGCGGCTCAAGCAGTTAATGCGTGAGCTCGATCTGCACTCGGTGTGCGAGGAAGCGCATTGCCCCAACGTCGGGGAATGCTGGGAGCACGGCACCGCCACGTTCATGATTCTGGGCGATGTGTGCACCCGGAACTGCGCCTACTGTGCCGTCGCGCACGGACGCCCCCCGAAGTACGACATCGCGGAGCCTGCCCGCGTCGCCCAGGCGATCGCCGAGATGGAGCTTCAGCACGCCGTGATTACTTCGGTGGACCGCGACGACCTGCCCGATTTCGGCGCATACATCTTCGCCGAAACGATACGACAGGTCCACGAGCGGATTCCGGGATGCTCGGTGGAAGTCCTCGTCCCGGATTTTCAGGGAAACGAGCAGAGCATCAGCACCGTTCTCGAAGCCGGCCCCGAGATCTACAATCACAACACCGAGACGGTGCCGCGCCTCTACAAAAAGGCGAGACCGGGAGGTCGCTACCACCGGGTGATGGAGATTTTCCGCTACGTGAAGCGCATGGCCCCCGACATTCCGACCAAGACCGGGATGATTCTCGGGATGGGCGAGACGATTGAAGAGGTGGTGGCGGTGATGCGCGACCTGCGCGACGTCGACGTCGACATCCTCACGCTCGGCCAGTACCTGCGTCCGTCCGATGCCCACATCGCGCTGGATCGCTATTACACGCCCGCGGAGTTCAGAAAGCTCTATGAGATCGGAATGGAGATGGGATTCCGTCATGTCGAATCCGGACCACTTGTTCGCTCCAGCTATCACGCGTGGGAGCAGGTACAGGCGGCGGGCGTATGAGCACTGAAGCGAAGCAGTCGCCGAAACGCAAAGACAGAGTGGCAATGGATCATACACTGGCCGAATCACCGCCCCAGGCGGCGGCGCCGAAGTCCGGGACCGACTCGGCAGTCATTCACGGCACGACACTCGAGGAGCGCCGGGAGCTCCTCAAGTCCATGCTCCTCCAGCGCCGCTTCGAAGAGCGCTGCGCCGAAGCGTACGCGCTCGGCAAGGTCGGCGGATTCTGCCATCTCTACATCGGACAGGAGGCGATCTCGACTGGTACCATGTCGATGATCAGGCCCGATGATTACGTCATCACCGCCTATCGCGATCACGGGCAGGCGCTCGCTCGGGGCATCAGCCCACGCAGGATCATGGCGGAGCTGTTCGGACGCGACACGGGGTGCTCGGGCGGCAAGGGCGGCTCGATGCACATCTTCGACAAGGAGACGAACTTCCTCGGCGGCCACGGCATCGTGGGCGCACACGTCCCGGTTGCGGCCGGCGTTGCTTTCGCGATCAAGTACCGCCGCGGCAACCAGGTCTGCATCTGCTTTTTCGGTGAGGCGGCGGTCAACATCGGCGCTTTTCACGAGGCGCTAAATCTGGCCTCGCTCTGGGATCTTCCGGTGATCTTCATCATGGAGAACAACCGGTACGGAATGGGAACGGCTATCTCCCGCTCGACCGCAAACGAGGATGTCGTCGTGCGCGCGCAGGGCTACCGCATGATCGGCGAATCGGTGGACGGGCAGGACGTGTTCGCCGTGCGCGAGTCGATCGGGCGCGCCGTCGAGAGGGCGAGGAAGGAGAAGCGGCCGACGCTGATCGAGATGAAGACCTATCGCTTCATGGGCCACTCGATGTCCGATGCGGTGAGCGGCACCTACCGCACCAAGAACGAGCTCGAGGAGAACATGAAGCGCGACCCGATTCTCCTTCTTCACAACATGATGCACGAGGCCGGAGAGCTCACCGAAGGCGAGCTGCGCAAGATCGACGACGAAGCGAAAGCGATCGCGCAGGACGCGTGGGACTTCGCCGACGGCAGCCCGGAGCCCCCGCTCGAGAAGCTGTACACCGACGTGCTCGTCGACACGAGCTCCTGAGATGCCGGTTCTCACGTATCGCGATGCTCTGACCTCCGCGCTCCGCGAGGAGCTCCAGCGGGACGACAGAGTCTTCCTCATGGGCGAGGATGTCGCGCAGTACAACGGCGCCTACAAGGTCTCGAAGGGACTGCTCGATGAGTTCGGGCCGATGCGCATCGTCGACACGCCGATCACCGAGCTGGGTTTCGCCGGCGTTGGCGTCGGCGCGGCCATGGTCGGGCTCCGTCCCATCGTCGAGTTCATGACCTGGAACTTCGCGCTGCTCGCGCTCGATCAGGTCGTGAACGCCGCCGCCAAGATGCTGTACATGTCGGGCGGGCAGTACAACATACCGATGGTGTTTCGCGGTCCGAACGGCTCCGCGCTGCAGCTCTCGGCGCAGCACTCACAGGCGTGGGAGAGCTGGCTCGCGCACATCCCCGGCCTCAAGGTGTGCACGCCCGGAACGCCGGCCGACGCGAAGGGTCTCCTCAAATCCGCGATCAGGGACGACAACCCGGTAGTGTTCCTCGAAGGCGAGATGCTCTACAACACCAAGGGGGAGGTGCCCGACGGAGAGCACATCGTTCCGATCGGCGTTGCGGAGCTGAAGCGCGAGGGCGACCACTGCTCGATCATCACTCACGGCAAGATGGTACTAGTAGCGATGCGCGTGGCCGATGACCTGGCCAAGGAAGGGATCACTCTAGATGTGGTCGATCTCCGCACCGTACGTCCAATCGACGTGGAAGCGATCGCGCAATCGGTGCAGAAGACCAACCGCGCAGTCGTGGTGGAAGAGGGTTGGGAGATCTGTGGAATGGGATCTCAGGTGGTGGATTTCATTCAGCGCGAATGCTTCGACGACCTGGATGCGCCCGTGCTGCGCGTGCACCAGGAGGATGTCCCGATGCCCTACGCGAAGAATCTGGAAAGAGCCGCAAAACCGGACGCTGCGAAAACGATCGCCGCCGTGAGAAAAGTCATGTACCTCGACTGAGCCCGCCTATGGCAACCAAAGTAGTGATGGAGGCGCTTTCGCCGACGATGGAAGAGGGGCGCCTCGTCAAATGGGTAAAGAACGAAGGCGACGCCGTGAAGACCGGCGACGTGCTAGCCGAGGTCGAGACCGACAAGGCGGTGATGGAGCTCGTCGCGAGAGCGGATGGAGTTCTGCGCAAGCGAATGGCGAATGAAGGCGATGCGTCGCCCGTCGGCACCGTCATCGCCGTAATCGCCGGCGCGGACGAGAACATCGACGCGCTCGTCGGGACCGCGGGGGGCGCACCGGCCGCCGCGGCGCAGCCTGCACAAGCTGCCGAGTCTGGCGCCGCGGCCGCAGGCGGGAGCGGCGCAAAGGCACCTGCCAACCAACCCGTGACCGAGACTAAGGAAGCGGCTGCACCCTCCGGTCCTGCGCCAGCGCGCCCTGCGGGCCCTTCGCAGCAGGGCAACGGCGCGCGTCCCGGAGCCGCCGGTGCTCGTCCTGCCAGCGGCCGCCAGCGGTCTTCTCCGCTCGCCCGCCGGCTCGCCTCAGAGCGAGGTGTCGATTTAGGCGGGATTCAGGGCTCAGGTCCCGGCGGGCGAGTCGTGAAGCGCGACATCGAGAACGCGAAGGCGAGGGGCGGAGCGGCACGTTCCGCCGCGGCGGAGCGCCTCGCGAGCGAGGGCGACTTCAAGGACATCCCACTCAGCCAGATCAGGAAAACAATCGCGCGCCGGCTCGCCGAGTCGAATGGCCCCGTTCCGACATTCTTCCTCACTGCGGAATTCGATGCGACGCGCGCCGCCGAGATGCGGGAGCAGCTCGCGGAGATGGGCGACGAGTACAAGGCGTCCTTCAACGACATCGTCATCAAGGCGGTCGCTCTTGCACTGAGCGAGCACCCCGAGGTGAATGCCCACTGGCTCAACGACAAGATCCGTCAGTTCAACCGCATTCATGTCGCGATGGCGGTCGCGGTCGAGGATGGCCTCATCACGCCGGTGCTGTTCGACGCCGATCGCCTCCAGCTGTGGGAGATCTCGGAGAAGGCTCGCGACCTTGCCAAGAGAGCTCGGGAACGCAAGCTCACACCAGAGGAGTACACCGGTGCGACGTTCACCGTCTCCAACCTCGGCATGTTCGGTATAGACCAGTTCACCGCGATCATCAATCCGCCCGAGGCGGGCGTCCTCGCCGTCGGCGGCGTCGAGGCGAAACCGGTGGTGATCGATGGCGCCGTCGAGGTGCGGCAGCGGATGCGAGTGACGATGAGCTGCGACCACCGCGCGATCGACGGGGCGACGGGGGCCAAATTCCTTCAGACACTCAGGAGACTCGTAGAGAATCCGCTGTCGCTCGTGATCTAGTCTAGTGGCGCAGAGGTGGCCTTCATACATAAGAACAACAAACCAGAACAGAAAGGCTGCCAGCTACCAGCTAAGAGCTTGCAGCCGCCGGCTTCACAACGTCGGGACGCCACTGGCGCAGGATCAGGGCACAGGCAACTGCTGTTACCGTCGCGCCATTGAGTGGCGTCCCGACGTCTGCAGCTCGCGGCTGTCAGCTCTTAGCTGGCCGCTGGCAGCCTATCCGTTGCACTTGTAGTTCCAGCCTCTCTACGACAAAACCAACAAGACTTTCGCGAGGCTAGATTTATCCGTCCCGCGATGGTTCCTGCACCACTCTCTCCGATCAGGGAAATGGCTTCTTTCGACGTGATCTTCATAGGTGGCGGCCCCGCCGGTTACGTGGGCGCCATCCGCTGTGCGCAGCTTGGAATGTCCGCTGCAGTCGTGGAGCGCGAGGGGCTCGGCGGGACCTGCGTCCTCTGGGGGTGCATCCCCGCCAAAGCTCTGCTCGAAGCGGCGTCGATGGCGACCAAGGTCACCCACGCCAAGGATTTCGGCGTCAACGTGGGAGAAGTGAAGCTCGACTATGGCGTCGCGATGAAGCGCTCGCGCTCCGTCAGCACGCAGAACTCAAAAGGTGTCGAGTTCCTCTTCAAGAAGAACAAGATCACCTGGATCAAGGGCACCGCGAAGATAACCGGGAAGAACTCCGTCTCGGTGAAGGCGGAGGGGAAGGAGGAGAAACACGAAGCGAAGAAGGCGATCGTCATCTCCACCGGCTCGCGCGTGAAAGGACTTCCGCAGGCGGGCCTCGAGCTGAACAAGACCACGGTTCTCTCCTCCGATGATGTTCTCGTTCTCGAGATGGCGCCGAAGACCATGGCCGTCGTCGGCGCCGGCGCGGTCGGCTGCGAGTTCGCCGACGTCTTCGCCGCCTTCGGCACCCAGGTCACCCTCATCGAGGCGTTGCCTGCAATCCTTCCGCTGGAGGACGCCGACTGCAGCGCCGAGCTGACCAAGAGCTTCAAGACAAGGAAGATCGAAGTGCTCACCGGCGCCAAGATCGGCGACGTCAAGATCGGCAAGAACTCCGTGACGATGACCGTCGACACGGGTGGCAAGAAGCAGAATCTCGAGGTCGAGAAGGTCCTCGTCGCGGCGGGACGCGCGCCGAACACCGAGGATCTCGGGCTCAAGGAAGCGGGCGTCCAGGTTAACGATCGCGGCTTCATCAAGATCAACGAGCGGATGGAAACATCGGCGAAAGGCATCTACGCCATCGGCGATGTCGCTGGTCCGCCGATGCTCGCGCACAAGGGATCGCGCGAGGGCGTGGTGCTGGCCGAGCTGCTCGCGGGCCAGAAGCACGTGCATCCGGTCAACTACGGCAACATTCCCAGCGCGACCTACTGCCACCCGGAAGTCGCGTCGATCGGAATGACCGAGCAGCAGGTGAAGGAGAAAAAGATCGACTACAAGGTCGGTCGATTTCTCTTCTCCAACAACGGCCGTGCGCGCACATCCGGCGAGACGGAAGGATTCGTCAAGATCATCCGCGACGCGAAATACGGCGAGATACTCGGCGCGCACATCATCGGCGCGCACGCAACCGAGCTGATCCACGAGCTGGCGGTCGCCCGCGAGAACGAGTACACCGTGGAAGAAGTAGATCTGGCCATCCACGCGCACCCGACTCTCTCCGAAGCCGTCGCCGAGGCTGCGCTCGACTCGCTCGGAAAGATGATACACGCGTGAGACTGGTGATGCCCCGTGACTGACCGTGAGCTATGGACAGTCACGCTCGGCGGCATGCCTTACGGAGAGGCGCTGGAGCTCCAGCGGAGTATCGCGCGTGAGCGCATCTCCGGCGTAATTCCGCAGGACGTTCTGCTGCTGGTCGAGCATCCGCCCGTGGTGACGCTCGGCAGGTCGTCGAAGGAGAAGCACCTCGTCGCATCGCGGACGTTCCTCGAGAGCAAGGGCGTGGAGCTGTTCGAGGTCGAGCGCGGTGGCGACGTGACGTTTCACGGGCCCGGCCAGCTCGTCGGATATCCGATCATCGATCTCAAGCGGCACCGGCAGGATCTCCACTGGTACCTGAGGCGCCTCGAGCAGGCGCTCATCGACACGCTGGGCGAGTATGGGATTCCGGGCGAGCGCAGCACCGGCTACACGGGCGTGTGGACTCGAGGAAAAAAGATCGCCTCGATCGGCGTCCACGCACGCGACTGGGTCACGTGGCACGGCTTCGCCCTCAACGTCACCACCGATCTTTCCTACTTCGACTTGATCGTCCCCTGCGGCATCAATGGCGTCGTGATGACATCGATGAGCCGCGAGCTCGGCAATGAGCGCATCGCTGCCGATGAAGTGATGCAAACCGTGGCCGCAAAGTTCGGGGAAGCGTTCGACCTCACACCGGTAGCGACTCCCCGTTCGGCGCTGCTCGAAACGGTCGCATGACCGAGACCGTCAAGGTCTATCCGCCTCGCGCCCGGCTCGAGTCCATACCCGCCCCGGAGCGCCGCGATTTCTCCTCTGAGCTGAATCCAGAGCAGGCTGCGGCCGCGACGCACGCCGACGGCCCGCTCCTCATCATCGCCGGAGCCGGCACCGGCAAGACGCGAACGCTGGTCTATCGCGTGGCCCACCTCATCGAGCGCGGCGTTCCCGCCGAGAGGATTCTGCTCCTGACTTTCACGAGGCGCGCCGCGCAGGAGATGCTGTCACGGGCCGAGCGACTCGTCGGCGGCAGCAGTAAGCGCGTGCACGGGGGAACCTTCCACGGCACTGCGCACCGGCTGTTGCGCCGGTACGGCCAATCGGCCGGTCTGCCGAAGGACTTCACGATCATGGATCAGGGCGACTCGGCCGACCTGATGCAGCTTTCACGCGCGCACCTGGGTTATGCCGCGAAGTCGAAGCGCTTCCCGAAAAAGGAAACGCTCCAGTACGTCTATTCGAGACATGTCAACACCGGCATCTCCGTCGACGACATCGTTCGCGACGAGTATCCGCAGTTCGTCGACTACCTCCAGGACTTCGCGAAGATCTACGCGGATTACACTCAGCGAAAGCAGGAGCGCAATCTCGTCGACTACGATGACCTTCTGCTCTTCTGGGCGCTTCTCCTCGAGGCTTCACCGGAGCTGGCCGGTCGCATCGCCGGGATGTACGACCACGTTCTCGTCGACGAATATCAGGACACGAACGTTCTACAGGCGCGGATCCTTCGCGGGATGTGCCGCGGTCACAGCAACATCACCGTCGTCGGTGATGATGCCCAGAGCATCTATTCCTTCCGGGGCGCGAACTTCCGCAACATCCTTGATTTTCCGAAGCAGTTCGAGGGGGCGACGACCGTCACTCTCGAGCAGAACTACCGCTCGACGCAGCCGATCCTGAGCGTCACCAACACCCTCATCTCGCGCGCCGCCGAGCGCTTCACGAAGAACCTCTGGACGGAGAGAGGTGGAGGCGAGACGCCCTGGCTGGTGGCCGCGCGCGACGAGCAGCAGCAGACCCGGTTCGTCGTGGACAGGATCCTCGAGCTGCACGAGGAAGGCACGCCGCTCCGGGAGATCGCCGTGCTGTTCAGGGCCGGATACATGTCCGCGGATCTCGAGATCGAGCTCACGAATCGGAAGATTCCCTTCGAGAAGTGGGGCGGTCTCAAGTTTCTGGAGGCCGCGCACGTGAAGGATGTGCTCGCCTTTCTCCGGGTCCTCGAGAATCCGCGCGACGAGGTGAGCTGGTACCGGCTGCTGCTGCTGCTTCCTGGAATCGGCGACGCAACCGCCCGCGCGGCGATCGATTCCATGGCCAGCGCCGCCTGGGAATCGACCGCGTTCGGCAGGTACAGCCCGCCTCCGAGGGCGCGGGCCGCGCATGCGGCGCTGGTGACGTTGCTCGATGGACTGCGCAGCGGAGTCACGCAGGATGAGGCGCAGGTCGCGGCCGATATCGCGCGCGTGCGGCTGCTGTACGACGATGTCCTGCGCGAGCGCTACGACCGCGTCGAGCCCCGCCTCGCCGATCTCGACCAGCTCCAGACCATCGCCGCCGGCTATCCCGATCGCGCGACCTTTCTCTCGGCCTTGGCGCTCGAGCCACCGCAGGCGACGCAGGATCTCGCGGGCGGGAGCCGCGAAGAGAACGACTGCCTGATCCTCAGCACCGCCCATTCCGCCAAGGGAAAGGAATGGGACGCGGTCTTCGTGATCTGGGCCGTCGACGGCTGGTTTCCCTCCGCGCGCTGCCTGAACGACGAGGATGAGACGGAGGAAGAGCGGCGCCTCATGTACGTCGCCCTGACGCGGGCACGGAATCATCTCAGCGTGACATATCCGCTCAACGCGTACTCGTCGCGCCGGGGCGCCGACTACTCGCTCGATCAGCTGTGTCGGTTCATCGACCGGGGCGTGCGCGACAACATGCAGCGGGTGGCGCTT
>CAYMKQ010000022.1:3344-29447 GCA_964391175.1 uncultured Gemmatimonadaceae bacterium | reverse complement strand
AACGACTGCGCGCGTGAGCTGGCGTTAACTCGCGGTCTTGACCTGCTGTGATGTCCGACGACCTGGCGCTACAATCTCACAAGATCAACGCTCTGGATATCACGAGGATTGACAGCGGGTGGGGTGCCGCCCACAATAGGTTGCCCACACGATGTCCACCGCACCTCGTCGGCGGAGGGATGCATGACCAGCGAAATCACCCGACGCGAAGCTCTCCGGCGCGCGGCCTGGGTGCTAGGCGGAACGATCTCCGCGCCCACCATACTCGGTGTGCTCGCCGGCTGCGGCGGCTCCACGATGCCGCCAACGTGTACGTGACCGATGGCGCCTGCATGACGAGCTCCGCCTGTCAGAACCCATCGATCACCTACATGGCGCTCACCGCGCGCGCGGTCGACCACGCCGTCCGCGAGCTGAATCGGCGCAACCTGTGAGAGACGGGCGGTGAACCGGCGGCGGTTCCTTTCCGCGGGAGCTGCGGGAGCGGCGGGAGCGGGCGCGGGAATCGCCGCCCTTATCTCAGCGGGGATCGCGCGCGCTGCCACGCGTGACGATTTGCGGCTGGTGGCATCGTTCAGACATTCGGTTTGCCGGTGGCCGTACCGCCAGCTCACCGTCGAGGAGCTCGCGCGGATGGCGCGGGAGCTGGGACTCGACTCGGTGGAACTGCTCGAGCCGGACGAGTGGGCTGTCGCGCGCCGCTACGGACTCACTTGCGCGATGGGATACGCGACCGTTCCGGACCCTCGCACTCGCCTCACACGCGGATTCAATCGCGCCGAGCACCACGCCTGGCTCGTTCCCGCGTACGAGAGCGCTATTCCGCTCGCCGCGGCAGCCAAGGTTCCGAACCTGATTTGCTTCTCAGGGAATCGCGACGGGGTGAGTGATGAGGAAGGACTCGATGCGTGCGCGCGCGGACTCGCCGCGCTCATCCCCGCGGCGGAGCGGCACGGCGTAACACTCTGCATGGAGCTGCTCAACTCCAGGGTGGACCACCCCGATTATCAGTGCGATCGCACCGTGTGGGGCGTGGCGCTCGTCAAGCGGATCGGCTCCGAGCGGTTCAAATTGCTGTATGACATCTACCACATGCAGATCATGGAAGGCGACGTCATCCGCACGATCCGCGACAATCACAAGCACATAGCGCACTATCACACGGCCGGAGTGCCCGGACGGCACGAGATAGATGCGTCGCAGGAGCTCAATTATCCGGCGATCATGCGGGCGATCGCGGAAACGGGATTCTCCGGGTACGTCGCTCAGGAGTTCATTCCCACGCGCGACCCGCGCACGTCACTCGCTGAAGCGGTGCGGCTCTGCCGTGTGTAAAGTGTGAACGCTATCCGGGCCCCGGAAAATCCGATCATCACACCCGACATGGTCCTCGCTTTGCGGCCGGACATGGAGGTGGTGGGCGTCTTCAACGCCGGTGTGACACGATTTGACGGCGACACCGTCCTCTTGTTGCGGGTATCCGAGGCTCCTCGGAAGCTCGCCCCGGGCGTCATCTCCGCGCCGATCTACAATGCCGACACCCGCCGCATTGAGATCAAGCGGTGGATGGAGGACACCAAAGGGCTGGATGCAAGCGATCCACGACTGGTGATCGCCGAAGGCAGCACCTGGCTCACGTCGATGTCGCACCTTCGCGTCGCCCGGGCGCCGGACGGCATTCACTTCGATGTCGAGGGCGCGCCCGCCCTCTCGCCCAGCAACCAGTACGAGGCGTTCGGGATCGAGGATCCACGGATCACCATTCTGGATGGCACGTACTGGATCAACTATACCGCCGTGTCCCAGCACGGTATCGCGACAGCCCTCGCCTCCACGAAGGACTTCAAGACGTTCGAGAGGCACGGTGTGATCTTCCCTCCCCCTAATCGCGACGTGACGATTTTTCCTGAGAAGATCGGCGGCCGCTACGTCGCGCTCCACCGTCCGATGCCCGAGAGCCTCGGACAGCCCTCGATCTGGGTCGCCTCGTCCCCGGATCTGATCTCATGGGGCAACCACCGCCTCGTAGCGACGGCGCGTCCGGGCAGCTGGGACGATGCAAAGATCGGCGGCGGCGCGGTTCCGTTCCGCGTGCACGCCGGCAATCGGGATGCGTGGCTCGCGGTCTATCACGGCGTGACAGGCTCGCCGCCCGCGTACTCATTGGGCGCACTGCTGCTGGATCTCCACGATCCCGGCAAGGTGCTGGCGCGCTCGCGCGAGCCGATCCTCAAACCCGAGGCGGCGTACGAGCGCGAGGGCTTCTTCGGGGACGTCGTGTTCACGTGCGGGCTGCTCGCTGAAGGCGACCTCGTGCGCATCTATTACGGCGCCGCCGATGCCGTCATCGCCGTCGCGGACCTTTCACTCGCGGAGATTCTAGCGGGACTGTCGGAGCCGTGACCTTCGAGCTGGGCGTCAATTACTGGCCGCGCCGAAGCGCCATGTACATGTGGCGCGAGCTCGACATCGTCGAGGTGCGCGACGAGATGGCGCAGATCGCCGGTCTTGGCTTCGACGTCGTGCGGGTGTTCACGCTGGCGCAGGACTTCCTCCCCCAGCCGCTTACCGTGGCCGCCGACATGGTCGCTCGCCTAGTGGAGGTGGCCCGGGCGGCGAAGGATGCGGGGCTGAGAGTCGTGCCCACGCTCATCGTCGTGAACATGAGCGGTCACATCTGGTGGCCGGCCTGGATGCTGGATGCGCGCGGCCGGCCCGCCGACCTGTTCTCGGATCCAACGATCCTGCGCTCACAGTCGCTGCTGGTCGAGACGTGCGCACGCGCTCTGTCGGGAGACGACGCGATCCGCGCGTTCGATCTCGCAAACGAGATCGACGATGCGCAGCGGCCTCCTACGAGAGATGCGGGCTGGCTTTGGGCGTCGCTATTGGCGAACACGGTAAGACGCGTCGCTCCCGGTACGCCGATCCAGATAGGCGCGCACCTTCCGTCGCTGACGACGGACAACAACATGCGCGTGGACGATCTCGCCGTGGTCGTCGACGAGGACGTGATGCACGCGTACCCGCTCTACTGCGACGCCGCGCGCTCGTTTCTCGATCCGGAGCTGGTGCCGTTCTCCTGCGCGCTGACGGCCGGGCTCGCGGGACGCGGCCGGCGGCCCTTCATGCAGGAGTTCGGGCTGTGCACCGCTCCGCCGGGAGCTGCCGGACACACGATCACCGACGATTTCCTGGGACGGCCGCGCTGTCAGTACCTGGCGTCCGAGGACGAGGCGGCGGCGTACTACGAGACGGTGCTGGAAGGATTGGCAAGCACCGGCGCGGCTGGCGCGTACGCCTGGTGCTACGGCGACTACGACTCCCGACTCTTCGATCGGCCACCACTCGCGACCGCGGTACGGGAGCGCACCTTCGGACTGGTGCGGGCGGACGGGAGCGAGAAGCCCGCGGCCGCGGTGTTCCGGAATTTCAGGAAGCGTCGCGATGCCGGCGCGCGCTCTGGTTCGGAAGTGGGGGCGGCAGTGCCCCGAGTGCTGGACGTGACCGCCGACGAATACTACCGCGCGCCTGAGGCCAACTTCGAGCGACTCTACGCCCGCTGGCTCTCGCGGGACCATTCGTGATTGCGCCGCTCGAGCGTCTCGCCACAAACCCGCTGATCCGACCTTCGCAGATCTCTTTCGCTCGAGCGACGGGATCGTTCAATCCCGGAGCAACCGTCGATCGCGCCAGCGGCAGGGTCGTACTACTCGTTCGTGTATTCGAGGAGGATACCCGTCGGTCCTCAATAGCCATCGCGCTTTCGTCTGACGGAGAGCGGATAGACGAGATCCGGGATCGCCCGGCGATCGCGCGCGAAGAGTCGTACGAGGAATGGGGCGTCGAGGATGCTCGGGTCACCTGGCTCGAGGATGAACGTCGTTACGCCATCACCTATACGGGATACTCGCCGGCCGGTCCGCGCGTCTGCCTGATCACGACCGACGATCTGCTTTCCCCGAACCGCTACCGCCGCCACGGACCGCGCATCAACGGTGAGAACAAGAACTGCGTGGTCTTCCCCGAGAAGATCGATGGTCAGTACGTGATTCTTCACCGCCCGATGCCGCGCATCGTGTGCATAAGGGTGTCCTCGCTCGAATCGGAATGGGGGGGGCCGTGGGGGGGACCGGACACCGGCGTGCCGCTCGTTGGGCCGCGTCCGGGAACATGGCGCAGCTCCCGCGTCGGTGCTGGCGCGCCGCCGATCCGCACGAGCATCGGTTGGCTCCTTCCGTTTCACGGCGCCACTGCGATCGAAGAGGGCAACGTCTATTCGATGGGATGGTGCGTGCTCGACCTCAAAAAGCCGGAGACGGTGCTTTACGTGTCGGACGCGCCCGCGCTCACGCCGGAAGCGCCGTATGAGATCGAGCACGGCGAGATTCCCCAGGTCGACCCGGCCAATTTCAAAACGGGGGTCCGAGTGGTGTTTCCGCAGGGACTCGTCGAGAGAGGCGACGATCTCCTGGTCTACTACGGCGCCGCCGACGTTTCGGTGGCCGCCGCGCGCGTGCGGAAACGCGACCTCATTGCGTCGCTCGCCGAGGCAATCAAACTGAAGCAAGGCGGCGTGCCGTTGTGATATACGCGCGGCGACCAACGTGATGCTATTCTTGGGTTGTTCCGGGAAAAACCGCGAAAAGCCAGGCTACCAGCTGCCCGCCACCCGCTGCCTGCCGCCGGCTGACTGCGCCGGGACTTTTACTAGCCGGGGCCAAGCGATTGACTGAGTTAAGCGTTTCGCCAAGCTCGAGCAATGGCTGACAGGTTCGATCCGGTGCCGGCGACACGAACAGTCTCGACGTCGTTGGCCGGGAGCCGGCAGCTTGCAGCGGGTCGCTGGCAGCCTGGCAGTTTCCTGCAGTTAAGAATGCCTATTCGCAGAAATTTCCGGATAAGCTTGTTTTTGGTCGCCCACCTGCTCGCCGGTTGCGGTCGCCAACCTGAAACCCTCGCGTCCCCTCCGGGTCCCGCGCCGTTGGCCATCCGTCTGGATTATCTACAGAACCTCGGCCTCGACGCGGTGGTGAAAGGCCGACCGGTGCGCGTCGTCGCGCTCTACGCGGAGGCGCCCGACTATCGCCCGACCGGCTCCCCGGCGCGTGACGGATACGAGGGGATCGCAAGTCTCGACGACGCGGCGCGCGCGGCGGTAGTGTATCTGCGCGCATACGAAGCGACAGGCGACGCGCGCGCGCGTGACGAAGCGCTTGGGCTGCTCGCCTTCGTGGTCGCTATGGAGCAGGGCGACGGTGAGTTCGTCAACTTCATCGACGCACAGGGCCGGCCCAACCGCGACGCGGCGAGCAGCCGAAAGAGCATGTCCTATTGGGCGGCGCGAAGTATATGGGCGCTCGGCGAAGCGGTACGTGTGCTCGGTCCGCGTGATTCCAGCGAGTTGAAGACCGTGCGGCCGGCGCTCGACCGTGCGGTGAACCGGATGGCGCGCGAGATCGAGGCCGGCCGTCTCATCGGTGGATCCGCAACGGCGACAGCGGAAGCGTTGCTCGGATTGCTGGCGCTGCAACGCGCCGAGCCCTCGTCGCGAATCGCAGGGCTGGCGGAGCGAACCGCCGCGCTTCTCGTTCCTCTCTCGATGGGCTCGATGCAAACTCCGCCGTGGGGCGCGCGCGTGGATCGTCCCGGTGCAACGTGGCACGCATGGGGATCGCGATCGACCACCGCGCTCGCGGAGGCCGCGATTGTCCTCAAGCGTCCTGATTTCGCCACGGCCGCCCGACGCGAGGCGGACGCGCTCTGGGGGCGGTTTCTACTCGCTGCACAGGTGGCATCCGCGATCTCATCGCGATCCGCGATCACATCGGGGACGACGGAATGGTTTCCGCAGATCGCGTATGGCATCGGGCCCATCGTCGAGGGCTATCTCGCGTTGGCAGACGCGACAGGTGAACGGGAGTACGCGGTTTTCGCGGGACTGGTGGCAGGCTGGTTCGTCGGCGCCAATCCCGCGCGCGTGAGCATGTACGACGAGAAAACCGGCCGGACGTTCGATGGGATCGATGGTCCGGTACCGCTGCGTGTGAATCGGAACGCCGGTGCGGAGTCAACGATCGAGGCACTGCTGGCGCTCCAGCGTGTCGCGAGCAATCCCGATGCGGCGGAATACATCAACTATCGCGCGGTCGGCGCGCCTGCGTTGTCACTGGCGAGTATTCCCGACGCCCGAGAGTTCGCTGGTCCCGGCGCCGAGCGATTGGTGCTGCGACGCGCGGCCAATGGCGCCGTCGTCCTGGACGGCCACGAGATCGCCGACACGACTGTCTCTCCGATCACGTTGACCTACTGGCCCGCGGCAAATCCGCCCGAAACGCGACTCGCCATGCGGCTCGCGACGCAGTGGAACGCGGAGAACCCCGGTGTTCAGGTGCGAGTGCAACCATTGCCAGCCGGTCGTTCCTCCGAAGAAGTGTTGCTCGCCGCGATCGTCGCCAAAGCGACTCCGGACGTCAGCTCGAACGTCTCGTCCGCCCTGCTGGCACGGCTGGTCCGGGCCAAAGGCGTCGTGCGCCTGGACAATCGCGTCGCGACGGCCGCGCGCCTCAGGGAGCGCACGAATCCGGCGATGCTCGCCTCGCTCCGTCTGCCCGACGGCGGCATCTACGCTTTCCCATGGAAGACGAATCCCGAGATGCTGATGTACAACATGGATCTGCTGGCGGCGGCCGGGGTCGACCCTCCGCGCACGCACAGCGAGCTACTCAACGCCTGGCACAAGCTCGCCCGCGATACCGACGGTGACGGCCGCCTCGATCGATGGGCGATGTGGGCCACACTCAAGACGACCTGGCACGAGCGCTTCTATGATTTCTATCCGCTGTATCTCGCCAGCTCCGGAGGCCGAACACTCGTCGTCGACGGAAAGGTGGTGTTCGAGAATGACGCGGCGGTGGCGGCGCTCGAGCTGTTGCGGCGCGGATTCGCGGAAGGGGTGCTGCCTCGCTCGAACTTCGCGCTGGGGCGCGATCCATTCATTGATGGAACCGTCGCGATGAAGATCATCGGGCCCTGGTTCCTGAAAGAGCTGAACGAGCTGAAAGTTCGTGGCTTGCGCTACGATGTCGTACCCGTACCGGCGGCTGATGGCACCGATCCTGACAATCGCTTCGCCTTCGCCGATCTGCGGAGCATCGCCATCTTCTCCACTACGCGCCACCCCGACGAGGCGGCGCGCTTCGTGGCGTACCTAACATCGCCGACAGCCGATCGTCTGCTGATCGAGGAAGCCAGCCAGCTGCCGTACCGCCGCGGTCTTGCGACCGATTCTCGATTCAGGGCTTCTCTCCGACGCTGGCCCACGCTCTTAACCTATGCGACCTATGTCGAGCGGACGCGCGACATCGACGTGGATCCTGACGTGGTCGAGATATTCGACCTCATATCGGAAGCGTACGAGGAGGCCGCCATCTACGGAAAGGTGCCGGTGCGCCAGGCATTGGCCAGGGTGGCCGCCGAAGCGAGGAACATCGTGAATGCGCGCTGAGCAGCGGTCGGGCTCTTTGCTGGCGGCACCATATGCCGTCTTCCTGCTCGTATTCGCGGCCTATCCGGTCGTGTTCGCGCTGGTGCTCGTATTTCTACAGTGGGATCTGGTGACGGCTCCATCCTTCGCCGGTCTCGACAACGTGAGGCTGCTGGCGAACGATGGGCGCTTCTGGCGCGCCGTTGGGAACACGTTCGTCTTCCTCAGCATCCACGTGCCATTACAGATCGTGACCGCGCTCGCTCTCGCACTGGCACTCAATCGGAAGCTGGTGCTACGCGGTTTCTGGCGGGCCGCGTTCTTCCTCCCCGTCGTGATATCCGGCGCCGTGGTCGCCATCCTCTGGAGTAATCTCTACGCCACCGACGTCGGACTGATCAACAAGCTGCTCATCCGCATCGGATTGACGCCCGTGCCCTGGCTCACCGATCCCAACACGGCGATGCCCGCGATTGCCGTGATGGTGACGTGGAAGAACGTCGGCTTCTACGTGATCATCTATCTGGCTGGCCTTCAGTACATCCCGCGAAGTTGCCAAGAGGCGATCGAGATCGAGGGCGCATCGGCCTGGCAACGTTTCCGATACCTGACGCTGCCATCGCTTCTGCCGCAAACGATTCTCGTCATCACGCTCTCGACAATCAACGGCTTCCAGCTCTTCATCGAGCCGTACGTGATGACCGGAGGCGGTCCGCTCCGGCGCACGTACTCGGTCGTGCTCTACCTGTACACCAACGCCTTTGCGTATCAGAAGATGGGTTACGCCGCAACGATCGGTGTGGCGCTGGCGCTGATCATCGGCGCGGTGGTCCTCATCCAGCGCCGGGTGATCGGCAAGGCCGAGGCGCTGTGAAAACGCTCCGCCGGATCGGCTTGTATGCGGGGCTGACACTCGCCGCCCTGACCTTCATCTATCCGTTCCTCTGGATGGCATCCAGCACATTCAAGCCTCTCGCCGAGGTCGGAACGCTGAACTTGATCCCGGACCAGATCACGCTCGACAACTACCGGACCATGTGGGCACGCGCGCCGTTCGGGCGCGCGCTCCTGAACAGCACGCTGGTCGCCACGACGATAACGCTCGCGGTTCTCCTGTTTGGGTCGATGACGGCCTACGCGATGGCGCGCCTGCAGTTCCGCGGGCGTCCCGCACTCAACGCCGCGACCCTCGCGGTGCTGCTCGTTCCCGGCCAGCTTACTCTGATTCCTCTTTACACTCTCATCGTTCAGATCGGCTGGATCGACACGTATGCCGCGCTCATCGTGCCGTACCTCTTCAACGCTACCGCGATCCTGATGATGCGACAGTTCTTTCTCCAGATCCCGCAATCGCTCATCGACGCCGCCCGCATGGACGGAATGAGTGAGCTCCGGATTCTCTTCACGATCTTCTGGCCGCTCTCCAAGCCGGTGCTCTCCATCGTCGCGATCTTCACCTTCATGGGATCGTGGAACGAGGTGCTCTGGCCTCTGCTCGTAGTGCGCGACCAGCAGCTGATGACGCTGCCGCAGCTGCTCACGGTGTTTGCGCTCGGCGGAGGCGCGGGATCGGTGGGCGTGTCGCTCGCTTCGGCCATGGTTCTCGTTGTGCCGGTTGTCGTTGCGTACATGTTTTTGCAGAGGAATTTTATTGAGAGTATGGCGGGGGCGGGCATCAAGGGATGACAAGCATCGGGGGCATTTACGGTCGATGCAAGTTTTGAGTGGACAGTTTTGAGTTGTCAGTCATCAGTGGTTGTCAGTGGGTGACTGCTGCGGAGTTGTGGTGTTAAGAACCTTGCGGCGGAGGCCGCAAAGCATGCGGCGGATTTCTACCGTTTCGGTTGAGAGGGGGCGCCACACGCGGCATGGAAGCAAGCCACAGTCAGTTGCCAGTTGGAGCTGGTACTCTAGCTCACAGGTGGACTTGATGCTGATGTCGAGAAAGCGTGCGAACTCCTTCGAGCTGTTCGCTCCACACCCTTCGACGATGTTGAAGGCGATCGATTCGGCGGCGTTGACCATCTGGGACTTGAGCGATCCACGTTCGCTTCGCGGAAACCGCCGGATCGCTCGTCGCACGCCGAGCACTAGCTCGTGCGCCCTGCCCCACACCAAGAGTCGACGAAAGTCCTGCATGCCGACATCTTCTGCGCAGCCTGGCGATCGGTGCCGTCCATTCTCCGCCCCCCTACCCAAATCCTTGCCCTCGCCTTACTGACAACCACTGAGCAACTGACAACTCAAAACTGTCCACTCAAAACTTGAATCCCCTTCGCCCAACCCCGAACTATCTCCGGCGCGACTCCGGCCGGATGCGATAAATGCCCTCAGTCACGTTCGATCATGTCCGCAAAATATTCGGCGAATCAACGGTAGTCGAAGATTTCGATCTCACTGTAGCCGATGGTGAGCTGCTGGTGCTGGTCGGCGGCTCGGGCTCGGGCAAATCGACCATTCTCCGCATGGTTGCCGGCCTCGAGGATGTAACCTCGGGCACGATTAGAATCGACGACCGCGACGTCACGCCGTTGCCTCCGCGCGAGCGCGACGTAGCGATGGTGTTCCAGGACTACGGGCTCTACCCCCACATGACGGTGCGCGAGAATCTTTCGCTCGGACTCCGTCTCAGGAAAATCCCGCGTCAGGAGATCGACCGCCGTGTCACGTGGGCCGCGGGAATGTTGGGTCTCGCGCCGCTGCTCGATCGCAAGCCGAAGCAGCTATCCGGAGGACAGCGCCAGCGGGTGGCGATGGGCCGCGCGATGGTGCGCGAGCCCAAGGTGTTTCTGTTCGATGAGCCCTTGTCCAACCTCGACGCCGGCCTTCGCGCGCAAATGCGCATCGAGATCGGCGGCCTCCAGCGACGGTTGAAGACCACAACCATCTACGTCACGCACGATCAGGTGGAAGCGATGACACTCGGCGACCGCATCGTCGTGCTCGCCGACGGACGCATCCAGCAGGTTGGCCGGCCGATCGAGCTCTACCGTGCTCCCGTCAACCGATTCGTCGCTGGCTTCATCGGCACGCCGCCGATGAACTTCGTGGAGGGACGCGTCGCGGCGGAGGATGGCGCGCCGGTATTCATGGCCGAAGGGGTGCGCGTAACACTGCTTCGGGAAGGGATCGCACCAGCCATGTCGGCGGGGCCGGTGACGCTGGGTATCCGTCCCGAGGACTTGAACGTCGATTCCAGCAAAGATCGATCAGTTGGCCCGCCGGAAGACGGTGTGCCGGGGCGCGTTGTACTGGTCGAGCGACTTGGCGGCACCAGTCACGTTCACTTCGATGTTGGCCCCCACCGCCTGATGGCGTCGGTCTCGAACGATCGACTTCCGGAGGTTGGCGACAGCATCACGGTTCGCATACGTGCCGAGCGAGTGCACCTGTTCGGCGGGGACGGTCGAGCTCTTAAGTGAGTGAAGACAGTGAACGTCAACCAAGACCGGCACAGATGCGAGAGGACGGAAGCATAGTTTTCAGTTGCGAGAGAAATCCTCGCAACCCGCGGCTATGCCTCTGTCCTCTCGGATCTGTGTCGTTCTCAGTTGAAACTGACCCACGACTCGCTCGCCCACTTCCTAACGGATAGGCAGCGAGATGGTGAGCTTGTGGATCTTGAGTGCGCCACTTTGCATGAAAAGGTCACCGCTTGGCGCGGCGATGATTCCGACTGCGGCGAGGTCGATGCCCGGGTTGTTCGCGAAGACCTGGCCGCCCTCTTGACCGCAAGCGCCGGGGCCGCAGGTGAGCGAGAAATTGTACAGCACGTCCAGGTCTCGCGAGCGGAGGCGGAGGCCAAACGTCGGCGACCACTCTACCCAGTCTTCGCGTTGCGTGCGGAAGGTCCGCTGCACATGATTGGCTTGTTGCAGCCGGTAGTTGATCGCGTGCAGGCCAAGTCCCACCTGATAGCCGAAGACTGTGCTGCCCTCGCGGCCGATCACGATATCCCGCCCAGCACCAAGACGCATCTTGATGTTGTTGAAGCGAAAGGTGTTTTCAACCGTCTTCGCACCGGCCATGATCGTTCCGCCGCCGCCAACAACGGCGGTGTCGTTCGCCGCGTCTGCCCAGGTGTCTGCAAACATCGGCTCATAGATCAGATCGGCGGCGAAGGAAGTTCCGCGCACCGAGCGGCCAATTCCCACACCAGCGTTAAAGCTGTACGTGGTGCCGGGATCGCGCGGGATGTTTTGGATGACGTAGTTGGGAATCTTGGGGTGCGACAGGCGATTCACGGTGCCGAGCCAGCCCAGATGCCAGCCTTCGGATCCTACCGGGCGCGAGTACTCGCTGTGCAGGCCCCAAATATGGGTTCGATCCTCGTTGCGGTCGGTGCGCTGCTCCTGAATGTTTTGACGGGCAACCGGATCCCAGCGCCACGTGGTAAACCTGACGTCGTGGCGCATGTCGGTGCGTGCGTGCACCAGCATGACCTCGAGATGACGGTCCGTGCCCACTTCTTTCGTAAGGCCAACGCGAAAATCGGCCAGGCTACCGGACTGCTCGATGCGATCGCTGCCCCCGTAGAGCAGATCGACGCCGTCGATCGCGTCGAGGGCCGCTAGCTGAACGCCAAGCCCGACGCTGGTGGACGGCGTCAGGCGCCGAGCGATGGACCCCGCGACATACTGATTGAATGCGGACCGATCGCTGGTCGACAGGTTCCAGGTCGGGCCGGCACGATCCAGCTGCTGAAAGGTGAACAGCCCCGTCGCCGACCAGGCTCCCCACGATCCTCCGCCGCCCACGGGGAGGCTCCGTCCCCCTCCCCTGGCGCCCGAGACACTATGGAAGAAAGGGGCTCCAAAGATATGACTGACGCCAATACGCGTCGCCTTGGCCGGATTGACGAACGGATCGAGCAGCGTGTCGTCAACCGCAATGGTCGCCCCGCCCATACCGGCGCGGGCTGATGGAAACATGTCGAACTGGCCGCTCTGGAGCACCGGCAATGTTTTGGGAGTCACTACCTGTGCCGAGCTTTTGATGGGGACCGCGAGCATGCCGCAGCAAATCGTCGCCCAAAGTATGGGGTTCAACACCCGCGCGATCGCCTGCCGTGCACTAACAAGAGATCGATCCATGGCAACTCCTCGTGGTTAGGGTTGCTTGTTATATGGGGACGGGCCCACGGCGGCACAAGTCCATCTCGAATTCGATTTGACTTCCATCCGCGCGCGGACTGCGGCCTTTACTTCTTTTGCGAAGAGACCGGGACCATGATGTGCGCGTACGGTGTGTCGCCCCACATCACCCAGGGACCTCCACCTCCGCTCCGACGCGTGGTCGGTATCCCCTCCAATGCGCCCCGGTCGGGCACGAGGAGCATCACGTGCGGCGGGTCAATTCCCCAGTCGTTGTCGGGTGTCGCTTTCGTCGCATAAGGGTCGGTGTTGCTGCCGTGCGTCCCGCCGGGTGCGGTCATGTAGCCGATGCCGGCGCGCGAGATCTTTACGGACGGAACCGCCCTTGGCTGAGGGACCCATCGGTTCGTCCGTGTCGTGACAAGAGCGTGACGCGCTAAAGTTGACATCCCAGTCCGGCGGCAATAGGTTGCGTATCAGCGCCATGCGCGCTTCGATCGCACTTGAACTGACATCAACACGAATGATTCTCTCCGCTCACCGCTTCATGTACGCAATGCTCGAGATTCGCCTCAATGGCGGGTGCTCGACGCGTGGCGCGCGGAGGCGACGAGGTTAGCTTGTACCCGACTACTGTCAACACTCGCCCCCGCGCCCACCTGGATGCGGGGGCGTTGTCGTTTACGTCACCGCGGCCGCCGCGCGCGATGGATCATCGCGCACGTCGTTCGCCCAATGGAGGATTGATGAGGAAGCATTACCTGCTAGTGAGCGACTTCGACCAGACGTTGAGCTTCAACGACTCTGGTCTGGTGCTGAGCGAGATGCTTGGCATCCCGACTTTCCAGGAGAAAGTCGCCAGCTTGGCCAGCCTCAACCTGGTGCAGGAAGGCGCCGAGCTCACCTACCTGCTGCGCCACGATCCGGAATTCCGGCGGGTGCGTCGCGGCGACCTGATCGAGGTGGGTCACCGCATCCGTCTCAAGCGCAACATTGCGCTACTCGCCGACTTCCTGAAGGAAGGAATCGAAGGCTTCCGCTTCGACTTCTACATCGTGTCGGCGGCGCCGTGGCTCGTAGTGCACTCCGCGCTGGACGGAATCGTTCCGCCCGATCACATCATCGGCGCGCACTTCGGGTTCAACGCGGAGACTGGTGAGATCGAGACGATCGAGCAGGTGCCGGCTGGATACGGCAAAGTCGCCGCGGTCGACTACCTCCGCGTTCGCCTCGGCGTTCCGACCGATCGCGTGGTATACGTGGGTGATGGCAGCTCTGACATCCATGTCATGCTCCACGTGAACCGTGGAGACGGACTGACCATCGCGGCGTCGGAGGCACGGCACATTGCCCAGATCGCCCGACGGACAGTCATCAGCGACGACGCTCTCAGCGTCCTGATTCCGGTGCTGGAAGAGATCGGCGGATACGACGCCAGTCAGATCCGTCTCGTGTTCGAGGAGCAAGGCCTGCTGATTCAGGAGTGGGATCGCGTACGGACCGACTGGCTCACGATCCGCGATGGCTCCGCGGTTGCGGGCGCGGCATGATCCACTACCTCGGCTATTTCGCCGGCCTGCTCACGGTCGCCTCGTTTCTGCCGCAGGTCATTCGCTCCTGGCGCACGCGGCAGACGCGGGACCTGTCGCTCGGCATGTTCGCGCTGCTGACCACCGCGAGCTCGTTGTGGATCCTTTACGGAGCAATGACCGCTGACTGGCCGATCATCCTCACCAACAGCGGCATGGTGGCGCTGAACGGCGCGCTCGCGGTGGCCAAGGTTCGGTATCGATAAGCTCACCGAGGGCCGCCTACGGGGGCGCTTACAGGGGATGCAAGTTCTGAGTGGACAGTTTTGAGTTGTCAGTTGGTCAGTGGTTGACAGTTCAGTGCAGCGCGCACTGCCAACTGAAAACCACTGACAACTAACCCACTAACCAACTGATAACTCACCACTTGGATCCCCTCAGCCCGACTTCGAACCTTCCACCGGAAGCTGCGGCACGTAACCCAAAGTTGCCAGACGCTGGCCCGACATCGCGTACGCTTCCGGCGGCATGTCGCCCACGCCAGTAGCGTCGACCCACTTGTTGTAGAAGTTGAACAGGGAGCACACGGTGATCGCATCGTAAACCGCCTCTTGCGTCCACCCAGCATCGATCACCGCCTGTACATCGTCCTTCTGAAGACTAAAGGACTCGCGATTCATTCTGTCGATGAAAGCGAACAGCGCCTTCTCGCGCGCGCTGATGGGCGCCGTCCGGAAATCCTCGAGCACCGCGTCGACCATAGCGCGATCTCCGAGTAGCGTCGCCGCGACCGCGGCGTGTGAGCCGATTCAGAAGAGACAGTCGTTGCGTCGTGAGGTAAACGCCGCGATCAGCTCGCGTAGTCCTGGTGGGAGAGGTGAAGGGCCGCGCATGACGCCCTGCGTAAAGGCGGCGAGGTGGGTGGTGCGATCCGGCTTGAATGCGAACAGGTGCATGATCTGCGGCACGGGAACACCCGCGGCCCGCATCCCGTTGATCGGTCCCGAGTACGGCCCCTGAGGCGTCGCTTGCTCGACTTCGCCTAGAAACATTGGCTTCATGAACGACCCGTGAAGAGATGGATGAGTGAGCAGACGGTACGGCGGGCGCTGCTGGGCCGCAAGACTTACCTTTTCTTCATGCTTTGGCTGGGCGTAGCCGCGCTGCTCGCCGCTCTGGTTTCCCCTGGCGATTCCGCCGCGCACCGGTGGAAGCGTGGCGCCGTCTGCTATGAGGTGTTCGTCCGCTCGTTCTACGACAGCAACGGCGACGGAATTGGTGATCTGAACGGACTGATTCAGAAGCTCGATTACATCAACGACGGCAGGCCGGCCTCACGGCGCGATCTTGGAGCGCGATGCATCTGGCTCATGCCGATCGCCGAGTCACCGAGCTATCACGGCTACGACGTGACGAACTATTACCGCGTCGATCCGGAGTACGGCACCAACGAGGACTTCAAGCGGCTCGTCGCCGAGGCGCATCGTCGCGGCATCCGCGTGCTGGTGGACATGGTGCTCAACCACGCCTCCAGCGAGCACCCTTTCTTTCAGCAGGCGATGCGCGATCCGACCTCGCCCTACCGCGACTGGTTCAAATGGTCGGCGAAGCATCCCGGAGTGAAAAATCCCTGGGGCGGTGACAACTGGCACCGCTCGCCCGTGCGCGACGAGTACTACTACGGTTTCTTCTGGAGCGGGATGCCGGATCTGAACTACGACAATCCCGCTGTTCGCGAAGAGGCGAAAAAGGTCGCGCGCTTCTGGTTGAAGGAGATGGGTGCTGATGGCTTTCGGCTCGACGCCATCGCTCACCTCGTGGAAGAAAACACGAAGATCCAGCACGCGCCCGGCACGCACGCCGTCCTGCGTGAGTACGCAGCCTACATCCGCGCGATCGCGCCGGGCGCGTTCACCATCGGCGAGGTGTGGGACAGCACGGGAGCGATGCTCGCGTACTATCCGGACCAGCTCGACGCCCACTTTGCCTTCGAGGTCTCCGACTCCATCCTCGCGGCGGTGCGCACGGGCTCGGCGAAGAAGCTCTTCCCTCCCGTGCTGCGACTCCAGCGTGCTCTCCCCGCCGACCGATGGGCGCCTTTCCTCCGCAACCACGACCAGACGCGTACGCTCACGGGGCTCGGAGGCGACATCGCCCGCGCCAGACTCGCCGCGACGCTCCTGCTCACTCTCCCTGGACTGCCGTTTGTCTATTACGGCGAGGAGATAGGGATGACCGGCAACAAACCCGACGAGCGCTTGCGTACTCCTATGCACTGGCGCCGCGAACGCGCGGCGGGATTCACGACCGGTGCCGCATGGCAGTCACTGCAACCCGACTCGCTCACCGCCAACGTTCAGGCGCAGGATGCCGATCCCACCTCGCTGCTCAACCTCTATCGCCGTTTGATCCACCTGCGCGCCGAAAATCCGGCGATCGCGACCGGTGAGATGATCCCGCTCAGCGCCAGCAGCGACGCGGTGGCGGCTTACCTGCGGCGGGAAGGAGGGAGCGTCGTCCTGGTTGTCGTCAACCTCGGCCCTACGCCACTCGCCGGTGTTGCGCTTTCCTCAGCAGAGCGCGTGTTGCGCGCGGGACGGTACGCGCCGAAGACTCTCTTGGGTGGACGATCCGCCGCGCGGCTGCGTGTGGGATCGGACGGGCGGATTCAGAACTACATCCTGCTCCCCGTGATTGGGCCGATGGCGAGCTACCTCTTCCAGCTCAGGCGCGAGGGTCGCTGGGCACCAGGCTCATCTGACTGAGAAAGTCGGAGGCTTCACCCCCATCACCGGAACACGATCCACAGCGCGCCAATGCAGGCGGCCAACAGTACCGACAGCCCGATCGTCAACCGCCGCTCCGCGGGCGTATCCTCGGCGTCGACCACCTTTGTCGCGGTCTGGAGTGTGAGGTCCGCCACGCGCTGCGGCTCGGGGGGCGCAGTCAGGAAGCTCACCACGATGAGGATCGCGCTGCAAAGGGCAAAGAGAAGTGCCGCGAAATGAAGAAAGTTGATCCCCGCGATCCAGGACCATAGCGTACCGCTCGGCAGACTGGCCTTCGAGAGCTCGAGGATGAGACGTGCAAAGCCGATCACGAAACCGGTCCACAGTGCGGCGAGGGCGCCCGTCCCGTTCAGCCGCGGGCTCATGATTCCGAGGAGGAAGCACGCCGCGATCGGCGGGGCGATGTAAGCCTGCACGCTCTGCAGGTAGATGTAGAGCTGCGGCGAGATGTATTTCATGAAGGGGATCCAGGCGAGCCCCAGCACCACCAGCACCATCGTGGTCATGCGCCCGACGGTAACCAGCCGCTGCTCGGTGGCGTTAGGCCGCCACTTGCGATAGACATCCCAGGTCAGAAGTGTCGAGCAGGAGTTGAAGGCCGACGCGAGCGAGCTCATGAGCGCCGCGAGCATTCCGGCGAGGACGAGTCCCTTGACCCCCGCCGGCAGGAGACGCGTCACCAACACCGGATACGCGGAGTCGGCGCTGCCGGCGCGAACATCGGCGTAGAGTGCAGCGGCAACCATTCCTGGCAGCACGAAGATGAACAGCGGCAGGATCTTGAGGAAGCCCGCGAAGATCGTCCCGCGCCGTGCCTCCTTGATGTTGCGCGCTGCCAGCACCCGCTGCACGATGTACTGGTCGGTACACCAGTACCAGATGCCTAGGATGGGCGCTCCGAATATGACCCCCGTCCAGGGAAAATCAGGGTGACTCGAGGGCTTCCACATCGAGAAGTAGTCGGCCGGCAGACGTGCTTCGAGTCCCGACCACCCACCCACCGCCGAAAGACCCACGAACATCAGCGTCGCGGAGCCGAGGATCAGCACGAGTGTCTGCATGACCTCAGTGTAGATCACAGCGCGCAGCCCGCCGAAAACGGTGTACAACCCGGTGATGACGATGAGGATCACCGCGCTCGTCCAGAAGTCGAGCCCCGTCACGGCGCGCATCACGATGCCCCCCGCGAACAGTGTGACGCTGATCTTGGTGAGCACATACCCCACGATGGAGACCCATGTGAAATACGCGCGGGACGCGGAATTGTACCGGCGCTCCAGAAACTCCGGCATCGTGTAGACGCCGCTGCGCAGATAGAAGGGCACGAACAGCCAGCCCAGGATCAACAGGATGAAGCTGGCCAGCAGCTCGAAGTGACCCACGGCGAGACCGCTTGCGGCGCCCGTACCTGCGAGGCCCACCAGGTGCTCGCTCCCGATATTGGATGCGAACAGGCTGGCACCGACCGCGAGCCAACCTACGTTTCGCCCCGCCAGGAAGTAGTCCGAGCTCACCTGCTTCTCGCGACGCGCCGCCCAGAAAGCAATCACCAATACCACAATGAAGTACGCGGCGATCACGAGGAAATCGATCAAGGTCAGGTTCGTCATGGCGTTCGGTCAGTGAGGAGTGGACGAAAAAACGCGAGCTTGTCGTCGTTTCGGGCTACCACGATCAGTCGGTCGCCCGCTTCACGGCGCAGCAGCCCCATGTTGCGCACCTGGCCCTCGATCACGAGGTTGCTTTCCTCCATTACGACCGGCTCAAAACGACCATTTCCATTGCCGCGAAGCAAGAGGCCATGGCTGGCATCGTACCGGCCCCGCATGGGCGTGACGCCATAAAAGTTGCCGGCGACGAGAAGATCCACGTGTCCGTCACCGTCGTAGTCACCCGCCAGCACGGCGTAAATCGGCGCGAACTGGGCTTCGATCGGAAGAGGCTGGAGATTGAAGGTGCCGTTGCCGTTGTTCATCGCCACGGAGCTCGCGAACTGGCGCGCTTCGAGCACTTTCGCCTTGCTCAGCTCCGACTCGGGAAAAATGTCCTCGATGCGGCTGGCGCCAAAGCTGGAATATGCGACGTACTTGCTGCGCAGCTGGGGCATCAGACGCACCAGCTCGTCCCTGCCCGCGAGCGGATAGCTCACACCGTGCTTGTAGAAGGTGAGAATCTGCTCCACCGAGCCGTTCTCGTAGAAATCCCGGACATACAATCGCGCGGGCTCGTCGGGCGATGCGCGGATGTAGGAGTTGAGCCCGAGGTTTCCGAGAACGAGATCCTTGCGCCCGTCCTTGTTCAGATCAACCGCCGCAACCGTGTTCCACCACCCGTTCGTTCCCGACAAACCCGCCTCGGCGGTCCGGTCCACGAACCGGCCGTTCTGCTGTCGGAAGACGCGCACCGGCATCCATTCTCCGACCACGATAAGGTCGAGCTGCCTGTCGCCGTCGTAATCGAGCCATGCAGCCGACGAAACCATTCCCGCTTCCGAGAGGGCGTCGCTCTTCTGAGAGGTGACGTCGCTGAAACGACCGTTGCCGTCGTTCTGAAGGAGATGGCTCTTCGGCGTGGCCCCGTAGCTCCGTGAGACGACGCGGGCTCCGACGAACAGGTCGAGATCGCCGTCGCCGTCAAAATCGCCCGCCGTCACGCAGGAGCCATTCTCGAAGAAATCAGGGAGCGCATCTCGAGCCCGCCGGAAGTTGCCGCGCCCGTCATTGATATAGAGCCGGTCACGCAGCGCCTCCTCGTTCCCCCAGAACTCGTTGCCGCCGCTCACGACGTAGAGATCCAGATGGCCGTCGCCATTGGCATCGAAGAAGGTGGCGTCAACGTCTTCCGAAAGACTGTCGGCGCCGAATACGCGCTCGCTGCCCGCGCGAAATTGCCCCCCCCCGTTCCCGCTCTGAATCAGCAATCGTCCAGCCTGCCACTTGGCGCCTCCAACGTAAATGTCATCCAGCCCATCGCCGTTCACGTCGCCCACGGCGAGCGCGGGTCCCTCCGTCGAGAGCAGGTGCGGCATGAGCGGCTCGCGGTTGTAGTCGAAGAAATCGTTCTCGTCATGCTTGTAGTCGACTCCCACTCTGCTCGTCACATCCTCGAACAGCGGCTTCGTCGTAGGCGGCTGCTGATAGTCGTACTTCCCGGAGGCGCTTCCCTGAGAGAGTGTGAGCATCTGGTCTGCCGCGACATTCGTCAGCACCTGAAAGCGACGGTCCGGCCAGACGACGACGAGAGAGTCGATCCGCGCGGACGGACCCAGGCCGAAGTGCGGACGGGGATCGACGGAAGACTGGAAGCCCCGCGTCGGCATCTGCTCGACCATTTGCATCCTGCCGCCGTGGCGGATCATGACCTTCGCGCCAATGCCGGCCGTGTTCGATCCCGATCCGCGAAGAATCACTGTCAGATAGTGGTTGCCGGTGTCCGCCCGCGCGCGGTTCCTGTAGATCGAGGCCGGCGCGTTGACGTTATTCACCACCAGATCGAGCGCACCGCTGTTGTTTAGATCGGCGTAGACGGCGCCATTGGAGAAGCCCGGCTGCGCCAGTCCCCATGCCTCCGCCATGCTGGTGAAGGTGAGATCCCCGTTGTTGCGATACGCGTATTTGGCAAGCGGGACCCGCGGCATCTTCCCGAGCAGCGTGAGATTCTCCTCGGTGATGCCCTTGGCCAGCGAGGCCTGAACCGCGTCGTTGCCGACATAGTTGATGTAGTCGAGGTCGTTCGGCCGGCGATAAATGCCGTTGGTGATGAAGAGATCCTTGTCGCCGTCGTTGTCCAGATCGGCGAAGAGTGGTGCCCAGCTCCAGTCCGTCGCGTATACGCCGGCCAGATAGCCGATCTCGCTGAAGCGCCCGTTGCCGCGATTCAGCTGGAGCGTGTTGCGCGCGTACTGCGGCCAATACCCCGCCTTCAGCTTCAGGTTGTAGATGTTGAAGCTCTCGGCGTTGGCGGAGGTCTTGAGGATCTCCTCGCGGTCCGGAAGCATGTCGAGGACCATCAGGTCCGGCTTGCCATCGTTGTTGAAGTCGGCGGCGTCGACTCCCATCGAGAAGCGGCTGGTGTGCCCGATCGCGCTCGCAATGGACTCGGTGAAAGTGCCGTCGCAGTTGTTGATATAGAGGAAGTCGTTCTCCTGAAAGTCGTTGGCGACGAACAGGTCTGGGCACCCATCGAGGTTCAGATCGCTGGCGACGACGCCCAGGCCATAGCCTTCCACGCCCCCGTAGATGCTGGCTTTCTCGCTCACATCGACAAAGCGGTTTCCGTCATTTCTGAAAAGGCGGTCCCCCGCGCGGGGGTGGCGCGGATACCGCTGCGGGCGCGAGCTGACCCCGCGCTCGGTGTGGGTGGAATTATTCAGAAGGTACATGTCCAGGTCGCCGTCCCCGTCGTAGTCGAAGAAGACCGCCTGCGTGGAATAGCCGGCGTGATCCAGGCCGTATTCGGTTGTCCGGTCGGTGAAGGTGCGATCTCCGTTGTTGATATAGAGGAGATTGCGCCCGTTCATTGTGAGATAGCTGACGGCCGAGACGTAGATGTCGAGGTGCCCGTCACCGTTGACGTCGGCCATCGTGACGCCGGTCTTCCAGCCGACGGAGTCCGCGACGCCGGCCCGTTCGGTGATATCCTCGAACTTGTAGTTCCCCTTGTTGAGATAGAGCCGGTCGGGCCCGAGGTTCGACGTGAAGTACAGGTCAGGGAGCCCATCGCCATCGATGTCGCCCGCCGCGACACCGCCGCCGTTGTAGTAGTACAGGTAGTTGAGAATGTTGAAGTCCGCTGTCTCCGGCAGCTCGTTGACGAAGTTGACGCCGGTAGACTGCGGAGACAGAAGCTCGAAAAGAGGTGGAGAGCCTTTTTCGTCGCGGCACCCGAGGCTAAGCAGCGCCGCGACAGCTCCCAACAAAGTTGATCGAGGCATTCGTAATGCGTCGCTCAGGGGAGAGTTCGGGGTTGGGCGGAGCGGATGCAAGTCTTGAGTTGTCAGTTGGTTAGTTGTCAGTTATCAGTGGTTACCAGTTGGCCGCGCCGACCACTGACAACCACTGACACACTGACAACTCAAAACTGTCCACTCAAAACTTGCATCCCCCGTACGAGCCCCCGTAACCAGTTCCTCATCTCGCCGGCCGAATCCGAACCGCCTGCCCGCCCCCGGGCGCCAGCGCTACACGCAAGCGTGAATTCGCATTGACCGTGCGCCGCGAGATGGTGACCGGCAGCGGATTCGTCAGCCAGTGCGCCCCCGGTCCATCCGCATAGACCTCGGCCACGTAGCTTCCACCCTTCGGCAGAAACGAGAGCGGGATGTCGAAGGTGCGCCCTTCCTCGTCCGTGATCGCGCCCAGGAACCATTCCGGGCTGTTGCGTGCCTTGCGCGCCACGACCACGTAGTCGCCGATCTTCCCCTCCAGCACGCGGCTCTCGTCCCAATCGACGGCTACATCGCGGATGAACTGAAACGCCGGCTGGCGCTCGTAGTTCTCCGGCAGGTCCGCCGCCATCTGCAGCGGCGAGTAGAGCACGATATAGAGAGCCAGCTGCTTGGCAAGCGTGGTCCTGATGCGCGACTCGTCGGGCCGTCGCGGTCTTCCCGTCCCGCGCTCGATCAGGATGTCGAACACGCCGGGCGTAAAGTCCATCGGTCCGGCGAGCAGGCGTGTGAAAAAGAGGATGGTCTCGTGCTCCGGGGGATTGCCGCCCTCTCCACCCCACGCGTTGTACTCCTGCCCCCGCGCTCCTTCCCGGCTCATCATATTCGGCCAGGTGCGGCGCTCTCCCGTGTCGTGGATCGGCTCGTGGACGTCGAGCATGATGTGATACTTCGCCGCCGTCTCGATCACCTTGCGATAATGGTTGACCATGAACTGCGAGTGGTGCGAGTGCCCTTCCGCCGTCGTGTCAGTCACGTAGCCCGATTTGATCGCGTCAATTCCGAGCGACTGGTAAAGTGCGAACGCCTCCTCCATCTGCCGCTCGTAATTCTGGATTCCGCCCGACGTCTCGTTATGTGCGATCAGCTTCACGCCCTTTTGCTTTGCGTAGGCGGCGAGTCCCCTGAGGTCGTAATCCGGATAAGCCTGCGTGAATGAGAATGCGTTCCTGTTCTGGATCCAGTCCCCGTCCCACCCGGTGTTCCAGCCCTCCACGAGAACGCCTCCGATTCCGTTGGCCGCCGCGAAATCGATGTAGCGCCTCGTATTCGCCGTCGTTGCGCCGTGTTTCGGCCCGGAGCTCCACGTCATCGTATTGATGTGCATTCCCCACCAGATGCCGACGTACTTCATCGGCTTGATCCAGCTCACGTCGGAGAGAACGTTCGGCGGATTCAGGTTTAGTCCGAGCACCGACGGCGCGAGATCCCCTGCACGGTCAGCGAGTTGTATCGTCCGCCACGGCGTATTGAAGGGTGTGCGGCCGCGGACCTTGTCGCCGCCGGAAAGCGGGGCCAATGCTGCCCGCAACGTCCGATTTTCCGACGGCCTGCCCGCCAGATTCATCCGCGCGTAGTCCACGAGGTTCGCCTCGTGAATGACGATGAACGTCTTGCCGTCCCGCGTCTCCATCGTCAGCGGCGTCTGGATGCTGTCGATGACGCTCACGGGCGACGACGCGTAAAGCATCTCGGAACGATCCAGTCGCGGCACGTTGGACGGGATGTACCAGGCGCGTGCGTCGTCCGCGAAAGTGAACTGAGTGAGCTCTTCGGTGATTACGAACTCCCCGAGCGCGGGCTGGGCGGGAACTTCATAGCGGAAGCCGATGCCGTCGTTGAAGGCGCGAAACACGACATCGAATCTCCTGCCTGGTGCCGCCGTTTCAGCGACGGAAACCTTCAGCTCGTTGTGGTGGTCGCGCACGCGCGCCACCTCTCCCCACGGCTGCGTCCAGGTGTTGTCCACCGTGTTCCTGGTGCTGTTCACCAGTCGCAGACTATCGCCGAGTGCTCTCGCCCCGCGAAACTCGAAGCCGAGTCGGGAGGGCAGGATAACTGGCCGCCCGTCCCGTTGAAGGCTGTAGTAAAGGTTGCCGTCCCGGACTTCTACAAATACGGTGTTCCGGCGATCGGGAGAAGCGACGCGCAGCCCGGCGATCCCACCCTGGCCATAGGCAGGAGCGACAGCCCCGGCGAGCGCGGTACAGATGGCGCCGAACGCGAGGGAGCGAATTATGCAGCGAATACCGGTGTGCATCTCGATTCTCCGATGATGAAGTCTATAGCCCGTGCCCTGGTATCCTTCGGTCTGCTTGTCGGACTCGCTTCCGCGTGCGCGCCAGCGAGAACGATCCCGGGTGAAACTGTGAATCCCGCGCCACGGAATCCGCCCTCCGGAACGACCGTGACGGCGGAAGACATTCAGCGCACTCCCGCCGCGCCTTTCGAACAGATCTTGACGGCCAAATTCCCCGGGGTCTGGGTTACACGCACCGCCGACGGCGGAATCTCGGTTCGCATCCGCGGCACCACTTCAATAGAGGGGAGTAACGAGCCGCTGTATGTATTGGACGGCATCCCCATTCAGGCCGGACCCTATGGCAGCCTGACCGGCATCGTACCGGCCGACATTGCATCTATTGAAGTGTTGAAGGACGCCATCAGCACGACAATGTATGGTCTGCGAGGCGCTAACGGCGTGATCCTGATCAAGACGAAGCGGCCGGATCAGTGAGCAGAAAGACCGGCTGACACACGCCGGTGGACGCTATCGACATTCCCTTTCCGCTCGGCGTCCCGTCGGCGAGTATTCACCCGCCGGACGACGAGCTCACCTACCTTGCGTCCCTGAGTTATCCCTTCGTCGATCGCCATCCGGTAGTGGATCCCGCCATAGAGGCGGCTGATCGCAGCCTCGGCGGCCGCTTGCCTGAATGAAGTGAAGGACCGGATCGGCAGACCATACTCCAGTTCGGTGCTATCGGTGAAGGCCAACCCATCGCCGAACTGATCGGTCAGCACCTCCGCCGCCGCGGTCGAGATGACGCTGTGACCGCTCGTGTACTCGGGGAAAGGCGGCGTCTGCAGAAGTGGCTCCCACCGCTCGTCGATATAGGCATTGATCACCGTCTCGGGCCGCACCAAGTTGCTTCTGTATTTCTCGTCCCAGCTGCTGATGAACGCGTCGGCGAGAGCGATGGCCGTCCGCGCGTAGGCTTCGGACGACTGCATCAGATCGGCGCGGGATTTTCGAGCCGCGATAGCAGTAATTCCCATCCAGTGACCACCGGGTGTGATCTTCTTGGTGGCGAACATCGCATGCCCCCGCACGTGCATTACGTAAGGGTTGCAGTCCCAGAAGCCGGCAATCTCGCGCTGTATGTCCGAAAGCTGCTGACCCGTGTCGTAGACTTCCTTCACCTGTCTGAAGAACGGACTGCCTGCCGCGGTATCGAATGCGATCGGAGGCTTGGGCCGGAACTGGCTCGATGAGTCCATCACGAACGGACGCAGTTTTGTCCAGTTGGGCTCGATCGCGTCGATATACGCGGGCGGTGTTGGCACCCACTGACCCGGTGCGGAGGTGACCGTGAACTTCGGGTAGCCCCTCGTCTGAGGGAAATTATCCTTCGTCGCCCAGGCAAGGATGTGCTCGGCCACCCGCTCGCCGTAGACGATGGATCGCTTGAACACTGGCTCCGGAATTCCCCTGCTCCTGAACCGCTCGTCCATGGCGAGACGCAGCGAATCCATCCGCACCCGCGAGAAGGTGAGCGTCTTCGCCACCGTCATGAACGCGTGCACGCCGGCGAGCGACAGGTTGTACTGCGAGTCGGGCTCCGGAGCCGGCACGGGCGTCAGACCGTTCACCTGTCCGGCGAGCGTTTTGTACTCGGGGTGACCGTGCCGGAGAGTCTCGTACGCCGCCGTGCTCGCGTATGCGTATACGCGGCTCGACTGCGGCGGGCTGAAGATGTCGTAAACGATGACGCCGGTGAGCTGATGCATCGCGGTGTGCAGCAGCTCGGCGTCGGACGTGGTGGAATCGTCGCGCTGCCCGCATCCCAGCGACACCATCCCCGCCAACGCAAAAGTCAACCGAGAACGACACAGATGCGGGAGGACAGAAGCAGAGTTTCGAGTTGCGAGACCAGTGTGACTCTCGCAACTCGCGCCTATGCCTCTGTCCTCTCGCATCTGCGTCGTTCTAGGTTGAAACTGACCCACATCACTTGCACCCCCTGTAATCACCCCCGAG
>CAYMKQ010000022.1:0-3244 GCA_964391175.1 uncultured Gemmatimonadaceae bacterium | reverse complement strand
CGTTCTAGGTTGAAACTGACCCACATCACTTGCACCCCCTGTAATCACCCCCGAGCCCATCATCGCCGATTCCTTGAATCGCCAGACCTGAATACGACAGGCCGATCATTATTACGCGTAACCACGTACAACTCTCCCTGCCCAGTGCGGACCCGTTGAATGTCGCGCGCCTGTCCTGTGACGGAGAAGCCGCTGTCGAGCGACCGAACGGGAGCGAACTTCCCCTTCCCGTCCCCGCGCAAGAACAGGCCGTATCCCGCGCTCATGCGCCCGATCTCCGGCTTCACGCCATCGAAATTTCCGGCCAGCAACAGGTCCAGCTTTCCATCCCGGTCGAAGTCGTTGGCGAGAATACCGTACACCGGGGCAAACTGCGCTTCGTGGGGCAGCGGAAGGAGCGTGAACGAGCCGTCGCCGTTATTCCTTGCCAGCGCCGTCTCGAACGTATACGCCTGCTTGAGCACCGCATCGGCTAGATCAGCGGGCGGGAAGATGTCCGTTATCGTCTGCCGCGCGTACTTCTCGTAGTTGAGGTAGCGCGCCTTGAGGAACGGCAGCGCCTTGATCAGATCGTCGCGCAGCGGAAGCGGATAACTCCGCCCCTGGTTGTAATAGGAGATGATCTGCTTGACGAAGCCGTTGTTGTCGAAGTCCTTCACGTGCATGGTCGCCGGCTCGCTCGCGCTCGCCTGGAGGCGCGTGTTGAGCCCCAGGTTTCCGATCACGAAATCCACGCGCCCGTCTCCGGTGAAGTCCCCGGCGACGATCCGGTTCCACCAGCCGTGGCTCTTCTCGAGTCCCGGCGTAGTAACGCGCTCGAGTCGGCCGTTGCCTCTGTTGCGGAAAATGGTGACCGGCATCCACTCGCCCACGACCACGAGATCTACCCGTCCGTCTCCGTTCACATCCTGCCAGAGCGCATCCGTCACCATTCCGACGTTCGCCAACTCGGGCGCCAGTTGCCTTGTGACATCGGTGAAGCGGCCCCGTCCGTCGTTCCTGAGGAGCATGCTCGTCGGATTGATGCCGTAGCGGCCGGGAACCACACGGCCTCCCACGAACAGATCGATGTCGCCATCGCTGTCGAAGTCAGCCGCCGCGACGCGCGATCCGCTGATGCTCTCGGCGGGAAGATTGCCGACGGTCTTCCGGAAGTTTCCCCTCCCGTCGTTCAGGTACAGCCGGTCCTGTAGCGCGGGCGCCAGATCGGAGAACTCGTTGCCGCCGCTCACGACGTAGAGATCGGGAAAGCCGTCTCCGTTGGCGTCGAAGAAAACGGCGCCCAGATCCTCCGAGATCTTGTCCTGCTCGAAGACGCTCTGGTTGGTGGCGATGAATCTGCCATCGCGCTGCTGAATCAACAGCTGACCCGCCTGATCCTTCGCCCCGCCGATGAATGCGTCGGTCAGTCCGTCGCCGTTCACATCGGCCACGGCCATGTACGGCCCTTCAGTCGAAAGCAGCTTGGGGATGAGCCGCTCGCGGTCGAAATCCACGAACGCATTCTCGCGGTGCACGAATCCGAGCGCGGCCCGCTCCGTGACATCGGTGAAGATCGGCCGCATGGACAGTGCGCCTCGCGACTCTGGGAGTCGCCGGATGGACAGTGCCTCCCGCGGCTCTGGGAGTTCCGGTGCGCTCCCCGCGCCCCCCGCGGTCGCTTGTCGAATGACCAGGCGCTGGTTGGGCGCGACGTCCTTTCTGATGCTCGTTCGCCCGTCGGGCCACTCGACCACGACCGAGTCGATCTTCCCGAGCTGGCCGATCCCGAACGTCAGGACGTAGTCCACGCTCGACTGAAACCCTCGGGAGGGCATCAGCTCCTGAAAGAAAAGCCTTCCTCCGCCGCGCAGCGTCACCTTGGCCCCGATGGCGAACCGGTTCGCGCCTTCACCTTCCAGCTTTATCTGGAGATACCCGTTCTTTGACAGCGTGCGGGCGTCGTTCCGATAGATGAAGGCTTCGTCGTTGACGTTGTTGATCACCAGGTCGAGGGCGCCGTCGCCGTCGAGATCGCCATAGGCGGCGCCATTGGAGAACGCCGGCGTGTCGAGGCCCCAGGCGGCGCTCTCGTTCGAGAAGGTCAGGTCGCCCCTGTTCCGAAAGCCATAATCGGGAAGCTTGGTCGAGCTCATCGCCTTTACGAGTCCGAGGAAATCAACCCGTTTGGCCCGGGCAGCCGCTGCCATCGTCTCGTCATTCGCGAGGAACGCGATGTAGTCCTGCGACGTCACATCCTTCGCCATTCCGTTGGTGACGTGGATGTCCTTGTACCCATCGAGGTCGAAGTCGGCGATGAGCGCGCTCCAGCTCCAGTCCGTTCGCGCCACGCCGGCCAGCTGACCGATCTCGCTGAACGTACCGTTCGCGTTGTTCAGGTGGAGCATGTTGCGTGTGAACTGGTGGTGGTAGTCGTTCTTCAGCTTCGTCTGATAGACATCCCAGCCCTCGAACGAGCCTGTCGTTTTGAGGCGGTACTCGTCCTCCGGCAGCATGTCGGTCACGTAGATGTCGAGCCAGCCGTCGTTGTTCATGTCGGCCATGTCGAGTCCCATCGACGAGTAGCTGATCGATGGCATCTGCCGCTCGATATCCTCGACAAACGTTCCATCTCTCCTGTTGATGTAGAGATAGTCCCGCTCGAAGAAATCGTTGGAGACGTAGATGTCCGGCCAGCCATCGCGATCGACATCCCCGACGGCGACGCCCAGGCCGAAGCCGATCTCGCTCCCGTAAATACCGGCCTTCTCACTCACGTCCGTGAAGCGACGGCCGTCATTCCGATAGAGCTTATGTCCGCCATCCTTGTTGCGGATGTGGCGGATGTTGCGTAGCCCGAAGCTCGCGGCGGGCCGGAACGAGTTGTTCAACACATAGAGGTCGAGATCCCCGTCGCGGTCGTAGTCGAAGAAGGCCGCGTGTGTGGAGTAGCCCTCGTCCGCGATGCCGTACGCGTGCGCCGCTTCAGTGAAGGTGGGCACGCCGTCCTTGTTGAGCCCGTTGTTGATGTAGAGCTCGTTGGCCCGGCGCTCGCCGGCCACGTTCCCGGCGTAACAGATGTAGATGTCGAGCAGGCCATCGCCGTTCACGTCGGCGAAGGTGGCTCCGGTAGCCCAGAAGCCTTTCCCTTCCACCCCCGCCTCCTCGGTGATATCGCGGAAACGATACCCACTCTCATTTAGGTAGAGCTTGTTGCCGCCCAGGTTCGACGTGAGCAGAATCTCAGGCAGGCCATCGCCCGTGA
>CAYMKQ010000021.1:6322-32271 GCA_964391175.1 uncultured Gemmatimonadaceae bacterium | reverse complement strand
GTAACCAAATGGCTCGGGCGTAACGGGACGTTACACCAAAACGATACATTTGTGCGGCCGCGAAATTCCAACCGATTGAGTGACAACGACTTAGCGAGGGCACGCCCTATGCCACCAATAACCTCGAAACAGCTTCTCCAATTCGAGGTGTCACCATGTTTCCTTCACGAGCACTTCGTTGCCTCGCCCTAGCTGTGAGCGCTATCGCGAGTGTCTCTTGCGACTACACAGGCTCCACAAGTCCGCAGATTTCCGGTTCTTCCAGGCTTTCCCCGCCGACGCTGAGCGTCGGGGCGTCATTCGCCATCATGGCGAAGGGAACGAAGGCGAAAGCCGTGAGATGGGGCCCCGCTCACGTGAGAATGGAGCAGAGCGTTTCGGCGCTCGTCGGGCCTTCCGGCGGAACGTTGTCCCTCCCCGGTGCAGACTTTTCGATGACGATTCCTCAAGGCGCGCTGGCTGCGCCGACGACGATCACAGTCACAGCCATGGCGGGTCCGCATGTAGTCTACGAAATGCGGCCGCACGGCCTTCGCTTCCTGAAGCCGGTGACTGCCGTTCAGGATCTTACGAACACGGCCACATACGGGACCTGGTCTGGCAATGCCGTCCGCGCGGCATATCTCGCGGACGCCAACTACCGGATCGAATCTGACGGTTCGGCTTCACCGGTCGAGCTCCAGGCGGCGACCACTCTGTTCTACGGGGCTGAGCCAGTCGCCCAGACCCACATCTGGACCCTCAATCACTTCTCTCGCTACATTCTGATCTCCGGTGCCTGGGCTCTAATAGAAGACTAATTCGGGAATCAGTCGTCTTCACATCGTTCACACGCCGGTTCGGGCGAGGGGCACGAATGACGCAAGCCACTGTCTATCATTGCCATGCCGCAGACTGATCTAGACAAAGCGCGCAAGCTGGTCGAGCTTGCGCGCGGCGCGGAACAGCAGGGTCAAACCGCGCGGTCCATTGGCCTCTTCGATGACGCAATAGCGTTGATCGAGGATGAAAAGGATTCGCCCTTTCTGGCGGACGTCCTGAGGTGGAAGGGGACGGTTTACCGCGAGCAGGGTGAAACCCAGGCAGCGTACCGCTGTTACACGCAGAGCCTCATTCACGCCGAGCGCGTGGGCTCCGTCGTCGCCAAGGCGCACGTATTCAATTGCCTCGCAATCGTCGCGCAGCGCCGCGGCGACCTGATGGAGACGGAGGCGCACTACGCCCACGCTTCCGAGCTCGCCGACAGGGCCGGAGACGTCAGACTGCTAGGCATGATCGAGCAGAACCGGGGCGTCCTCATGAACATTCGCGGCAACTACGCCGCGGCTGAGGCACGCTATTCGAGCAGTCTGACTGCCTTCGAGCGGGCGAACGACGATCAGGCGGTGTCGTGGGTTCTGAACAACCTCGGGATGCTTTACACCCAGCTCGGCCACTATCAGCGCGCGGTCGAGACGTTCGAGCGAGGGCTCGGCATCGCCAAGGACCGCAACGATACCCAGGTCGCGAGCATCCTCACTCTCAACCTGGCCGAGGTGTGGATAGCGATAGGCAAGCTGGATCTCGCCGAGAAAGCATGCGCGCGCGCTCTCGATGAAGCACGAAGGCGCGACGACCATCTGACGATCGCCGGTGTCCTCAAGTGCCGCGCGCGGATCGAGCGCGAGAGAGGAGCTTTCGCCGAAAGTATCGCGACCCTGAGGATCGGGATCTACGAGGCAGAGGGTCTCGAGGACCGCCTGCTTCAGGCGGAAATGCTCCGCGAATTCGGTCAGACTTCCCGGGCTCTGGGAAACTCGGCAGACGCCCGGCTGGCGTGGCAGGAGGCGGCAGAGTCCTTCCAGGACGTCGGCGCGCTCCATGAGGCCGCGCAGATCACAGCCCTCCTCGCTTCGCTTGGCGAGGGCGGGCCCAGAGATCCCGTGAAGGGGTTCTCAGCCCCCCCAGACCCCCAGCCTCCAGGGGCCAGTGCGTAAACGCTGAAGAAAGAGTGACTTAGAGCCCCATTTCCTCGTCTCCCAGACAGCGCCGCCGGATGAGCTATTCCGGGGCATTTCGGCTCTGTCAGCTCTAACTCACTCGCCCGGGCAGTGCTTCGCCCGTGCGACAAAGGATCGGTGCAACCATTTCAGCGCGATCGCAGAATTCCTCGACTGACCGCTGGAACTCCCACGTAATTGGTGAGAGCGCGGCCGTCCGCGAGGTTATCGCACTAGCTACCCAGGTGGCGACGAGCCGCAGCGTAACCGTCCTGCTCGTAGGCGAGACCGGTACCGGAAAGGAGCTCTTCGCCCGGGGCATTCACTCCGAGAGCTCGCGCGCGACCGAGCCGTTCGTGGCGATAAACTGCGCGGCCATACCGGAAACGCTACTCGAGAGCGAGCTGTTCGGTCACGAGCCGGGCGCCTTCACCGATGCGAGAACTCTCAAGCGGGGCCTGTTCGAAGTCGCGGGCGCCGGCACCGTGTTTCTGGACGAGGTCGGCGAGCTCCCCCTCAAGCTCCAGGCGAAGCTCCTTCGCGTCGTCGAAGACAGACGCTTTCGCCGCCTCGGTGGATCGGAAGAGCGCACGCTCGCCGCGCGCATCGTCGCGGGCACGAACTTCTCGCTCGAGACCGCCGTCGCCGAGAACCGCTTCCGCGCGGATCTCTTCTACCGCCTCAACGTGGCGCGGCTGGAGCTGCCGGCGCTTCGCGAGCGGGAGGGGGACATTCCGATTCTCGCGGAGTACTTCGTCAGGCGCCACGCGGAGAGCGAAGGCAGGACGAACCTCCGCCTCGCGCCGGACTCGGTCAACGCGCTTGCGAGGCACCGCTGGCCGGGGAACATTCGCGAGCTGAAGAACGTGATCGAGCGGGCGGTCGTCGTGTGCACCGGCGACGTCATCCAGCCGCACCATTTCTCACTGCAGCGACGTTCGTTCGTGCCACTCGTCGAGACGCCGGGCGGGACAATGATCCACATCCCGCTCGAGGGAAAATCGCTGCAGGCGATCGTCGATGAAGCGATACACATCACCATCGGCGCAACAGGTGGGAATCTCAGCGCCGCCGCGCGAATACTCGGAATCTCGAGGCCGACGCTGATGAGAAAGCTGCGCGACGAGGGCACCGTCCGGCGCACCATACTCGCGTCGTCATGAGTCTGCCGCCAACTCGAGGGAACCAGGCGGCAAAGGAAGAGTCACCGGCGGTACAGGCGCTCATCGACGAAGCAAAATTGGCGGAGCGCGATGGAAGATGGAGCGAGGCATCGAGTCGCTACGAGATTCTCGTACGAGATCCGTCGGCGCACATTCACATCAGGCTTGCTGCTCTGAGGTGGCTCGGAAGAGCATACCTCGAGCAGGGGAATCGCGGCGCAGCGATCGACGTCCTCGAAGCCGCGGTAGCTGCCGCGACGCAGGCTGGGTCTCGCTCCGCTCTCGCTCAGGCGCTCAACGTCGTGGCGATCGTCCATCAGACCGGTGGCGATCTCGACGGCGCCGAGGCGATGTACAAGGAGGCGCGGACGACCGCCCAGTCGACTGGTGATTCGGAGGCGATGGCCATGATCGACCAGAACCTCGGCACGGTCGCCAGTATACGCGGGGACGCGCGCGGAGCTCTCGAGGCGTTCACGCTGAGCCGCAACGGCTACAGGGCGCTTGGCACGCGCGATCAGGAGGCACAGGTTCTGAACAACATGGGCCTCGCCTACACGGATCTGGGCGAGCTCGAGCTCGCCGAGGCGGCGTACACCGAAGCGGCGCTGGCATTCGGAGAAGAGCACGACCACACGAACGAGCTGAACGTCGCGCTCAATCAGGTGCAGCTGTGCATCGCCACCGGCCGCTTCGACGAGGCCATGGCGCGATCTGAGCCGCTGCTGGAGCTGACCGGCGAGATCTCTCCCGCGTGGCGTGGAGAGGTGTTCAGGCATGTGGGAGTGATCGCGCGCGAGAGGGAAGACTACGTGCGTGCGGCGGAGTACCTGGGGCGAGCGGCTGAATGCGCCGAGGAGAGCGAAGATCTCCTGCTCAAGGCCGACGTAGCGGAGCAGCTGGCCGAGCTGTATTGGACGCAGAAACGACACCGTGACATGCTCTCGCGACTCAACGAATCGCACGCCCTCTATACGCGTCTGAAGGCGCAGCACAGGGTGGCGCAAGTCGAGCGGCGTAACACCGCTCTAGAGGCGCGCTTTCTCGAGATGGCGCATCACTGGGGAGATTCGATCGAAAGCAAGGACCGCTACACCCAGGGCCACTGCGAGCGCGTGGCCTTCCTCGCTTGTGTGCTAGCGGACAGCACGGGCATGGATTCGCACTCGCTATTCTGGTTCAGGCTCGGAGCGCTTCTCCACGACATCGGCAAGATGATCGTTCCAACGGAAGTGCTGAACAAAGTCGGCAAGCTGACGGGCGAAGAGTGGGCGATTATGAAGAGACACCCCGAGGCTGGTCTGGAGCTCGTGGCCGACATCGACTTCCCTGGGGACGTACGGGCGATCATCCGAAACCACCACGAAAGGTGGGACGGGAAGGGATATCCGGACGGGCTCGCGGGCGAAGACATTCCCTTCGCGGCGCGGATTCTATGTGTCGCCGATGTGTACGACGCGTTGACCACGACCCGGTCGTACCGGCCGAGTCTGACGCAGGCGCAAGCGGCCGAAGCGATGCGAGCGGAGCGAGGGCAGTTCGATCCGCAGCTTCTCGAGACATTTCTCGAATGGGCGGGGACGAGCGACATTCCCGCTCGACTGACCCCGCCCCGCGTGGACACTTTTTCAACCGAAATCCGGGCGTGATCAAGACGAAGTCGCTGGCGGGAGCCGCTCTTCTGGCGCTTCTTTTCACTGCCTGCGCGGGAGATTCTGAGGCGCCCTCGCGAGGGCGAACGGGCGGAACGATCGTCCTCTCGACATCGGGGGACGCCGACATTCTCGTGCCGCCGCTCACGCTCACTCTCCAGGGCAAGCAGGCGGTCGATCAGATGTTCGACAACCTCGCCGACATCGGCGAGCGTCTCAACACGGTGGGCGATGCGGGCTTCACTCCGCGGTTGGCGCGACGCTGGCGGTGGAGCGCGGACTCGCTTGCGGTCGACTTCGAGCTGGATCCGCTCGCCAGATGGCACGATGGAAAGCCCGTGAGAGCGGAGGACGTCCGCTACACGTTCCATCTCGTGAAGGACACCGCGCTGGCGTCCCATCTCTCGGCGACCCTCGACAACGTGGACTCAGTCTCCGTACTCGATTCGCTCACCGCCCGCGTGTGGCTTCGCGAGCGGAGACCCGACGCGTTCTTCAAGGTGGCGCAGCCGGTCCCGATTCTTCCGTCGCACCTCCTTAGCGGAACGGCGGCGGGTAGCATTCGCGCGAGCAGCTTCGCGAGCAAGCCTGTCGGGAGTGGAAGATTCCGCTTCGGATCGTGGGATCGTGGGTCGCGGATCATTCTGATCGCGGACAGCTCCAACTATCGCGGGCGTCCCAAGGCGGACAGGCTGACCTGGCTGGTGTCTGCCGATTACCCCGCGGCGGTGCTGCGCTTTCTCACCGGGCCGGCGGATTTCATCGATGTCGTACGCCCCGAGTACGTCTCGAAAGCAAGAGAGGCGGGCAGGGAGGTACGCGCATCGGAAGGCAGTCTCGACTACGGGTACGTGGCGTTCAACCTCGTTGAAAAGAAGTCCGGCCGACCGCACCCCGTCCTGGGAGACCGTGCCCTGCGGCGGGCGCTCGTGATGTCCGTCGACCGCGCCGCGTTAGTGCGCAATGTGTTCGACACGCTCGGGCTCGTCGCCCACGGCCCCGTGACCCGGCTGTTGCCGACGAGCGATACGACGATCGGCCTGCCATACGATACCGCCCACGCGGCGAGAGCACTCGACTCGCTCGGCTGGCGCCGTGGACCGGACGGGATGCGCGCGCGAGCTCGGACTCCACTCGCATTCACGCTGATGGTGCCCAGCTCCAGCACCAACCGGATGAAGCTCGCGGTGCTGCTCCAGGAGCAATGGCGCAAGGTGGGAGCGAGGGTCTCGGTCGAGCCGATCGAGGTCAACACCTTCGGCGCGCGGATGGAGGGACGAAACTTCGATGCCCTGCTCAACGCGTGGCACATCGAGCCGACACCATCATCCGTGCGCGAGGAGTGGGCGAGCAGCGAGATCAGGAGTGGCGGATACAACGCGGTCTCGTACCGGAACCCCGTATTCGACGCGGTGATCGACAGCGCGACCCGAGAGGGCAATCCCCGGCGAAGCGTCAGCTTGTATCGCCGCGCCTATCGGATCCTCACCGACGATGCGCCGGCAATGTGGCTGTACGAGCTGCGAAACGTGTACGGCATCTCGGAGAGAATCCGCCCGGTCGGGCTTCGGGCGGACGCATGGTGGTTGAATCTTGCGGAGTGGAGCGTAAGCGAGAGGGACGCGCGATAGGCGTTTTTGGAGGAGACGATAACTGCGCGTCGTGCGTTTACCGTTTACCTGTTTACCGTTTATCCGTTCCAGTTACCAGTCTCGGTCCAGGGCGACCGGATCAACGGAAAACGCACAACGCGCAGTTGCACCTGAACGGATGAACGGTAAACGCACAAACGGTAAACGCACAACGCGTTCTAGCCGTCGGATGCAAGAACGCCCCAGCGGATGTCCGCCGGGGCGTCTTTGCAACCACGCTGTCTATTTCTTGTCGTCGACGATCTCGTAGTCCGCCTCGACGACATCGTCCGCCGCGGGTGCGCCCGTTTCCGGAGCACCCGTAGTGCCGGCGGGCTGACCTGCCGCCGCGCCCGCCTGCTCCTGGCCCTGCTGCTGGTAGAACGCCTGGCCGGCCTCGCTGAACACCTTCGTCAGCTCTTCCTGCGCAGAGCGGATCTCGTTCATGTCGTCGCCGCGGAGCGCCTTGCGGGCTCTCTCGACAGCGGCGTCGATCTTCGCCTTCGTATCGGGAGCAACCTTGTCGCCCCATTCCTTCACGTTCTTCTCGACTTCGTAGGTCATCGAGTCGAGGCGATTGCGGGCGTCGATCGCTTCACGCTGCTTCTTGTCCTCCGCGGCATTTTTTTCGGCGTCCTTGACCATGCGGTCGATCTCGGCGTCGGAGAGCCCGCTCGAGGCCTCGATGCGGATCTTCTGCTCCTTGCCCGTGGCCTTGTCCTTGGCGGTCACGTGCAGGATTCCGTTGGCGTCGATGTCGAACGTCACCTCCACCTGAGGCATGCCTCGCGGTGCCGGCGGAATTCCAGTGAGCTGGAACTTGCCGATGGTCTTGTTGTAGGTCGCGAGCTCGCGCTCACCCTGCAGAACGTGGATCTCCACGGTCGTCTGATTGTCGTCAGCCGTCGAGAAGGTCTCGCTCTTCTTGGTGGGGATGGTGGTGTTCCGCGGAATGAGCACCGTGGTGACTCCGCCGAGCGTCTCAATGCCGAGCGAGAGCGGAGTGACGTCGAGAAGAAGAACATCCTTCTGCTCGCCGGTGAGCACCGCACCCTGCACGGCGGCGCCGATCGCCACCACTTCGTCCGGGTTCACGCCGCGATTGGGATCCTTGCCGAAGAACTTCTTGACGATCTCCTGGATCTTGGGCATCCGCGTCTGGCCACCGACAAGAATCACCTCGTCGATTTCGCCGGGCTTGAGACCAGCGTCCTGGAGCGCCTTCTCCATCGGTGGGATGGTGCGCTGGACGAGGTCGTCCACCAGCTGCTCGAACTTCGCCCTGGTGAGCGAATAGTTGAGGTGCTTGGGACCGCTCTGGTCGGCGGTGATGAAAGGGAGATTGATGTCAGTGGATTGCGTGGTGCTCAATTCCATCTTCGCTTTCTCGCCCGCTTCCTTCAGACGCTGGAGCGCCATCGGATCCCTGGAGAGGTCGATCGCCTGGTCGCGCTTGAACTCCGTGACGAGCCAGTCGATGACGCGCTGGTCGAAGTCGTCTCCACCCAGGTGCGTGTCACCGTTGGTCGACTTCACCTCGAACTGCCGCGATCCCTCGACGTCGTACAGCTCGAGGACCGAGATGTCATAGGTGCCCCCGCCCAGATCGAAGACGGCGACCTTCTCGTCCTTTTTCTTGTCGAGTCCGTAGGCGAGCGCCGCGGCCGTGGGCTCGTTGATGATCCTGAGCACATCGAGACCCGCGATCTTGCCGGCGTCCTTGGTCGCCTGGCGCTGCGAGTCGTTGAAGTACGCGGGAACGGTGACCACCGCCTTCTCGACCTTGTAGCCGAGGTAGTCTTCTGCGGTCTGCTTCATTTTCTGGAGGATCATCGCGGAGATCTCGGGCGGCGAGTATCGCTTGCCCTGCACCTCAACCATGGCGACGTCGTTGGGACCGCCCACGACCTTATACGGAACGCGCTTTATTTCTTCAGTCACCTCGGACATCTTGCGTCCCATGAAGCGCTTGATCGAGAAGACGGTGTTCTGCGGATTGGTCACCGCCTGCCGCTTCGCGATCTGACCAACGAGGCGCTCGCCGTCCTTCGTAAAGCCGACGACGGACGGAGTCGTGCGCCCGCCCTCCGCGTTCGGGATGACGACCGGGTCGCCGCCCTCCATCACCGCCACCACAGAGTTCGTGGTCCCGAGATCGATTCCAATTACCTTATCAGCCATTCTCTCGCCTCTCTTGCCGGAGGAGCCGGTCTGGCTCCTGCATTTCAGTCCGTTGTCTAGCGCGCGGGTTCGCGCCCGGTTCCCGGAGAGGCAAGTGCAGGGCCGCTTTTTTCTGCCATATCAGCAGAGCCGATGATCCCACTCAGCGACAACCACCCTACTCTTCGCGCCCCGCTGATGACCTATGCCATACTGGCGGGCATGGTGGCATCATGGTTTTTCTTGCAGGGCGCGGGCTTCGATCAGATGGCGCTGGCGGTGAGCGTCTGCAACCTCGGGATGGTGCCCGGAGAGCTGACCCACATGTCAGCCCTTGGCACGGCCGTCCCGCTCGGGCGCGGAATGGCGTGTGTGGTGGACAACGAATCCATCAACCTCGTCACCCCTTTCACCTCCATGTTCCTGCATGGAGGGTGGCTTCACCTTCTCGGTAACGCGCTCTTCCTATGGGTTTTCGGGAACAACGTCGAGGACAGCATGGGCCGAATGCGCTTCCTCCTGTTCTATCTGATCTGCGGACTGGCCGCGGCGCTTGCGCACATCATGGTGCAGCCGGCATCGCCACTTCCGACCGTCGGAGCTTCGGGCGCGATCTCCGGGGTGCTCGGCGCTTACCTCGTGCTCTATCCGAAGGTGCGCATCAACATGCTCTTCATATTCATCGTCTTCTTCAAGGTGATCGCGATTCCCGCCTGGCTCGTGCTGATCTGGTGGTTCTTCTGGCAGGTGCTCGCGGGACTTCCGGAGTTGATGGCTGTGCGCCCGGATGTCTCCGCTGGTGTCGCCGTCTGGGCGCACATCGGCGGTTTCGTCGCGGGGATGGTGCTCGTAAAGTTCTTCGAGAACCCGAGACTGGTGGCCCGGCGCTCCGTATGGTCCGATCGCGGGCGCGAGGTATTGGTGGATGACGCGTAGTGACATGACTGACCCATCGCTTGGAGATGCAGCGCGAGTGTGGCAAACCGTCGATCAATTCCTCGAGTCGCAGGTCTTTCCCGTCCTCACGCCCCTCGCGATCGACCCTGCCCCTGTTGGCTCGACCTTCGATGGGCGCGTAAATTCCCGGGACCCAAAGCGCCACGGTCTGCGCCAGACATTCCCGGAGAATCACTTTGCGGATCATCCCTCGCGACGAGCAGTTCTACGCCATGTTCAACGGGCTGGCGGAAAGGCTGTCGGCATCGGCGACACTGCTCCACGAGATGTTCGAGAACCCGGCCAGCCTCGAGACCAAGGTATCGAAAATCAAGGACCTCGAGCACGAGGCCGACAATCTCACGCACGACATCATCGACCGCATCAATCGAACCTTCGTCACGCCGTTCGATCGCGAGGACATCCACGCCCTCGCGTCACACCTCGACGATGTAATCGATCTGATCGATGGGACCGCCCGCCGGGCGACCATCTTCCGGATACAGCGCACTCGTCCCGCCGCGGTCGTGCTCGCGGAGGTGCTTTCCCGCGCCGCGAAATGCGTGGAACAAGGTGTGCGCGACATGAAGATCCCCAAGCGCGTCAACGAGGTTACGTTCAGTCTGAAGCAGCTCGAGGAAGAGGGCGACGCCGTCTACCACGAAGCCATGGGCACTCTGTTCGCGGAGGGGGGTGACGCGCTCGAGGTCGTGAAGTGGAAGGATCTCTACGACAAGATCGAGGACGCTCTCGACCAGTGTGAGGATGTCGGCAACGTCCTGCAGAGCATCGCGCTGAAGAACGCTTAAGTGCTCAGTTACGTGCTGGCGATCGTTCTGGTCGCCTTCCTTTTCGATTTCATAAACGGCTTCCACGACGCCGCGAACTCCATCGCGACTATCGTCGGCACGCGCGTCCTCAGCCCTATAGTCGCCGTCATCTGGGCGGCGTTTTTCAACTTCATTGCCGCGTTCGTCTTCACGACCGCTGTCGCCAGGGCGATCGGAAACGGTCTGATCGATCTCAACATCGTGACACCCAACGTGATCCTCGCCGGACTGCTTGGCGCGATCATCTGGGACCTCACTACCTGGTTCTGGGGAATTCCTTCCAGCTCCTCACATGCGCTGATTGGTGGCTATGCCGGAGCGGCAATAGCGAAGGCCGGTTTTGCCGCGCTCCTGTGGGGAAAGAAGTGGATCGAGACTCTCGCGTTTATCGTGATCTCGCCGCTCTTCGGGCTGGCCCTCGGTTTCGTGCTGATGGCGACGGTCTTCTGGGCCTTCCAGCGCGCTTCTCCCGGTCGTGTGAACAGAATCTTCAGGCCGGGCCAGCTCGTGAGTTCGGCGGTGTTCTCCCTCGCACATGGCGGCAATGATGCGCAGAAGACCATGGGGATCATCGTCGGACTCCTCGTTTCGGCAGGTCCGCTTCTCGCGAAGGAGACCGGCTGGCTGCGTCACCTCTACCTGCCTAATGCGGATCACATTCCCTTATGGGTGATACTCGGCGCGCACACCGCGATTGCGCTGGGCACGCTGTTCGGGGGATGGCGCATCGTTCGCACCATGGGATCGCGCATCACCAAGCTCCGTCCGGTGAGCGGTTTCTGTGCGGAGGGTGCGGGGGCTATTGCGATCATCATGGCTACTACGATGGGAATTCCGGTGAGTACGACGCACACGATTACGGGCGCTATCGTGGGCGTGGGCGCGACTCAACGCTTCGCCGCGGTGAGGTGGGGAATAGCTGGACGAATCGTTTGGGCGTGGGTCGTGACTATCCCGGCGTCGGCACTCATCGCCGCACTGGCCTACTACATACTGGCGGCGCTGGGCGCATAACCGCGCGCCCCGCGTACGCGGCCGCTACTCCTCGCGGTGGTGCTTGATCTGCTTCCCTTCCGCGAGGTACACGGCGTCCTCGCCGATGTTGGTGGCGAGATCGGCGATCCTTTCCAGATTCCGCCCGACCAGGAGCAGCTCCAGTGATGGCGTAATTGTCCGAACGTCGGCCATCATGTGCGTCAGTAGGACACGGAAGACGGAATCGTGCAGTGTATCCACGACGTCGTCCTCACGGCACACCTTGCGGCCGAGCGCGCCGTCAGCGCGGATGAACGCGTCCAGTGAATCGCCGAGCATCTTGCGTGCGCGGCGGGCCATGTCTTCGATCTCCGGGATGGCCATGCTGATCTTGGGCTGCCCGCTGAGACGCAGCGCGGATTCGGCTATGTTGACCGCGTGGTCTCCAACCCGTTCCAGGTCGTTCGAGACCTTGATGGCGCCGATGATGAACCGGAGGTCGCGCGCCATTGGCTGCTGAAGCGCGAGCAGCTCCACCGCGGCCTGTTCCACTTCCATCTCGAGGGCGTTGAGATCCGCGTCCCCTTCGATCACGAGGTTTGCCTTCTCCCGGTCTCTGGTGAGCAGTGCCTCCACGGCGAGATCGGTTCGTTCCTCGGCCTTCGACGACATTCCCAGCAGCTTTTCCTTGAGCGCGGAAAGCTGGTCGTGGAAGTGCCGGAAGCCGGCGGTGCTGGGTTGGGCGGTCATCCAAATCTCCCTGTAATATATGCTTCAGTGCGTTCCTCGCGCGGGCGCGTGAACATCTCTTCAGTCGGCCCGAACTCGACCAACTCACCGGTATAGAAAAAGGCTGTGTGGTCGGACGCGCGCGCGGCCTGTTGCAGATTGTGAGTCACAATGATGATCGTGAGCTCGCGCTTCAGCTCGTAGAGGAGCTCTTCGATCTTCTGTGTAGAGCTCGGATCGAGGGCGCTCGCCGGCTCGTCGAGCAGTAGAACCTCAGGCTGATTCGCCAGAGCGCGCGCGATGCAAACCCGCTGCTGCTGTCCGCCGGAAAGCCCGAGGGCACTCGTTCGCAGCCGGTCTTTCACCTCTTCCCAGATCGCCGCTCGGCGGAGCGAGCGCTCGACGATCTCGTCAAGAGCGCGTTGATCGGAGTTGCCATTGATGCGCGGACCGTACGCCACGTTCTCGTAAATGGATTTCGGGAACGGATTCCAGCGCTGGAACACCATTCCCGCCCTTTGCCGCAGCGCGACGACGTCCATCGTTCGCTCGTAGATGCTTCGGCCATCGAGGCACAGATCTCCAGCGTGGCGGATTCCGGGGATGAGATCGTTGAGCCGGTTGATCGAGCGCAGAAAGGTCGACTTGCCGCATCCCGAGGGTCCGATGAGCGCCGTGACGGATCGTGAGGGAACAGCCATCGAGATGCTCTTCAATGCCTGCTTGGTTCCGTACCAGAACGAGAACTCGCGCGCCTCGATCGTCCCGAATGCATCCGCCGTGCTCGCGGGCGGCTCGCGCGTCAGAGGGGCGGTCAACCGAACCTGCCCGTGATGTAGGCTTCAGTGCGCGGATCCGCTGGCGCCGTGAACAGGTTGGTGGTGGGAGCGAACTCGATGAGCTCACCGCTCAGCAGAAACGCGGTGCGGTCGGACACGCGGGCTGCTTGCTGCATGTTGTGAGTCACGATCACCACGGTGATGCTCTTGCTCAGATCGTAAACGAGCTCCTCCACCTTTTGCGTGCTCAGCGGATCGAGCGATGCCGTCGGCTCGTCGAGGAGGATCACGCGCGGGCGGGTGGCCAGCGCGCGAGCAATGCACAGGCGCTGCTGCTGGCCACCGGAGAGCGCCATCGCGCTTTCGTCGAGCCGGTCCTTTACCTCGTTCCACAAGCCGGCGCGGTGCAGCGCTTCCTCGACGATCTCCGCTGTCGCGTCCCGGCCCGGTCGTCCGCGCGCGGAGGCACGCAGACCGGCAGCCACGTTGGCGCGGATGGACATGGTGGGAAACGGTGTCGGCCGCTGAAAAACCATCCCGACGTGGCGGCGCACCGCCGTCGCGCTGGTGCCGTCGCCATAGATCGCGCTGCCGAGGATCTCGACCATTCCTGACACCCGTGCGCCGGGCACTGTCTCGTGCATTCGATTGAAGCAGCGGAGCAGGGTGGACTTGCCGCATCCCGAAGGGCCGATGATGGCGGTCACTTCCTGCTGCGCGACCGCGAGTGACACATCCTTCACCGCGGCAGTCTCGTCGAAATAGGCGGACAGCCGGCTCGCGACGATACAGGGTTTTCCTCTCTCCGGGGCGTTGGCCGGCTCAGCTCCACGCAGCGGCGCCCGAACAGGCGGTACCGGCGTCGCCACCCTGACGTGAGCCTCGCTCGTCACCTCAGTCGACTGGAGCACCGAACCGCGACCTGGTGACGAATCGTGCGACGAGGCTGATCACCAGCACGATGGAGATGAGAACGAGCGCGCCCGCCCATGCCTGCGCGTGCCATTCGTCGTAGGGACTGATGGCGTAGGTGAAGATCTGCAGCGGAAGCGCGGCGATGGGCTCGCGCAGCGCGGTGGACCAGAACTGATTCCCGAAAGCGGTGAAGAGGAGCGGCGCGGTTTCTCCGGCAATTCGGGCGATCGCGACCAGCGCTCCGGTGGCGATTCCAGCGCGCGCGGTGCGCAGAACTACTGAGATCGAGGTACGCCACCTCGGGTAGCCGAGCGCCAACGCCGCTTCACGGAGGGAGACCGGAACAACGCGCAGCATCTCCTCCGTGGTTCTCGTCACCAGCGGTATCATCATCGCTCCCAGCGCGACGCCTCCCGCGAGCGCCGAGAAGTGACCCGCCGGACGGACAAGAAACTCCCAGGCGAAGATGCCGATCACGATCGAGGGGAGTCCGTTCAGCACGTCGGAGAGAAAGCGGACCGTGTGCGCGATCGGCGTCGTTCGCTTGTCAGCGAGATACAGCCCGGCGCCGATACCGATCGGCAGACCGATCGCGCTCGCGATACCGATCAGAGTCAAAGTACCGACAATGGCGTTGGCCATCCCTCCGCCCGCCTCCCCCACCGGCCGCGGTGTGTTGGTGAAGAAGTCCAGCGAGAGTGAGGACGCGCCCTGTTTCAGCAGGTGCGCGAGAATCAGAAGCAGAGGAAGCGTTGCCAGAACCGCGGCGAAGTAAGTGAGGCCGATCATCAAGCCGCTCAGCCAGTGCCGACCCCGGGCGGTCTTCACGCCGCGCGCCCTCTCGCGACTTGCCAGACCAGCCAGCGTGCCAGCGCGTTCACGGTGAGCGTGATGATGAGGAGAATCGCTCCGACCGCCATCAGCGCGGAGAGGTGGAGGTCGTTGGTGGCTTCGCTGAACTCGTTGGCGATGAGAGATGCCATCGTGTAGCCGGGCGCGAAGAGCGATGCGGAGATCTCGGGGCGATTACCGATCACCATCGTCACAGCCATCGTCTCACCGAGCGCTCTCCCCAGGCCGAGCATGATTCCGCCGATGATTCCCGACCTCGCGTACGGAATCACCGCGTCGCGAATCATCTCCCACCGCGTGGCGCCGAGAGCGAGGGCCGCTTCGCGCTGCGAGCGGGGAACCGCCATCAGCACCTCGCGCGAGATGGCGGAGATGTAGGGGAGTGCCATGATCGCGAGGATGACGCCCGCGGCGAGCATGCTCGGTCCGTAGGCGGGCCCCGAGAAGAACGGAGTCGCGCCGAGGTGCAGGCGGTCGCGGAGAAAGGGCATCACCTGCTCGCGGAGCAGCGGAACCAGCACGAAGATTCCCCACAGCCCATACACCACGCTCGGAATCGCGGCCAGAAGATCGACGAGGAATCCCACCGGCTGCCGCAGCCACCCGGGAGAGAACTCGGAGAGGAAGATGGCGACGCCTATCGCCAGCGGCGTGGCGATGACAAGCGCCACCGCCGACGAAACGAGCGTGCCGAACAGGGCGGGCGCGGCTCCGAACGATCCGCTGCCCACATCCCAGTTGCTTGAGGTGACGAGTGAAGGACCGAGTCGGGCGAAGGCGGGCCACGCGGCGGCAAAAATCGCGACGGCGATCGATACGACGAGGGCAGGGACCACCAGTGCGCACGCCGCGGTGAGCAGCTCGTAGATCCGGTCGCCTACCGCATTTTCATGTACCCGGAGACGGCGGCGGTCCCCCTCCAGCCACTCCGCCGGGAGAACGGTCACTTCGCGCCGGCGAAATCGATCGTCGCGAGCCTCGTCCGTACTTGCTCCGCCAGCGTGGCGGGAAGCGGGGCGTAATCGAGCGCCGCCGCGGATTTCTCGCCCTCAGTTAGCGCCCAGTCGAGAAAAGCGACGAGCTTCCTACCCTTGACGCTGTCGGTCTGGTGCTGGTAGACCAGGATCCAGGTAAAAGAGGAGATGGGATATGAGCTCGGTCCGGGTGCATCTACGATCGAGATGCGGTAGTCGCTGGACCCCGGCATCGTTTCAACGGCGCCGGCCGCCGCCGCCGTGACAGCGCTCACGGAGGGGACCACGTATGCTCCCGCCCCGTTGGCGATCGCCGCGGTGGGCAGCTTGTTCTGCTTCGCGTAGGCGAGCTCGACGTATCCGATCGACTCCGGCGTCTGCTTCACCTGGCCGGCGACTCCTTCATTGCCCTTGGCGCCAAGGCCGGTCGGCCACTTCACTTCCTTGCCTCTCCCCGGCCCGCTCGCCCACGCCGGAACGGCGCGGCTCAGGTAATCGGTGAAGATGAATGTCGTTCCACTTCCGTCCGAGCGGTGGACGACGAGGATATCGGCCGTCGGGAGTGCGACGCCGGGATTTATCGAAGTGATCCGCGCATCACTCCACTTCGTGATGCGACCCGAGAAGATGTCGGCGACGGCGTTGGCGGTCAGCCTTATCGGGGCCGTCACGCCCGGAAGGTTGTAGGTGATCACGACGGCGCCGAGCACGGTGGGGAAGTGGAGGATCGGCCCGCCCTTGGCCTTGGCCAGCTCCTCGTTGCTCATCGGGCTGTCGGATGCTCCGAAATCGACCGTTCCCTCGGAGAGCTGCCTGATCCCTCCGCCCGAGCCGATCGATTGATAGTTGATCCTGACTCCGGTGAGCTTCGCGTAGTCGGCGAACCACTTGGAGTAGATGGGATATGGAAAAGTCGCGCCCGCTCCGGTGAGATCGACGGAGCCGCTTCCCGTGCTGCTGGCGGTGGCAGAGCCCGACGTGTTCGCTCCTTCCTTTCCGCACGCCGCTGCGACGAGCACGAGGGCGGCAAAGCGCAAAGCTCTCACTTGATTACTCCCATTGTTGGTGGCATCAGCCGTTGTAAGGGAAAGCTAGAGGCGCCTCTCAGCGGTCACGACGAGTGTCACGTAACGACATCGTCACAACCGTGGCAGGCGCCTCGGCCCGCGCGAGGGGCAGAAACGGCGGAGCGCTAGAAGTTCGCCACCAGGTGCAGGAAGTAGGTCTTGGAGGCGGCGACGATCGCCCCCGAATGGGGCGTCACTTCCTGATAGTCCAGCGAGAGGGCTGTCTTCTTCGTCAAGTCCCAGGTGAGGCCGCCGACCACCGTGTTGATGTAGCCGAGGGTCGCGGTGTTGGGCTTGAACCGATCCCAGCGGGCAATCAATCCCAGCGGCAACGTGGACTTGTCATTGAGAACCTGGAATGGCTTGAGCGTCACGAATCCCGCGATCAGACGGCCGGTGGTGTCGCTCTCCACCCGTGGCGCGAGCGTCGTGTTGGCTCCCGTTTCCAGGCCATCCTGCCGGGTGTCATACTCCGCGCCGGCGGTCAGCCTGGGATCCTTGACGCCGACGAACACTCCCGAGCGATTCTTCGAGAGACCGTCGCCGACGGGACCGATCTGCCCCGTGCCTCCGGCGGCGAACCGGCTGGCGACTGCCCCGCGATACGCCCAGCCAGTGAGCGTGAACGTCCGCAGCACTTTGTTCTCCCAGCGCGCAAGGGGCGTCAACGAGAGGCGCGCGGAGTAATCCTTGAATCGGTCCGTCTCTCGCGAGGTGTAGCCCGGCCCGTTCACGACCGTCACGTACAGCTCGCCCAGCTTGTTGGGGAAGGTGAGAAGGTTCGCCACGCCCGCATCGGAGGAAGAGAAGAAACCCGCTCGCTCCACCGAGGTTTGCGAGATCCACCGCGGCCAGAAAGTCTCGATGTGATCGATGACGACGTTGTGGAGCAGTCCCCCGCGCACGAGACTGTTCCAGCTCGGGCCCTTCAGGTAATCGTACTGGAGATAGGCGTATTTGGCGCGCACGACCCAACCCCGGTAGAACGCATCGCTGGCCGGATTCGTCTGCTGAAAGACGTCGGCGGTGATCCGGATGCTGGCGCGGTCGCCGGCCGGCATCTTGAAGGTCAGATAGGCCCGCTCGAGATCGAACTTGTTCGTCGATTTCGAGGGACCCGCGTCGCCGCGGTACTGATAGTTCGCGTAAATGACGCCCGAAAAATCGACGGGAGGGATCGCCGCCGGGGCCGGCTTGTTTTCCGCCGGTGGCGCGGGCTTGGATGAGGTGTCGGGCGAAGGCTGCTGGCCGCGCGCGACTGCCGGCGCCAGGAGCGCGAGGACGAGCGTTGTCTTCGTGATCATCGGGCAACTCCGACGAATTTGTTCACTTTGTGCTCCGTGAGAGTTAATTGTAGCCCCTGAAACTCTCATAGCTGCGTCACGGCTAGCCTCGCCGAACGTAAAGGCTTTGTCACGACTCCGGCGGCGCGACGGCCCCGCGGGGCAGGTAGATGGAGATCGTCGTCCCGCGGCCGACCTGACTTTCTGCTCGGACGCTGCCACCGTGCGCTTCGACGAGGTGCTTCACGATCGCCAGGCCGAGCCCGGTGCCGCCACTTTCGCGGGATCTGCCACTGTCGACCCGGTAGAAGCGCTCAAATATCCGCGGCAGGTGCTCCGGGGCCACGCCACTGCCGGTGTCCTCGACGCTCAATACGAGGCCGTCGGCTTGTGGGCGCGTACGAATGGCCACGCTCCCGGTACTCGTGTGCCGCAGCGCGTTCTCGGTGAGATTGAGGAGAATCTGCTCGAGCGCGGTCTTGTCGGCGTGAACGACGCTGACTTGTGGATCGATGCGCGTCTCGAGCGCGACACCCTTGGCCTGTGCGATGGGCGACATGCGGCCGAATACCTCTGCCGCGAGCTCGCCAATGCGGACCGCCTGCGGTCGCGGCTGCCAGTGACCCGTTTCGATGCGCGACAGGTCCAGCAGCTCGTCGACTATCCGCTGCATCCGCTGTGTGTTGCTGAGAATCATTCGCGCGAACGCGGCTTGCTTGTCAGGGGGAATGTCGGGGTCCTGGAGCGTTTCCGCGAAGCCACCGATGATCGTAAGCGGCGTGCGGAGCTCGTGCGAGACATTCGCCACGAAATCCCTGCGCACGGCTTCGAGACGACGGATCGGTGTCAGGTCGAAGAGCCCGACGACCGCGCCTCCATCTACCAACGGGCGCGCAGTGAGCGAGAGCGTGTTTCCGCCGATCTCCACCTCCTCCGGTTCCGTCTCTCTGCCCTCCATCGCCGCGGCGATCGCACCGCGGAGCGTCACCTCTCGCGGAAGGAAGTCGATATCGAAGGGAGGGGCGCGATCGATGGCAAGGAGGCGGCGCCCGATGTCGTTGACGCGCACGACGCGGCGGTCGGCGGAGATTGCGATCACGCCCTCGTTGAGGGTTTCGACGAGCGACGATAGTATCGACTGCTCCGCCGCCAGCGCGGATAGCCGCGCCTCGAGCTGCTCCGCGAGCCGGTGGATCGCGTCGGCTAGGTCGCCGACCTCGCCCGGGGCCGCCAGCGCCGGCCTGCGCGCGAGATCTCCCGACGCGAGGGAGCGCGTGACGTCACGAAGATCGGTGATGGGCTTCGAGATCGCCCGCGAGAACAGCACGGCGAGGATCGCCGCGAGCAGAAAGGATATCAGCGCCGCCGTGACGACTCCTCGCCTGGCGCGGTCGAATGTTTCCTCCAGTGCGCGAGTGGTGAGCGACACTCTCGCAACGCCCCGGGGTGCGGCGACCGCGACATACAGCTGCTCGTCGCCCGTCGATGGACTCATGCGCCTCGCTGAGCCGACGCCACCGGCGCGGGCGGCAGCCACTTCCGGGCGGTCGTTGTGGTTGGCCAGCGCCCCCAGCGCCGTACCATCGAACTCCGAGTCGCCCAGTACTTTTCCCGACGAGTCGATGAGAGTGATCCGGTGGCCGGTCGCGGCGGCCGCTTCGTCGGCGAGAGCATCGGCAGCGGTTCCCGGACGCCACTGGACGGCGAGGAGACGCGCTTCACCGGCCAGGTCGTGCGTGCTCTGATCAGTGATGCTCGTGTGAAGCTGATTGTCGATGATGAGAACTACAGACACCGCGAGCACTGCCACGATCGCCAGTGATTGCAGCAGCAGGCGGTGGGCGAGCTTCACGAACGCCCGGGCACGTTTCTGATTCGGTAGCCAAAGCCGCGCACCGTCTCGATCAGCTCGCCCGCCTCGCCGAGCTTCGCCCGGAGTCGCTGCACGTGCATGTCGACGGTACGCGTCTGGATGTCGGGGGCTGCCTCCCACACGACCTCGAGCAGGAGATTGCGTGGCTGCACGCGCCCCTTTCGCTCGGCAAGCAGCAAGAGGAGCTTGAACTCGGTCGGAGTAAGATCGAGCTCGCGTCCGTCCACGGTGACACGGTGCGCGGTGGTATCGATTCGCAGAGGCCCGATCTGGCGGACCTCGCTCGAATCTTCCGCCCCCGCCCTCACTCGGCGAAGAATGGCGCCGACGCGAAGCACCAGCTCCTGCGGGCTGAACGGCTTGGTCAGATAGTCGTCGGCGCCCATGGTCAATCCGTGGATCCGGTCGCTTTCCTCCCGCCTCGCGGTGAGCATGAGCACGGCCATGCGGGCGGTCGCCGGGTCCCCGCGCAGCTGCTCCATCACCTCGAGACCGGAGAGACCCGGAAGCATCAGATCCAGCACGACGAGCGAGGGCTTGTCCCGTCGCGCGAGCGCCAGACCCTCGGGTCCGCTCGTTGCCGTGGAGACGGCGTAGCCGGATTTTGCGAGATGATAGGCCACGAGCGCCACGATGTCGGGCTCATCGTCCACGACCAGGACGCGCTCGCCTGCGGCGCTCGGTTCTGTCACGTCCTCAAGTTGTCGGATTTCGCGACGCTCCGTCAACCGATGCTCTGTCACGAACATGTGACGGAATCGTTGCACTCCCTCGACCGAGCCGGCGCCGCTAGCTTTGCAATCACCCGTTGAATCAGGATTTCCGCCAGCGCCATGAGAATCAGGACACCCGTCTGCCTCCCTCTGTTCGTGCTCGCCTGCGCTCCGTCGCAGCTCCCTCGGGCGACGGAGCCTGTGGACATCGTCGTCGCGACCACAACCGACGTTCACGGCCGGCTTCGCGCCTGGGATTATTACGCGAATCAGGCGGAGACGATTCGCGGGCTGACGCGCGCCGCCACTATAATCGACTCGGTTCGGGCCGCGAACGCGGGACGAGTGATCCTGCTTGATGCGGGCGATCTGCTCCAGGGAAACCCGCTCGCCTACGTGGCGGCGAAGGTTTCCGCGAACAAGGTAAACCCCGTAATCGCCGCGATGAACGTCATGCAGTACGACGCGGCGGCCATTGGTAATCACGAGTACAACTACGGCGTTCCCTATCTCGATAGCGCCATCAGCCAGGCGAAGTTTCCCTTCCTCTCCGCGAACACGTATCGGATCGAGCCGCGCGGGGTTCACGCCTACCGCGCGTGGCACATCGTCGAGCGCCAGGGACTCAAGGTCGGCATCGTCGGCGCGACCACACCCGGGGTGATGCTCTGGGACGCGGAGAACATCCGCGGGCGCCTCCGGTTTGGTGATATCCTTCCGGCGGTGAGGACCGCCGTCCAGGAAGTGAGGGACGCGGGGGCCGACATCGTGCTCGTGACGGTGCATTCCGGTCTCAACGAGCCGTCGAGCTACGACACGGTCTCTACCGGAGTGCCAAGTGAAAACGTGGCGGCGCGAATCGCCCGCGAAATCCCGGGCATCGACCTCGTTCTCTACGGGCACTCTCACAAGGAATCCGCGGGGACGACAGTTGGCCAGTCCATGCTGATCGGGTTCAAGCAATCGACATGGACGGGTGAAACGCTGCTGATTCAGCCGAAGAACTGGGCGACCAGCGTCGCCATCGCGCACCTTCGCGTCTCGCGAAAGTCCGGCCGCTGGGCGGTATCCGCGCGTAGCGGCAGCATCGTCAAAGCGGAGGGCCACGCCGAGCACTCGGCGGTATTGGCCGCGACGGATCCCTCGCACCGCGAAACGGTGGCCTACGTCACCACACCGGTCGGGACGACGGCCGAGCGCTGGAGCGCGGATTCGGCGCGGCGCAAGGATACCCCGCTCATCGACTTCATCCTGGAAACTGAGCGCAAAGCAGCGGGAACCGATCTCGCCTCCACCGCCGCATTTTCCACAGAGGCGGCGCTCGGTCCCGGCCCGATCACGATCGCCCAGGTCGCGCAGCTCTACCCGTACGAGAACACGTTGCGGGCGGTCCGCATCACAGGTAAGCAGCTCCGCGATTACCTCGAGTTTAGCGCGCGCTACTGGCGCACGGCGACTTCTCCGACGGAGGCACTGCAGGCTGATCCGGAGATTCCCGGTTACAACTTCGACATCGTCTCCGGCGTCGACTACGTGATCGATGTCTCGCGCCCGATCGGGTCGCGGATTACGCGGCTAGACTACAGAGGAGCACCCGTGCGTGACAGCGACAGCTTCACGATGGCGCTCAATAATTACCGGCAGACGGGCGGCGGGGGATACGCGATGTTGCGCGGCGCGCCCGTCGTCTACGATGGTCAGACCGAGATCCGGCAGCTCCTGATCGACGAGGTAAAGCGCCGCGGCGAGCTCAGGGCGGCGGACTATTTCAGGCAAAATTGGACGCTCGGCCGAGACCAGAGAGGAATGAATCCATTCCCCGTGGGTACGCGCTTCCTCCGAATAATCGGAACCAACGATTTCCACGGCGCGCTCGAGCCGAGAGCGGATGCGAACGGCGTCCGACGGGGAGGTGCCGCGTATGTAGCCGCTGCCATCGACCGCGCACGGCGCGAATGTACTCCGGAGTGCGAGACTCTGCTTCTCGATGGCGGAGACATGTGGCAGGGCACTCCGGCATCCAACCTGGCCTTCGGCCGCCCAGTTGTGGAGTATTACAATAGAGTGGGCTATGCCGCCGCAGCTCTCGGCAATCACGAGTTCGATTGGGGCGTGGACTCGCTTCGCGCGCGGATGCGGCAGGCGCGGTTCGGGATACTGGGCGCGAACGTCCGCTACGCCGACGGGCGCGACGTGCCCTGGATCCGGAACGACACCATCGTCACGCGCGGTGGAACGCGGATCGGGATCATCGGAGTGTCGACCGTCTCCACCCCGAAGACCACACTCTCCGCCAACGTTGCGGGACTGCGCTTCGACGATCCCGCTTCGATCGTGGACAGCATCGGCAGCGCGCTCAGAAAGCGCGGAGCGCGCTTCGTCGTCGTGATAGCACATGCCGGCGCCTTCTGCGGAAGAGACGCGGCGACCGCGTGCGGGGGAGAGATCGTCGATCTCGCGCGGAAGGTCACGACGAAGGTAGATGCGATCGTGAGCGGTCACACGCACAGTCTGGTCAACGCCGTCGTGAATGGGATCCCGATCGTGCAGGCTCGCTCGAGCGGCCGGGCGATCGACGTGTTGGATCTGCCGCTTTCCGGCGCGCCTCCTGGCACACTGGCTCGACACGAGGTGCGCGAGTTCACGGCGGACACGCTTCAGCCTCTCCCCGCGGTTGACTCAATCGTGCAGAGAGCAGTCGCCCGAGTGGCCGCGCTTGTAAATCGGCGCGTGGCTACTATCCCCACCGCGTTGCGAAGAGAGGGAAGGCAGTACCCGCTCGGCAACCTCATCGCCGATGCGCAGCGCTGGGCGGGAAAGGGCGACGTGGCGATCATGAACAATGGCGGCATTCGAACCGACTTGAGAGCGGGAGACGCGACCTACGGCTCGCTCTTCGAGATTCAGCCATTCGCCAACACGCTGTATTCGCTCGCGATGACCGGTGCACAGCTGCGCGGGCTGCTCGAAGCGATGCTCGCCAAATCGGGCGTGGACGACCACGTGAGTGGCATGACGATCAGGTTCGATCCGTCGAAGCCCGCCGGCGCGCGGCTCGTTTCCGTGACGATGGCCGATGGCAGTCAACTGTCGGACGCCCGCACGTACAACGTGATCGTCAACAATTTCCTCGCGACCGCCGGTGAGGGCTACAACGCCGGCGGCCGCGCGACGTCGTCGAGGCCGCTCGACATCGTCGACCTCGACGCTTTCATCGACTACGTCCGGTTGCTCCCGACGCCGATCACCGCGCCGGCCGAGGTACGAATCGCTTCCATCACGCGGTGACGGATGGTTCGGGTTTATATCAACTCGCGCGCAGTGGAAGTTGCCGCGTCGGCAACCGCGATCGATGCGGTCGAAGCCTGGGATGCGAGCGAGGCCGCCGCCGTTCGTAGCGGCGAGCGCATGATCACGGACAGCCGCGGCCTTCCCGCCTCCAACGATTCACCCGTGCACAACGGGGCGATCTTTCGCATTGTACGCGCTCGGCAGGCAGCGAGCGACGACACCGACTTCGCCCCACCCTAATGTCCCCGAGCCGCAGTCTCCCACTTTCCATCTTCTCCAGCAAGCTCCGCCAGATGCCGAAAGCGGAGCTGCATTGCCATCTCGATGGATCCGTCCGCGCAGCGACGCTCTTCGAGCTCGGACGCGAGTACCGCGTCAAGATGCCGGGACAGAGCGCGGAAGAGCTGATGCGGTTCATGAGAGTCGACGACGCCGAGAATCTCGAGGATTACCTGAAGCGGTTCGACATCACCGTGTCGGTGATGCAGACCGAAGACGCCCTCGAGCGGATCGCCTACGAGCTGGCGGAGGACGCGGCGCAGGACGGCGTACGGTACATCGAGGTAAGGAACGCGCCCATTCTGAACATCGTGCAGGGACTCAACCTGGTGCAGGCTATCGAGGCGCCGCTTCGCGGTCTGAAGAAAGCGGAGAAGGACTTCGGAATCACCGGCCGGTTCATCGTCTGCTCGCTGCGACATTATCCAGCGGCCACATCGCTCGAGATGGCCAGGCTCGCCGTCGAGTTCAAGGATGAAGGAGTGGTTGCGTTCGATCTCGCGGGTAGCGAGAAGGGGAACCCCGCCTCGCTGCACGCGGCGGCGTTCAAGCACGCGAGAGAGAACAACCTTGCCGTGACGATCCACGCCGGCGAGGGCGACGGAGCCGAATCGGTGCGCCAGGCCGTGCACATCTGCGGCGCCAATCGACTCGGACATGCGACGCGGCTCATCGAGGATCCCGAACTTACACAGTACGTGAACGACCGCCGGATTGCCCTCGAGGTATGCCTGACGAGCAACGTGCAGACACGAGTCGCGGAATCGTACGCCGCGCACCCGCTGCGCGAGTATTTTGACAGAGGGCTCAACGTCACGCTCAACACCGACAATCGCCTCATGAGCGGGACGACGCTCACGGATGAGTATGTCTATGCCGCCGAGCACCTCGGGTTTTCGATGGACGAGCTGGCGGGGATTGCGCTGAATGGATTCGAAAGCGCATTTCTCCCCTGGGAGGAGAGACTGATGCTCATCGAGGAAGTCTCGGAGCAGATCGAGCAGATCGTCGGCACGGAGGAATGAGCACGACGTACTCCGCGCAGTCGGCAGAGAAAGCCGCGGCGGCCATAAGAGCTCGCGCGGGCTCGCACGTCACGTCGATCGGCATCATCCTCGGCTCAGGGCTCGGCGGCCTCGCGAAAACGATCGCGGACGCCGTACGGATACCCTTCACGGAGATTCCCGGGTTCCCTGAAGCGACCGTCGAGGGCCACGACGGTGCGGTGATCGTCGGAACGCTTGGCGGGCGCCACGTCGCCGCGCTCAGTGGGCGGTTTCACATGTACGAGGGCCACCCTGCAAGCCTCGCCGCGTTTCCCGTTCGGGTTTTCCGTGCGCTCGGCGCGCAAGAGCTGTTTGTATCGAACGCGGCCGGCGGGATCTCTTCCCGGCTCGCGGTCGGGGATCTGATGATGATCTGCGATCACCTCAACCTCATGGGCGCGAACCCGCTTGTCGGCCCGCTCCAGGAGGGTGAGATGCGTTTTCCCGACATGACGGACGCCTACGATCCCGGATTGCGCCGGGCCCTCCGCGCGACCGCCGAGAAGCTGGACGTGACACTCCGCGAGGGCGTGTACGCGGGTCTGCTCGGGCCTTCATACGAAACGCCGGCCGAGGTGAAAATGCTGAGGCTGCTGGGAGCGGATGCGGTTGGGATGTCGACCGTGCCCGAAGTGATCGTCGCGCGAGCGCTCGGGATGCGTGTGGCGGGCGTGAGCTGCATCACGAACGCTGCCGCTGGGGTGACAGGATCGGCATTGAGCCACGCGGAAGTTTTGCAGACGACCGCTCGGGTGAGCGGTGCCTTTGAGTTGTTGGTGACGGAGTTTCTTGGTCGGACGGGCACCGACTAGGGGACGGTAA
>CAYMKQ010000021.1:0-6222 GCA_964391175.1 uncultured Gemmatimonadaceae bacterium | reverse complement strand
ACGGTAAACGCACGACGCGTCTTTCACATAATCGGGCAGGTTTGCCTAGAGCAAACCGAGAGCTCTCAGGTGTTGAGCTTCCCCTCCTCGGCAAGGTGATTGAGCGGTCCATGCCCGCCGCCGAGTCCCGGCGCGCTCGCAATCGCGTTGTGCACGTAGTCGATAGATCGGCGCACCGCGGCGTGCAGCGACTCGCCTTTGGCGAGCTGCGCCGTGATCGCGGCGGACAGGGTGCAGCCCGTTCCGTGAGTACTCGTGGTGTCGAGCCGACGTCCCCGAAAGGTCCGCACGGTTCCGTCGTAGAGGATGTCCACCACTCTGTCGCCGGACTCCAGATGTCCGCCTTTGAGCAGAACCGCCTGCGCGCCCATCTCGCGGACGATCGTCTCCGCCGCTCTGGCCATTCCATCCTCGTCCTCGATCTTCTCGCCGACGAGAATGGCCGCTTCGTGAAGATTCGGCGTCGCGAGTAACGCCTGCGGAAGGAGCTCGTCGCGGATCACGTCGATCGCGTCGCGCTCGAACAGCACATCGCCCGACGCGGCGACCATCACCGGATCGAGCACGTAGTTGCGCAGCGAGCGATCGCGTATGGCCGCCGCCACCGCCGATGCGACTGCCGCGCTCGCGAGCATTCCGCTCTTGAAGGCAGCGGGCGGAAGGTCGTCCGCGATCGCGTCGATCTGCGCGCGCACCAGATCGGCAGACACGGCTTCCCAGCGAGTGACTCCGCGGGTGTTCTGCGCGGTAATGGCGGTGATGGCGGATGTGCCGAAGACGCCGAACCGCTGAAAGGTCTTCAGGTCAGCCTGGATGCCAGCGCCTCCGCCGGAATCGGAGCCCGCGATCGTGAGCGCTATGCGCATGAACGAAAGATGCGCCGTGACTGATCACGGCGCATCTCGCGAGAGCCTGTGAGCTCTCGACTGGAAGATTAGCGACCGCGATGACTCAGGCAGGTCTTGGCTGCCCGGCCGCGCGAGGCAGAGGATCTATTGCGGCTGACGAGGCGGAGGAGAAGGCGGCAGCGAGCGCAGACGCGCCTTGAAGGTCTGGAAGTTTCGGGTGTCGATTCCCAGGCCGGCCAGCTGTGCGCGAGGTATCTGATTGATGCGCGCCTGTATGCCCGCTACGCGATCTTCCTCGAGCGGGTGCGTGCGGAACCAGGCTTCGACGCCGGCGGGACGACTCCTCCGCTCGGCGATCAGCTTCTGAAACATCGTCACGAGTCCCTGGGGATGGATGCGCGCGCGCACGAGGTTGTTGAGGCCTTCGACATCAGCCTCGAGCTCGTCCTGGCGGCTGAAGCGCGCGAACACCGCGCCACCGGCGACATTGATCACCGCTCCCGCGACCTGGCTGTTGCAGATGTTGGTGAGGACGCATACGAGCGTGACCCCGATATTGGCTCCCTGCTCCTTTTCCATCTGCTTGATGGTATGACGACGGACAACGTGTCCGATCTCGTGGCCTAGGACGCCCGCGACCTCGCTCATGTTGTCGGTGCGCTCGATGAGCCCGCGATTCACATAAATGAATCCACCCGGCACCGCGAACGCATTCACTTCCTTGCTGTCAACGATGAAGAAATGCCAGTCGAGGTCGCCCCTGCTGGTCAGGCGGGCGATCGAATCACCCAGAACGTTGATGTAGCGGTTCAGCTCGGGATCCTGCACGATCGGTAGTTGCGCGTTGATCTGTTGCGCATATTCCTGTCCCATCTGGATTTCCTGCTGCGTCGAGACACCGCACGCGGCCAGGGAAAAGGAAACCACAATTACTGTAATAATTCGCTTCATTGTCACTCCAGCGATGAGATTGCGGTTAAGAAAGGAAGGCAAATCCTATTCCATGATCGACCCGTTCAGCCTCCCGTGAGGCTTCTCACGCTCGCCCGCGACCTGGGGCGCAGAAAAGCTCGCGAAAAACATTCGCTCTTCGTGGCCGAAGGCGTTCGCTCGGTCGAAGAGCTGCTGCGCTCGGGACTTCCGGTGCGCGGGGCGCTTGTGGCTCCGCAGCTCGCTTCAGCCCCGCGCGGGCAGGCTCTGCGCGAGAATCTCGACGCCGCCGGCGTCGAGATCGCCGAGGTGTCGGAGAAGGACTTCCGGAGCGCCGCCGAAACAGAATCGCCGCAGGGCGTAATCGCCATCGGCGAAATCCCGACCCGCTCCCTCGATACACTCGAGATGGGAGGAAAGGTCCGGCTTCTGCTCCTCGATGGCGTTCAGGACCCGGGCAACGTCGGTACGATCGTTCGGACCGCGGCTGCACTCGGCGCCACAGCCACGATCGCCCTTCCCGGGACGGTGGATCTCTGGAACCCCAAGGTGATCAGGAGCTCGATGGGCGCGCAGTTCCACCATGCCGCGTTTCACGCATCCATTGAACAGGTTCTGACTTTTCTCGAGCGCGAGCGCATCGAGCTCTGGGCCGCCGCCGCCGATGGTGAGCCCCTGAACAGCTCGGCGGCGCCGGCCCGGGTCGCCATTGCCGTGGGGAACGAAGGGGCCGGCGTGTCTCCGGAGATGCGCGCCATAGCGGGAAGAAGCGTGTCGCTGCCCATCTCGAGCGGCGTTGAATCTCTCAACGTCGCGGTTGCAGCAGGCATCATTCTCTACGAGCTTCGGTGATGGCGGAAACCCTCGCTGGCATCTACGCGTTCACGATCGGAGCGTGCATCGGCTCGTTCCTGAACGTCTGCATTGGACGCTGGCCGGAGGGCCTCTCGGTCGTGAAGCCTCGATCCCGCTGCCCGAAATGCGGACACCGGATCTCGGCGGTGGAGAACATTCCGATCGTGAGCTGGCTCGTTCTGCGCGGGAAGTGTCGGGGATGCGGCGAGAGAATTTCGATCCAGTACCCGGTCGTCGAGCTGCTGGTGGGACTGATCTGGCTCGCGGCGTATTTCGAGTTCGGCGCCTCGCTCACGGCGCTCCGACTCGCCGTTTTCGCGACTGTGCTGCTCGGGATCGCGATCACCGACGCGAAGCATTTCCTCATTCCTGACGGCTTCACCGTATTCGGCCTCTTCTGGCAGCTGGCCACCGTCTTCGTCGCCGTTTATCTCGGCGATCACGGTCCGTTCGCGCCGCCGTGGGATGCGATCCTCGGCATGTGCGTCGGCGCGGGCGCGATCTCGATCGTGGGCTGGCTGGGCGAGGTCTGGCTGAAGCGGCCCGCGATGGGATTCGGCGACGTCACGCTGATGGCGGTCGTAGGCGCCGCCGTCGGACCGACGCGGGCTCTGCTCACGATCTTCATCGCCGCCGTTATCGCTCCCATCGTGCTCCTCGCCATCGTCTACCCACTCTCCTCACGCGGGCTCGCCGATGACGGAGGGCAGGCGGAGCTGCCGTTGGAAACCAGAGCGGCGTGGCGGAGGCGCGAGCTTCCGTTCGGCGTCTTTCTTGCGCCCGCTGCGCTCGTCGCGCTGCTCTGCGGCGACAGCATCGTCGCATGGTACCTTCGCGTCTCGGGCCTCTCGTGATTCCTAACATTCCGCCAACATGACCATTCGCCTACAGTGCATGACGTCCATCGCGGGCATCGGCTTCCTCGCACTCGTGTCGGGTTGTGAGAGTCAGAAGCCCACGTACGAGGGTCCGTACGCATCGCAGGTCAGCGAAGCGGTACCGATGATCGAGAAGGCGGTCGGACTCAGGTTCAAGACGCGACCGAGAATCGAAACACGCTCCAAGGCGCAGGTGAGAGAGTTCATCGCCAGGCAGTTCACCGACCCACGCGTTCTGCGCGATCTGGCGGGCGAGGAAGCGGCCTACAAGCGACTGGGGATGATTCCCGACACGCTCAAGCTGCAGGAGTTCATCACCAGTCTGCTCGAGGAGCAGATCGTCGGCTACTACGACCCCGGCACCAAGGTGCTCTACATCGTCGAAGGCTCGGCCAAGGATGCGGTCGGCATCACGGTTCCTCACGAGCTCGTGCACGCGCTCCAGGACCAGTACATAAGTCTCGACTCGATTCAGAAAATCCAGGGTGACAACGACCGCCGGTCGGCGGCCCAGGCGGTGTTCGAGGGCCAGGCGGTATACGAGCAGGTTTCCGTGATGCTCGGCGGTGCGAACGTGGCGATCAATCTCCCGGGCGGGTGGGACAGGGTGCGGGAGCTGATACGGGAGAGCCAGAGCTCTATGCCGATCTTCGCGACGGCGCCTACCGTGATTCAGGAGACCCTGATTTTTCCGTACCTGAGCGGGGCGGAGTTCGTGCGTAACTACAAGGAAAGGAAGCCGGGTGAGGTCTTCTACAAGGACATGCCCGTGTCGACGGAGCAGATCGTACACCCCGCTTCGTTTTTCGTGAACCGCGATCCGCCCACGAAGATCGCGTTGGGCACGCTCGCGAACGGTACGGAGGTGTATCAGAACACACTCGGCGAGTTCGAGATGCGGCTCTTTCTCTTCGAGCACGTGAAGGATCAGAACGAAGCGGTGCGGGGCGCGACCGGCTGGGATGGGGATCGCTACGCGGTCGTGAACACGCCGCGCGGCGAGGGAATCGTGCTGCTCACCGTCTGGGACTCATCGGTCGACGCCGGAGAGTTCTACGACATCGCTGGGCAGGGGATCGAAAAGCGGTTCAACGTCAAAGCCGAAACATCCGCCGACAAGCTCTCGAAGGTGTATTCAGCGGGCGGTCGCGCGCTCCAGCTTACGACCGCCGAGATCGGCGGACGACCGGTTGTCATTTACGTCGATGTACCAGCGGGAGCCAGCACGGCGATCGTGCAGACGGGTCAGGTGCGGCTGACACAGTAGGCGATGTGTGGGCGCGAGAGGTATTGGTCCCCGACAGTGAACTTTGTCTGGTTTAGACTTTGTAGTGTTTGCAGTCCAAGTTGCGGGTGCCGACTGGGCTTCGGTTCGAGCACGGTCTCCTCGACGGAGTAGTAGCGCCCGGCATAGCTGAAACGCGGCTCCCGCCAGGCGCCATCTACCACCGCGAAGTTAAGGCGGATCGCTTACATCACTGGCTTAGGGCTCCGGCCGAACCACCACGGACTCACCCACACGCACTTCCTGCTATCGTCCGGTTGATGACCGATAATTTTTTGCCCAGCGAGCGGGGAATCGGCGGGCCGAATGGTGTCTGATTCCGGTTCCGATTCAATGCCGCCAGAAGAGAGAGCGGAGCAGAATCTCGACAGTTTGCGCGACCGCATCCGGGAGCTCGATATCGAGCTCGTTGCGCGGGCGGCGGAGCGTGTCGAAGTGGCGAGGCAGATCGGGCAGCTCAAGCGGAGTCAGAAGCTCTCGACTATCGAGTACGCACAGGAGAGGGTGGTGCTGGAGCGCGCGCGCGCCGCGGCGGAAGCGCGCGGGCTCGATCCGGGTGTCGCCGAAGATCTCTTTGCCGGGCTGATCCGCGCCTCGGTGACGGCGCAGGACGAAGACAGTCTCCGCCTTGCGGCCGTGGGCGCGGGTAGGAGCGCGGTCATCGTCGGCGGCGCAGGCCGTATGGGCCGGTGGCTGAGCCGCTTCCTCTCGGCCCAGGGTTACACCATCGGCGCACTGGACCCGTCTGCTGCGCCCGACGAAAACGATTGGGCTCGTCGTACTCTGCCCTCGGCGGATCTCATTGTCTGCTCCACGCCGCCGGCCGCCACCACGGAGCTGTACGCCGATTGGTCCAGGAATCCGCCGGCCGGGGTCGTGGTGGACATCGCCAGCATCAAGACGCCGCTGATCGAGCCGATCCGCGCTCTTCGGCGCGCAGGTGCCCGCGTCGCGTCGATCCATCCCATGTTCGGTCCGTCCGCCGTCCTCCTGCGTGATGCGGATGTCGTGATCTGTGACACGGGCGATTCGGAAGCCACCGCGGTCGTGGAGAAGCTGTTCCAGCCGACCACCGCCCATATCGTGCGCATGCCGTTAGCCGACCACGACCGCGTCATGGCCGATCTCCTTAGCCTCTCGCACGCCGCTGCCATCGCCTTCGCCCTCGCCCTTCCGGACACCGAGCACCCGGTGCGCAGCACCACCTTCCAGGCTCTCGAGTCGCTCGCCGCGGCGGTCGTGCGCGAGAGCCCGGACGTCTACTACGAGATCCAAGCCATGAACCCCTATTCGGCGCGTGCGCTCGAGCGGCTCAGGATTGCTCTAGATCGCATAATCACCGCGGTTACCGCGCGGGATTCGGAGGCATTCCGGGCGTTGCTCGAGGAGGGACGGAGGCGCACGCCGGAGGGGAAGTAGTCAGGCT
>CAYMKQ010000020.1:0-33186 GCA_964391175.1 uncultured Gemmatimonadaceae bacterium | reverse complement strand
CGGGCTGGCCCCGCTTTTTCTTTCGTCACAATCGATCAATAAGGAGGACCATGGCAAAGGAAGAAGCAATCGAGCTCGAAGGAACCGTCACCGAAGTGCTGCCTGACGCGACGTTCCGGGTGCAGGTGAACAACGGTCATGACGTGCACGCCACGATCGCGGGGAAGATGCGGAGGTTCCGCATCCGCGTACTCGCCGGCGATCGCGTGACTCTCGAGGTTTCGCCCTACGACCTGACGAGAGGACGCATCACGTTCCGGCATAAGAGTTAATCGCGTAACCCGACGGCATCCGCAGCCGAGAATCCGGGATTGGGCTGAGGGGATTCAAGTTTTGAGTCGACAGTTGTTAGTCGACCAGTCGTCAGTGGTTATCAGTTGACGCACTGACAACCACTGACAGACTGACGACTCAAGACTGTCCACTCAAAACTTGAATCCCCCTTAATTGCCCCCGAACTCCGTCGTTACTGGGCATGGCGCAGGATGTCGTAAACGAAGCGAACGCCGAAGCGGATGTTATCGAGCGAGATCCGCTCGTCGTTGCCGTGCGTTCCCCGCTGGCGCTCCGCCTTCGGGAGCTTGAACGGGTCGAGCCCGTAAGTCGCTATCCCCAGCTTTTGATAGGTCGGCCTGTCAGTGGCTCCGGTAAGCATCGGGGTCGTGACGAACGTACCAGGCGCGTTGTCCCTCGCCGCCATTTCCACCGCCCGCACGAAGGCTGACGCGATCGGACTCTCCAGCGGCGCTTTCGGCGCGAGGATCGTTGAGAAGTGCACCGCGGTATCCCCGACGACGCGCTTGAGCTCCGCGAGGACCGAATCCGCGTTCTGATCCGGCAACAGCCTCACGTCGACCTCGGCCGACGCTTCAGCCGGAATGACGTTTGTCTTGTTCGAGCCGGTCAACCCAGTCAGCGAAATCGTGGTGCGCAGGTAGGCGTTCCAGAACGGATCGCTCAGGATCCAGTCGCGCGACTGGGGATTGTTGAGCGAAACCCTTACGTTCTCGAGCCATCTGCGTTGCGGCTGCGGATAGGTACCCGCGATGTCGCGAAAGTACTTCTCTACACCGGGGATGACGTGAAGCGGCGTCTCGTAGCGAGACAGCTTGTACAGGGCCGCGACAAGTCGCGGCACCGGGTTCTCCTTCGTCGGCCGGGAGCCGTGTGACGGCGTCCCCTTGACGGTCAGCTTCTGCCAGAAGGTGCGCTTCTCCGCGGTGCCGAGGCCAAAGTAGACCAGCCTCCCGTTCTCCACGAAGTTCTCGCCGCCCTCGGTGACGACGAACTCGACATCCCTCAGCAGATCGGGGTGCCGCTGCACGAAGACTACCGCGCCCGTCGAGCCCAGCTCCTCGTCCGAATTGGCGATGAAGACGATGTCGCGGTTGAGAGGGAAGCCCGACCTCTTGAGAGCGATCATCGCCATCAGGTGCATGATGCCCTCGCTCTTCATGTCGATGGCGCCGCGGCCCCAGAGGTAGCCGTCTTTCACCACGCCGGCGAACGGATCGACGGACCACGATGCCCGAGATGCCGGCACCACATCGATGTGGTGAACGAGGGCAATGGCTTTCTTGGTGCCGTTGCCGCGCAGCCGCGTGTAAAGGTTGGCTCTGCCCGCCCCCAGCTCGACGGTGTCGAGGAGCTGCACCTCGAATCCTTCGCGCTCGAGAATGCCCTTGAGGAACCGAGCTCCCGCCAGCTCGTTCCCGGGCGGGTTGGTGGTATTGATCCGGAGGTATTCAGCGAGCACTTGCTGCGTCTCGCGCGTGAGGGCGTCCCAATCCACGGGGCGCGCCTGTGCTTCGGCTCGAAACGTCGGCGTGCCCGTGAGGGTAAGGAAAGCGAGAGCCAGTGACCGGGTAAGGTGGTGCATGACGGGAGAGGGCAAAGGTTGAGCGCCCGGAGTCAGGGCGGAAAGGAAGATGGATGCTCGCATCACCCGCGGTGGCGGGGAAGAGGGCGTGTCATTCTTCTTCGTAGCAGGCGCCAGCTCACCTGTGCATACTTGAATCGTGCCGGACACTTCCGCTCGCCGCTTCGAGTATCGTCATCTCATCGTGCCGAGGACCGCGCGGTACGTCGTGATGGGCTCGTTCGAGGCGCCGCTCAGCGAAGTCTGGATCGTATGTCACGGGCATGGCCAGCTCGCCGCGCGATTTCTCGCGCGCTTCTCGGCGCTCGAGCGCGAGGACAGACTCTTCGTCGCACCGGAAGCGCTGTCGCGGTACTACCTCACCGCGCCGAATGTGGCTCACGGACCGGGCAGTCCCGTCGGCGCCACCTGGATGACCCGGGAAGACCGCGAGAGCGAGATAACCGATCAGGCGCTATACCTGGACCTCCTGCACGAAGAAATCTTTTCGCGCGTGCGCCGGGACGCCGTGCGGCTGTGGGTGCTCGGCTTCTCGCAGGGAGTCGCGACTGTCTCACGCTGGATAGCGAAGAGCAACGTCATGGCCGATCAGGTCGTGCTCTGGACGGGCCTGGTGCCGCCCGACCTCGATTCCGTCGGTGCACGGGCTCTGGCGAAGCGCGCTCCACTCACGATGGTGGTCGGATCGTCCGACGAGTACGCGACGCCCGAGCTGATTGCCGCGCAGGAAGCCAGGCTCAGGGAACTTGGCGTTCCCTTCCGGACGATTCGCTTCGACGGAGGCCATGAGATCACGGATTCCGCGCTCGAGGAACTGACGAGACCGGCCGAGCGCTGATGATGCACCGATTTCGCCAGCCCTTCGCGAATCGCGACTGGCGACTTGCGATCATCCTGCTGCTGACGATTGGACTGCTCGTCCCGGTGCTCGTGCTGCCGGGAACGTTCTTCCCCTATGTAGTTCCGCGCAACATTCTTTTCCGCGTCGTAGTCGAGCTGGCGTTGGTCGTACTCGTGCTCGCCCTCGCATTTCGTGGAAAGCGGCTCGATCTCCGGGGAGAGCACATTTTGTTCGCGCTCGTGGCCTTTCTTGTAGCCGCGTCGCTTTCGGCTCTCTTCTCCCCCGCTCGCAGTCACAGCTTTTTCGGCGACTTCGAGCGAATGGGAGGAGTGTGGGCGTGGCTGCACCTCGTGCTCTTCTTCCTGCTGCTGCGCACGATGCGCGATGAGGACTGGTGGTGGGTTCTCAATGCGGCGCTCGCCGTAAGCCTCTTCGTAAGCGTCAACGGAATCCTCGAGCACGTTCAGATTTCCGGAACGGATCAAGCCATCCGGTGGCGCGCTGCCCAAAGCTTCTCAACGGTTGGCAACTCCGGTCTCCTCGCGGGCTATCTGCTGTTCGGCACCGCGCTCGCGGGATATCTGGCACTCGCGACCCCGAAATACCGATGGCTTTATGTCGCCTGCGCCGGGATCGATCTGACGGGCCTGATCGTCGCACAGAACCGGAGCACCGTCATCGGATTCATTGCGGGCAGTTTCGCGACAACACTGATCTTCGCCGTCGCCCACAGGACAACGAGAAGGGGACGAAGCGCGCCAGCGTTTGCGATAGCGTTCACCGGGCTTGTGGCAGCTCTCGTCGCACTCGTCCGGATATTTCCCGGGAACCCGTACGTCGCCGGAGTTCCCGGGGTCATTCGACGCCTGGCGGGAACAAGTCCGGCCGGCTCGGATGCATCACGCACCGTTCAGTGGGAAGCCGCCATCGAGGCCTTCCGTGACAGGCCCCTCCTCGGCTACGGACCGGAGAACCACCACCTCGTTTGGTCCGCGCATTTCAATCCGCGGATCTACGGAATGGACACTGACATTTTCGACCGGACCCACAACCAATATCTCGAGATTCTGGCGACGACGGGGCTCGTTGGGGCGGTCACGTTTCTGGCAATCTGGATCACCATCGGATACACGCTTTACCGTGCCTATCGCGAAGGACGGATGACCGCTTCGACCGTCGCCCTGCTCGCGGGACTTCAGGTCGCATACGCGACGTATCTCGTCTTCTGGTTCGTGGATCTCAATGCGACGATGCTTTGGATTCTCCTCGCGGCATTGATCGCCTCACATCAACGGCTCGGCCCGGTCGTTCGTGACGCGATAGTAAGGAGCGAGCGTCCCGCTCTCGCTCGCGCCATCGCGATCGCATGCGTTCCGATTCTCGGCTTGTCCCTCTATTTCCACGCGTACGCTCCGCTCCGCACGAGCTATGCGCTGTCGAGACTCGACGCGCGTGGCGGCGACATGGCCGACGCCTTTCGCGCGCTGGAGATCGCTTCCGCTTCGAGGGCGCCCCAGACGAGCCACACGCCGATCGTGATGGCGCAATTCCTTGGCTCGCTGGGAGACAAGATCGACGAGATGCGCGCCGACCCCGCGGACAGACGGAGGCTCGATCGCGCGTTTCGGGCGTCGATCGCGGCGTTCGATGCGGAGATCCGGAGAGACAGGCTCAACGACCGTCTCTACACCCAGAAGGCCGGTCTGCTCATGCTAGCTTCGGAATTTTACGGCTCGGCGGCCCAAATCGAGGAAGCGATCGTGGCACTGCAGAGGGCGATCGTGCTCAACCCGGTCCGCCTTCAGCAGCGTCGCCTTCTGGCGAGCGCGTACGTGGCGAAGGGTGACTCGGCTCGCGCACGCGCTACGCTCAGCGAGGCGTGCCGGCTATTCGCCGCCGGCCGCCGGCGCTAAGCCGTGTGCGCCACCGGCTGTCGCGCGCCGGCGCGATGGATTCTCAGCGCCGCGATGCGCCGGCCGTCCATGGCGACTACTTCCATCTCTCCGCCGGGGATTGGAATCCGGTCGCCCATCCGCGGAAGTCGCCCAAGCTTGGCGAAGGCGTAGCCGCCGAGTGTAGTCCAGTCGCCGTCGGGGATCTGGATGCGGTGGTCGGAGCGCACGTCGATGAGCGAGAGGGAGCCGGCCAGCTCCAGCACTCCGTCGGTGACGACTGAATCGCGGGACGCCTGGTCGTATTCGTCGGCGATGTCGCCCACGACCTCCTCGACCAGGTCTTCCATCGTCACGATGCCGGCGGTTCCACCGTATTCGTCGAGCACGACAGCCATGTGCGCCCGTGTCTTTCTCAGATCGTCGAGGACACGCTCGGCGGGACGGCTGTCCGGAACGTACAGCGGGTTACGAACGAAATCGGCCAGGTTGAATTGCGTCTGTCCCGTGTGAAGCCACAAGTCCTTGGCGAGGAACACCCCGATCACGTCGTCGAGCGACTCGCGATAGACGGGATAACGCGAGTAGCGCTCGCTGCGGACGATCTCCCATACCTCCTGCTCCGTTGCTTCGATGTCGAGAGCGACGACTTCCGTGCGGGGGCGCATCACGTCGCGCGCCTTTTTCTCGTGAAAGTCGAGAACTCCGGCGAGCATGGCGCGATCCGACTCGTCGAGGGTTCCGCGGGCGTGCGCCTGTATGACGAGCAGGCGGATCTCGTCGGGGGTATGCCCCTCAGGAGAAGTTGCCGGGTCGACCCCCACGAGCCGGAGCAGCGAGTTCGCCGCGCCGTTGAACACCCAGATGAAGGGGGACATGAAGCGCGAGAACAGGATCAGCGGCGCGGCGACCGCTCGCGCGGTCCGCTCCGGAGTCGCCAGCGCGATAGTCTTTGGCGCCAGCTCGCCGAGAACGATATGCAGGAAGGTGATGAAAAAGAACGCGACGGGAACCGCTGCTATGTGCAATGTCGCTGTCGAGGGAACGAAGCCCACGGACCTCAACAGGCCGTCGATGAGGTGCGCCAGCGCGGGCTCGCCGATCCAGCCGAGGGCGAGCGACGCGATCGTGATTCCGAGCTGAGTGGCGGCTATGTAGCGATCGAGGTGCTGGAGCGCCAGCTGCACGGTTCGAGCGCCCCGCAGGCCATTCGCGGCCATCTCGTCGATCTTGCTTCGGCGGGCCGCGACGAGGGAGAACTCGGCGGCTACAAAGAATCCGTTGAGCGCCACCAGGCCGAATACCGCGACGAGGCCGGCCGAGGCCGCGCTGATAGACGGAGGATCGGCGGCCTCCCCAACAATAAGTCCGAGCATCATTAGCGTGTAATCTATATTGTAGTAGGCACTTAGGCTCCCGAGGAGCCGATGATTCACGCGAGTGCGCCTTCACCTCAACTTGACCTCTTGCTGCCAGCAGTGCCTGTCACGCCCGCGGATTCCCGCCCCGCTCTGCCGACCTCCCGTCCGGATTCGATAGGCGGCAGGCAGCGGGTGCTCCGGGTTCTGTACCTGGGCCGCCTCTCGCTCGCGACCGCGATCTTCCTTGCGGCCATCGTCGTCTGGCGGGCCGCGGACAGTACGGCGACACTGATCGCGACACTCGCCTTCGTCGCGACGCTCCTGTTCACCGGTGCGTCGCTTATCTCCAGCGAGCAGCGCGACCCTTCGCCTCGCAACACGTTCTTCTACGTGCAGATGCTGTTCGATCTGCTGCTGGTGACGGCGGTGATTTACCTGACGCAGACGGGAGCGCCGTCGCAGCTCGCGCCTCTCTACATCCTGGTGATCGCCGTCAGCGCGCTGCTTCTGCCGCCGTCAGGCGTGCTGCTGATCGCGGCGCTCGGCAACGTGCTCTACTTCGCGGTGACGATTCTCGGCCAGGGAACGCAGTTCGATCTCTCGGTCTTGGTTCAGCTCGGAATCTTCGGCGCGGTGGCACTCGGGAGCGGGTACATTGGCGCGCGTCTCCGCCAGGCGAACGCGGGACGCGAGGAGATGGCCGTCGAGCTCGCCGCCTTCCGGCTTCGAGAGGCCGACATCGAGCGGCTGCACACGCGCGCGGAGAGGCTCGAAGCGGTGGCCGAGCTGAGCGCCTCGCTGGCGCACGAGATAAAGAACCCTCTCGCCTCGATTCGGAGCGCCGCGGAGCTGCTCGCGCGCGTGCCGGCGGCGGACGACGATACCCGGACGCTCACGCAACTGGTGCAGCGGGAGTCGGACCGGCTCTCACGTCTCCTGTCGGAGTTCCTCGATTTTGCCCGAACCGGCGTCACACACGTGCAGCGCGTGGATCTGCTCGACATCGCGCGGCATGCCGCTGCTCTTGTCGCCGCGCACCCCGACAAGCCCGCGAATGTCACGATCCGCGAGCTGTTTCCTTCAACACCTCTGGTCGTCGTTGGCGATGATGATCTGCTCCATCGCGCGATCTTCAATCTCCTTCTCAACGCGGTGCAGGCCTCACCTCCCGGCGGTGAAGTACGCCTCGAAGCCGCCGAGCTCGCGCCGCACCAGCTTCCACCACAAGGCGCCCGGTTCACGCGCGGGGCGATCATGCTCCAGGTGACCGACCAGGGAGCGGGCATCCCCGACTCGATCAGGGAGAAGTTGTTCGAGCCCTTCGTGACGACGAAGGCGGGCGGGACGGGCCTTGGCCTCTCGATCGTGCACCGCGCGGTCGAAGCGCATCACGGCTTCATCATCGTCGACAGCGGAGGGGAGAGCGATGTCGAGGCCGATGGAGAGGAGAAGGGGGGCGATGGCGCGCGCGCGGGCACGAAATTCACTGTGATTCTGCCCAAGCTTGGCGCAGAGGGAAGGAAGCGCACGCCGAGAGCAATGGCGAAGAGCGATCAATGACCGCAGCTGCCTCTCCAACGGTTCTCGTCATCGATGACGAGATGGGGATTCTCGACACCATCCGCATCCTGCTCAAGAGCGAAGGGTTCACGCCGTATACGGCGCTCGGGGGGAAGAAAGGCCTCGAGCAGATTGAGGCGCTCAAGCCCGAGCTGATAATCAGCGACGTCCGGATGCCGGATGTGACGGGCCTCGACATCCTCGCGTCCGTTCGCGCGCACGATCCCGAGGCGGTCGTGATCCTCATGACCGCGCAGGCGAGTCTCCAGTCGGCGATCGGCGCGGTGAACAACGGCGCCTTCTATTACATACAGAAGCCGTTCAAGAACGACGAGCTGGTGACGATCGTTCGCCGCGCGGCGGAGCACCGCAACCTCCGCCGGGAGAACCGCAATCTCAAGATCGAGATGAAGCGACGCGACCGCTCCAGCCGGCCGATCGGCGCGAGCAAGCCGTGGATGGAAGCGCTGCACGTGGCGGAGTCGGTGGCGGGGACGGACTCGACGGTGCTCCTCCAGGGTGAGTCCGGAACGGGGAAGGAAGTGGTGGCGCGCTACATCCACGATCTGTCCGCCCGCGCGGCGAAGCCATTTCTGTCCATCAACTGCGGCGCGCTGCCCGAAAGCCTGCTCGAGAGCGAGCTGTTCGGTCACGTGAAAGGATCGTTCACCGGGGCGTCGCGCGACAAGGAGGGACTGTTCTTCGCCGCCGGCGAGGGAACGTTCTTGCTCGACGAGATCGGCGAGACGACGCCCGCGACACAGGTGAAGCTTCTGCGCGTGCTGCAGCAACGGGAAGTGATACCGGTTGGAGCGACCGAGGCCAGGCCCGTCAACGCCAGAGTCATAGCGGCCACCAACCGCGACCTCGAGGAAGAGATCAAGCGCGGCAACTTCCGCAGCGATCTCTACTATAGACTCAACGTCATCTCGATCGTCCTCCCTCCCCTCAGAAATCGTCCGGGCGACATCACGCTGCTGGCGGATGCGTTCCTGAAGCGCGCCGCGGAGGCGCGTAACGAAGCTCCCCGTGCTCTCGAGCCGGAGGCGCTCGAAGCGATGCAGCGCTACACCTGGCCAGGGAACGTGCGCGAGCTGGAGAACGCTCTGGAGCGCGCGGCGATTCTGGCGAAGGGCAGCTCCATTCCGCTGTCGGCGCTTCCTGAGAGAGTGGTGGAGCCGAAATCAGAACCGTTCGTGAGCGACACATCGCAATCCAACCCGACCCTGGATACGATCGAGCGCGCCTACATCATGTGGGTACTGGAGAACGAAGGCGGCAACAAGCCCCGCACGGCCGAAGTGCTCGGTATCGATCCGTCTACACTTCACAGGAAGCTCTCCCGCTATGATCTGGACGGGTAGGTAACGTGCTCACACCCGTAACTCCACTCAAGAAAGCGGGGATGGTCGTATCAGTCCTCATTCCGGTTTACAACGAGGAAGACACGGTCGCAGAGATAGTCGAGCGCGTTCGAGCCGCGCCATACACGACGGAAGTAATATGCGTGGATGACTGCTCCACCGATGGGACGCGTGACATCCTGGCCCGGCTTCTCGCGGACGGCAGAGTCCACCGCGTCATCCATCAGGAGCGGAACCGCGGCAAGGGCGCCGCCATACGCGCGGCAATCGCCGCCAGCACGGGGGACATTGTGATCGTGCAGGACGCGGATCTCGAATACAACCCCGCTGACTGGCCTGCGCTCTTCGAGCCGCTGATCCAGGGCCGCGCCGATGCCGTATTCGGCTCGCGCTTCCTCGGCGGGACGCACCGAGTGCTTTATTACTGGCACTCCGTCGGCAACGGCCTGCTCACCACCCTCAGCAACATGTTCAGCAACCTGAACCTCACCGACATGGAGTGCTGCTACAAAGCGGTGAGAGGAGACCTGGCGCGGTCGTTACCGCTCAAGTCCGAGCGCTTCGGGTTCGAGCCGGAGATCACGGCGCGGCTCTCCAAAGCCAACGCCCGGATCTTCGAGGTTCCCATTGGCTACTCGGGAAGAACCTATCAGGAGGGGAAGAAGATCACCTGGAGAGACGGCGCCGCTGCACTGGTGCACATCATTAGATACAACCTGCTCCGATGATCGGCACGGACCGCCGCCTGGCGGCCTGGATCTCGGTAATCGGTCTCGCGGTAGCGTCGTCGGTAACGAGTGCCACCAACGGATTCGCCTTAGACGATGTTCACATCATTCTCTTGAACGATCGCGTCCATTCGCTGGCGCGATGGTGGGAGCTCTTCGCCGCGAGTTACTGGCCGCCGGAGAAGCTTGGAGACCTCTACCGCCCCCTCACCATGCTCGGCTTCGCCACTCAATGGGTGCTCGGCGGCGGAAGCCCTCTCGTCTTTCATCTGGGCAGCATTCTGCTCTACGCACTCGTCTGTGCGGCGTTCCTCTGGGTCGCGGTCGCAGTCCTGCCGCTTGGAGCCGCCTGGCTCGCTGCTTCACTTTTCGCCGTTCACCCGCTTCACGTAGAGACCGTCGGCAATGTAGTCGGCCAGTCAGAGCTCTGGGCGGCGCTGTTCATGCTATCTGCGATCGGACTGTACCTGCGAGTACGGCGCCGCGGCACGCCCTCCCCGGCGGAGACATGCTCGATTGCGGCGCTGTTCTGTCTCGCATGTCTCTCGAAGGAGCACGCGCTCGTTCTGCCACTGTTGCTGCTTGCCGCGGAGCTCACCGTGACACCGCGCGCACAGCCTATCAGAGCGCGAATGGCCGCGATTCGGCCCCTCATGCTGCTACTGGCGGCCGTCGGAATCGCTTTCCTCTGGGTGCGTATCGAGGTTCTGGGGGCGACCTCGAGGACTGGCGCCCAGGTCAGCATCCTCTTCGTCGACCAGCCGTTCGGCATCCGTGCCATGACGATGCTGCGCGTGCTCCTCGAGTGGGTGCGGCTCTTTTTCTGGCCCGCCCATCTTTCCGCCGATTACTCCCCCCGACACATCGACGTCGTCACCGGCCCGACCCTCGAAATGCTGCCGAGCGCAGCGATCCTGATCGGGGTGGGGTGGCTGGCGTGGCTGGCTCGACGCGCCGTGCCGGTCGCTACGTTCGCGGTCCTGTGGGTTGCCGTGGGCCTCCTCATTCCGAGCAACATCGTTGTCCCCACCGGATTCGTTCTCGCCGAGCGCACGCTCTTTCTGGCGAGCGGGGGAGTGATGCTGGCCGTGGCGGCCGTCCTGGCGTACTTCGCGGCTGATGATACGACTCGCTCGCGGGTGCCGCGCAGCGTGGCGCTTTCCGCGATCGCGGCTGTTCTCGTCCTCGGCCTGGTAGCCAGCGCACTCCGTCAGGGCGTCTGGCGCGACAACCTTACACTCTTTGCTCGGACGGTCCGCGATGCGCCCGCGAGCTACAAGGCACACCTTGGCTACGCCATCGTGCTTTTCGAGCAGAATCAGCGGCAACAGGGATTCGAGGAGCTCCAAATCGCGTATCGCCTTTATCCAAAGGACCTCGCGGTGGTCCAGTACCTGGGGGAGGTATACGCTCGACGCCACAACTGTCCGGTCGCGGTGAAGCTCTTCCGCCGCGTGCTGTCTGAAGATCCCGGCCGTTCGGCATCGCGTTTTGGCCTCGCAAGCTGTCTCATCATTCTGGGCGAACATGCGGATGCGCGAAAGGCCCTCGACCAGGGCCTGGCGATCGGAGAGGCGAAGAATACGCTGCTACAGTTGAAGGCGATAAATGACAGCGTCGAGGCGTCGCGGCGTGCGGTAGGGCCGAAATAGGTCGCCCCCTTGCCGCAGGGAATGAGTCGTCGTGGTTATTTTCCCGGCCAGAGCAGATTCATTCCCTCGGCATACGGGAATAGCTTTGGCGGCTGGTCGTCACGGAGCCGTAGCAGCACCATAGGTACCCGGTCTGGATATCTCTGTATCAGGTGTGCGTTTGCCTCAGGGCCCATGTCGCGAACGAACATCGGCCCTTCTCCTTCGAGCCCGGGGAGATCCCCCTGCCACACCAGGGGACCGACGTCCACGATCCCGAGCGTGTCGGAGGCTACCTCACGAAGACATTCCCGCGACAACGGCACGCCCGGCTTGGCGCGAATGTCATCCCCAGCAGCGATTCGCACCTGGGGAGGTGGATTGCGAGAGACGGAGCTGAAATCGAGCGGCGGGGTTTCGCGCGCGCGATTGGCCGCGGATCTGGCATACCAGAGCGCGTAATTGTGGGTGTCGCAAGTCGTATTCTGCCGCATCGCCGCCTCCAGGGAATCGAGCCTCATGCCGTGCGCAACGAGGCGCATTGCGACCCTGCCAGTCCACGCTCCGTGCACGAATATGAGTGACGGCCGGTCCTCGCGGGGGATCTCCATCCGGCTGCTCTCCATCGACTGCCGGCCATAGCTGGCAAGCCGCTGTGGGCCCAGATACAGCAGTCCTGCAATCCACGAGAGCGCGAACGTCAGGGTCAGCGCGGCGCGCGGCGAATAATTTCCCCACATCCTTTCGCTCGGAATCAGCCGGACGAGTCCGATGGCCGATATCGCGGTGAGGAGCGCCCACGGCGGTGCGGACTCATTCAACATGCGTGGCCCCATGAACATTCCGTGGTGCCAGTAGAGCGCGTTGGCAGCGACGGGAAGCAGCGCCCAGATGGCGATCACTCGTACGCCGACAGAGAATCGCCTCGCCACCAACAGGAACAGCCCAACGACGAGCACAGCGGGAACGGGAGTCTCCAGCAAATACAGGCTGAAGGTGACAAGGTCGGAGGATGTGAATCCCAGTGCATGCACAGGACCGTAGAGCGCTCCGGTCGGATCGCGATGAAAACCTGGCCCCACCAGCGGCCCCTGTGAGGCGACATAGCCGAACGTGAGAGGACTGCCGAAGAAATGCTGGTTGTACGCGCCGACCGCCACGAGTACCGGCGAGATACCGACCAGTGCGGCGATGGCGCGCCGAAGGAAGCGCGCGATCCGACGGCCGGACTCCGGCGAGTCATTCGTGAGCCAGACGACCGCTACGACTGCGACCGCAACGACCGCGGTGAGGGGGCGGATGGAAAACACGATTCCTACCGCTGCGCCAGTGAGCAGCGCCCACCAGAGTCTTCCATCGTCCCGACTACGAACCGCGAAGTAGATCGCAGCCGAAGTGAACGCGGCCGCGCCGATGTGATTCATGAAGGCGCCGGCGAGTCCCATCAGAAACGGGCTGAAACACAGCATCACTGCGCCCAGTCGAGCGGTGACCGTGTCTTCGCGCAGCAGCCGTTCGGCCGCCAGCGCAGTGAACAGTACCGTCAAGCCCGCGAAGAACGGCCCTACCAGCTGCACCATTCCCAGACGCAGTCCCGCAGCGAGAAAGACCGGGTACCCCGGCGGATACTGTGAGACCCACCCGTTGGGAGTGACGAGGGAATTCGGAAGTTGCCAGAATTCGAGGAATGGCTCGGCGGGACCTGAAAGGTGACCCGCGGCAATGAATCTGGCGTGTACGAGCTGCACCATCGCATCGATGAGATTCGGCTTGCCGTCGAGCACAACGAGCGAAAACGCAAGCGTGAGGGCGGCCGTAACGAGTGCGAGGCCGCCCGCGAACCACAGTGTCGGGATGGCGACGAGCCGCCTCCCCAGCCGCGCGAGCGTTCGATCGATGGCAGAGGGATCGAGCACCCTGCTCGCGATGATTGCCACCAGGATCGCGATGATCGAACCGAGAAAGAGCAACGTTCTCGAGAGTTCCGCGGCGGCAAGGGAGCCGCGCGGGAAAAGCCCGGCGTCGGGACGGTCGAGAAGCCGGTAGACGGGGAGGAGCACCAGCGCGAGGAGAGCCACACCCGCGGCGCGGAAGATGTAGATGGAGCGGCCCCAACTGCGCGCGTCCGGTCGAGGCCCCTCGCGCCTACCCAGGATTTCGTTAGGCGTTGCCACGCTTGCGCGCAATTGCCAGGATGCTCTGTCCGATCGGGGGATGAAAACGCGTTTCGATCTGTCGCAATCCGGGGATTACATATCGGTCGTAGAATCGAACCTGTCCGCGGCCGAGCGTTGTCTGGCGGAAGATGCGGCCGGAGGCGAACCAGGCGGCGACTCCCAACATGTTGAGATAGTGCAGCGTTTCGATTTCGAAGCCGGCATCGAGAAGCTGCTTGCTGAGGCCGGACCGCGTGTACCGCCGGAAATGGTCGAATGCACGATCAAGAGAACCGAAAATCGATGGCAACGCGGGGACAAGGAGGAGCAGGGATCCCTTGGCGACCAAAGCTTCGTGTGCCGCGCGGAGGAAGTCGGCGTCTCGGTCGACGTGCTCGAGCACGTTCACGGCGATCACGCTGTCGGCATTGAGCGAAGAAGCGAACTCCTCGAGGTAGCCGTGACGAACCCGCACGCGGCCGTCTTTCTGAAAGCGTTCCCGCAGCAGGCCGACGTTGCCACCATCGGGCTCGATCAGGACCAGCTCCCGCGGGACAGCGCGCCGAAGGATGAGATCCGACACCGTGCCGATTCCGGCTCCCGCCTCCACTGCCCGCTCGCCGATCCGTCCCGCGAAGGAATCGATGATCCAGTCGTAATAGTTTTTCGCTTCGGCAACCGCTTCGAGCTCGGTACCGGAGTATGAGAAGCCTGAAGCTGACGTCACCGGTTCAATCTACCCCTCGCTTGCGCGCCCAGACAGCTTAACGCGCGCGTTGCAATTTGCCGGAAATCTTGCAGTTCGCGACCAAATGCTGCCTGAGCACAGCGGCAGCGATTCCATAAGTTGCGACCCTACAATGATTTACGCGCTAACCATTCCTGGCCCCCGCGTTGCTTCTGGAGACGTTGCCTCACTTCGAGGCGCCGCGTCTTTAGAGTGCTGAAGGCTTACAAGCCGACGGCGATTTCCTAACGCTTCAGGAGACCAAATGAGCAACAAAAAGGGATTCACATTGATCGAGCTTCTGATCGTAGTCGTCATCATCGGCATTCTTGCCGCGATCGCGATTCCGAAGTTCGCGAACACGAAGGAGAAGGCGTACATCGCCGCGATGAAGTCAGACCTTCGCAACATCGCGACCTACGAAGAGCAGTACGCTGCCGACTGGCAGGGCGCGTATTTTGGTGGCAGCGTGACCTCACCGGGTACGCTTGAGGGCTTTAGCCCTTCGGGGAACGTCACCCTCGTTGTGGCAGACGCCGTCGGCCCGCCCCCGTCGTGGAGCGCGACCGCTACGCACACGCAGACTGATCAGAGCTGCACCATGATCAACGGTGTGATTGCCTGCGTTGACCCCACCCCGTAAGTCGGCTGAATTCTGGCCCTTAGAGAGAAACGGAGCGTCGAGAGACGCTCCGTTTTTCTTTTGTGCGGGCTTTTCGTTTCGATCGCCCTGTTGTAATGGTGTCACACGCCGGGCGCTTTGTATGTTCGCGGTGTGGGAAGATCACGCAAGGCGGGCTACACGCTCGTCGAAATTATCGTTGCGTTGCTCGTATTTACGACCGGCGCGCTCGGCCTCGCCGCCGGGAGCGCGATCGTCGCGCGCGAGCTGGGAACGAACAGGATCCGGGCGGAAGCAGCAAGGGTGGCTGCGAGCCGGCTGGAAGTAGTTCATTCAACTTGTCGGATTGCACAGTCGGGCAGCGAAACGCGCGGGCCGATTTTATCGGAGTGGACGGTCTCGCCGCTCGACTCGACGAGGGTGAGGCTGGCGGGAACCGTCTCATACGTGACCGCGCGCGGTAGCCGAAGCGAACCGTATACCGCGACCGTAGGCTGCCGATGAGAATCATGCGCTGCCGCCGGGGACTGTCGCTCGCCGAGGTGGCGGTTGTGATTACGCTCCTTGGATTGATCGGAGCCGCGATCGGTTCGGCCCTCCTCCATCAGCAGCGGTTCTATGGCGACGCGAGTGAGCTGCTCCATGTGCGGGAAGGTGTGCGCGACGCGATGGAGGTGTTGTCGACGGACATCCGGGGGTCGTTGTCGGCGGACACCGTCCGCCTCATGGCTGATTCCGCCATCGAGCTCTTTGCGAGTATTGGGAGCTCTGTTGTATGCCGGACTGTCTCGTCCAACGCCATCGCACTGGCGGAAGAGTCGGCGGGAGGCAACACGCTGAGCAGCTTCCTGCTGCACCCGGATACGGGAGACCTCGCTCTTCTTTATAGAGATAGCGTCGACGCGTCGGGGAGCCGGTGGGAGCGGCACCGCATCGCGGCGTTCGCGGCAAGATCGGGATTCTCGGGTTGCCTCCTCGAGGGTATCGACCCGGTTGAGGGCTTCGTGCTGACTGTTCAATCTGCGCCAAGCCGTCACGTGAAGCGGGGTGCGCCCGTCCGATTCGTTAGACGTGGGCGATACAGTCTCTACCGGTCTTCTGATGGGGAATGGTACCTGGGCTATCGCCGGTGTGACGCTCTCGGCCCCTCGAGCTGCGGCGCGATCCAGCCTGTCAGTGGACCGTATCGGAGGTACAGCTCCGATCGGGTGGGGACGGGGCTTTTGTTCGAGTACTTCGACGCGCGAGGAGAGCGAATCACCGGTGTCGACTCACCGCTCTCAGTTGCGAGGATCGACATAACGGCGCGAGCGGAAAGACCACAGCCACTCAAGATCGGTAATGGAGAGAGGTCCATCGCCGATTCCGCCACCACCTCCCTTGCTATCCGGAACAGGTAGTTGTGAGAGAGGAGGCTGCATCACGGAGCGAGAATTTCTTCGCGGAGCACCACCCCGTTCCGCGGCAATGCGGTTTCGCGCTGGCAGCGGCTCTACTCGCCGTAATTCTCGTCGCGGCGCTGCTCGCCTCGCTATTCTTCGCCGTTACCGAAGAAACGCGCACCGGTTCGGCGATCGCGCGGCGGGACGATGCACTCGCGGCCGCCGAGACCGCGATCGAGCTCGGCCTCGACGAGCTCGGAACGCGCCCGCCCGACTACTCCAGCATCGGCGCAGTGGAATCCCGACCCGTGGAAGTCGAAGGTTTTCCGGTAGTGGTCCACACAACGCGTCTCGATTCCAGTCTCTTCTGGCTCGTCGCCGTGGTCGGCGATGCTCGGGATCCTGCCGCCGTCACGAGGCGAATCGGCGTTCTGGCGAATGCATCCCGGGGCTCGGCCGATTCGATAACCATCGTCCGCAGAACGGAGCGCGCCTGGTCGGAGCTTTTCTGAGCCGCGTCAACCCCCACCGTTACTTTCGTGCCAATTGGATCGTGTCTTAGGCTGAACGATCCGTGACGGACCTCTGAAGGCATCAGTGCGCAGCGGTGGCCCCACACGTAAATGCAGGCAAACAAGTTACGAGCACTCTTCTTTTCATCCACGAAGGGCCACGATGGCGTTATTCGGCCGGAAGAAGACTACCGTAGGGCTCGACATCGGATCCGGCCTCGTCAAGGTCGCCGTCGTCGATCACTCGAAGTCAGTACCAGAACTGGTTAAGGTCGCGATCACTCCGCTTCCCGACGACGCGATCGTCGAAGGCGAAGTGATGGATCCGCATCTGGTGTCCGATGTGATCCGCTCGACGATCGAGTCCGTGGGCGCGAACACGAAGGCCGTCGTCGCCGCTGTCGGCGGTCGTGACGTCATCATCAAGCGCATCAAGACAGAGCGCGTGAAGGAGCAGCAGGCCCGCGAGCTGATGCGCTGGGAAGCGGAGCAGCACGTGCCCGATGTCGACTCCGTCGAGCTCGACTTCCAGATCCTGGACGACAACAGCGCCGGCAGGGACGAGATGAGCGTGCTCCTCGTCGCCGCCAAGCGCGACCTTGTCGAAGCCAAGCTCCGCATCCTGTCCGAGGCAGGCATAACGCCGCGCGCCATGGACGTGGATGCGTTCGCGCTCCACAACGCGTTCGAGATCAACTACCCCGCCGCGATGGATGGGGCGGTCGGCCTGGTGAACATCGGACACGAAGTAACCAACATCAACATACTGGACGACGGCGTTCCGATTCTGACGCGCGACCTTCCTATAGGTACGCGTCGTCTTCGCGAAGACCTTCAGCGCGAGCACGGGCTGTCGGCAGCCGACGCCGAGGCGCTGATCAGAGGATACGATCGCTCCCCGCAGCTGGACTCGGTGATCGAGGCCCGGACGGAGGAGATTGCAACCGGTCTCGAGCGCGCGATTGCGTTTCTCTCGACCTCGCTGAAGGGCGACGGCCAGATGCGGGCCGTCTACACCTGCGGCGGCGGGTCCCGCACGCCAGGCCTGACTGAATCACTCGGAAAACGGCTGCGCAAGCCGGTGGAGCTCGCCAATCCTCTCGCTACCATGCAGGTGCGCGAGGGGGCGCTGGAGTCGCTAGTGACCGACGAGGTCGCGCCTCTCCTGATGCTCTCGATCGGTCTTGCCCTCCGTAAGAACTAACCCCGGAGACACCACTATATGATCGAGATCAACCTCCTTCCCGGGGACGGCAAGAAGAAGCGCCGCACCACCAGCAGCAGCGCCGTGAAGTTCGACCCGCGCGCGTTCTTCTCGGGCATCACCGACAAGATCACCGACAAGTACATGCTCGGAGCAATCGGCGCCGCCGGCGTTTCGGGGCTGCTGATCGCGTTTCTCTTCCTGAGCCAGGCGAGACTCGCCAGCGCTCTCGAGGAGCGCGAGATCAAGGCCGTCAAGGACTCCGCACAGTTCAGCGCGGTGCTCAACGCGAAGGCGCGGGCGGAAGCCACGCGCGATTCGCTGTACCAGCAGATCGCGGTCATCAAGTCCATCGACGACTCGCGCTATCTCTGGTCGCACCTGATGTACGAGATCAGCAACGCGCTGCCCCAGTACACCTGGCTGAGAGAGATCACCCAGACGAGCGCGCCACGCAGTGCCGCCGTCGCGGACACGACGAGGAGGGCGGCTGGCGACACCGCTCAGACGGCGAGAGCGAAAGCGGAGCGAGACCGCGCCAAGCGGGCCCGCGCCGACTCGCTTCTCTCCATGGCGAAGGAGCTCAAGTTCAGGCTCGTCGGCCACACTGTCGACATCCAGGCGCTCACGCGCTTCATGAAGTCCCTCGAAGCGTCGCCGTTCATTCAGAACGTGCAGCTCACGCGCTCGGATCTGGTGCTGACGGACGGAAAGGAAGTCACCGAATTCTCGCTGGAGGCGGAGACGCAGACACCTCCCCCCTTCGCTATCAAGACCGTTCCACTCGTAGTCTCGGCGGTACGCTAACATGGCATTCGGCGCGAACATGACAAAGCGCGAGCAAACGCTGGGCGGCATTGGAGTCGTCGCCGTGCTGCTGCTCGTAGCCTACTGGTATTTCCTCTACAAGCCGAAGTCGGCGGAGCTGGTGGTAGTGCAGGCTCACGTCGATTCGCTCGATCGCAAGAATCAACAGGCGCGCGCGGACATCGCGCAGGGAAGCCTCCAGAAGCTGCGCGCGCAGGCGGTGGAGTATGAGCAGAGCCTGAGAGTGATGCGTCAGCTAGTGCCGAGGAGCAACGAAGTCCCGGCGCTTCTCGAGGACATGTCGACCGCGGCGCGTCGCGTCGGACTCGACCTGGCCACCGTGGAGCCGATGCCGGTACTGCCCGGCGAGCAGTTCGACACCTACCGCTACAAGCTCGCCGTCATCGGCGGCTACCACGCGGTCGGACAATTCCTCAGCAACGTCGGCTCCCTGAACCGGATCATCGCGCCGGTCACGCTGGCAATCAAGCTCCATCCCGTCGCCGACAAGACGAAAGCGAGAGTCAGGAAGGGCGAGTCGCTCATCGACACGGAGTTTCAGGTGCAGACCTACGTCGCCCGCACAACCCCTTACTCCCCGCCCGAAGCGGCGAAACGATGAAGCACACAGTCTTCTTTGCACTAGCGCTCGTCGCGGCGGTGGCGACCGGAGGCGCAACGCAGTCACGCGCCTCGTCCCCCGCCCCCGCGAAGCCGGCCGAAACGAAAACGCCGGCGGCACCAGCGGCGGCTGATACCGCCCCCAGGGTGCTCATCAACCGCGAGCTCTTTCAGTACGAGGGCGACGGGCGTCGCGATCCGTTTGTTTCGCTGCTCACGACCTCTGACCTCCGCCCACTCCTCAACGACCTGAAGCTGGTCGCCGTGGCGTTCGACCCCCGGGGCCGGAATTCTGTTGCGGTTATGCGGGATATCACGTCTAAGGAGCAGTACAAGGTCCGGGTTGGACAGACGCTGGGCAGAATGCGCGTCGCCGCCATCCAGGAAAAAGCTGTGATTTTCACGATCGAAGAGTTTGGGTACAGTCGCCAGGAGATGCTGGCAATAATTCCCGATACGACCAGAACGAGGCCCCCTCAATGAGCTTTCTAAAAGCGCTGCCCGCAGCGGCGCTCCTGTTCCTGCCACCAACAGCTGCGACCGTTCACACAGTCAGTGTAGTCCCGGCTTCCGGGAAGACTGAAGTGGTGATCGGTGTCAACGCCGCCGTAGAAGTGCGGGACTTCACGCTCGACTCGCCCAACCGGGTGGTCGTCGATCTGACAGGGGCCACTCTGGACATGTCGGGCCGCACCTACGATAAGGTCGCCCGCGGCGGGATCACCAACGTCCGTTACTCGCAGTACCGCGCCCGCGTCGTGCGCGTCGTCATCCAGATGGATGCGGTGCATCCTTATGAGGTGAGACGCACTGATGGCGAGGTTCGCGTCGCAATCTCCGGCGGAACGACCGCCTCCTCGAGCTGGTCGTCTTCCCGCACTTCGAGCTATGCCGCTACCGCGACCGCGGCGCCAGCGCGCGTCGCTCCTCCGCAGGTGGATGTGACGAGAACACCCGTCCCGGCCGCCGTGGTCGTGACGCCGGAGCCCGAGCCGGTCGATGTGCAGTCGACCGTTCTCGACGAACCCTTTCCGGCGAAGATCGCGACCTTTGACAAGCCGGTCGCCCTTTTCTCGCAGGCGCAGCAGTCACAGCAGCCAACCATTACCGTAACGTTCCAGGACACCGACATCCGCGATGTGATCGCGTCGTTCGCGAGCTTCTCCGGGCGCACGATCGTCATCGGCAAGGGAGTCCAGGGAACGGTGACCGCCGAGATCCGCAATCAGCCGTGGGATGTCGCGTTGCGCGCGATCCTCCAGGGCCAGGGCCTCGCCGCGTCGGAAGATGCCATTTCCGGCATCATCGCTGTCGACAGCTACGCCAACATCCTGAATCGCCAGGCATCGGAGCCGCTGGTTACCCAGCTCATCTCGATCAACTACGCGCGTGCCAGTGCCCTCGTTCCGACGATCCAGCAGCTCCTCCAGAAGGACTGTCTCAGCGGCGCCCAGATCCCCTCGAGCGGCAACGTCGCGAGCAACGCGGGACCTAGCTGCGTCGCGCGCGGGCTCGTAGCGGCCGACAGCACCACCAACACGCTCATCATCACGGAGACGGCTTCGCGCCTCGCCGATGTCATGCAGTACGTACAGAGCCTCGACGTCCGCACGCCGCAGGTGGGCATCAAGGCGAAGATCATCTTCGTCAACAGAACTAACATCGAGGACATCGGCCTCTCGTACGATCTCGGAACCGGCAGCGATCAGTTCTTCAGCCAGCTCGTGAAGCGCCCCGATCCCGCCTCGCTCCAGCCGATCGATACGAACGGCGACGGCGTGCCTGACGCCCTCGGCGGCGGTACGCCATTCCAGGGCGACAGGATTCTCCTCGGCGGCAACGCCCTCTCGGCGATCGCCAACGCAAACTCCAGGGTCGTCAATCCCGCCTTGAGCGTCGTGTTCTCGACGGCGCTCGGCAAGTTCCAGCTCACGAGCTTCCTCGACGCTCTACAGGAAGTCCGGCTCGCCGATCTCCAGGCCGAGCCCAGCATCGTCACGCTCAACAACCGTCAGGCATCGATCCAGGTGGGCCAGGAGATCCCGATCAGGGTGCTCGACGCCGGCACGGCGGGCGGGGTGGGCGGAGCGGCCGGAGTCCAGCAGCCGCGCGCCACGGTGCAGCTCAAGCAGGTGGGCATCATCCTCACGGTCACACCCCAAATCACCAACAACCGCCAGATCCTCCTCCTGCTGCACGCCGAGAACTCGGATGCGCAGCTGGCCTCATCCGACGTCGGGTTCATCTTCGGCAAGCAGGCCGGCGACACGCAGCTTCTCGTCGGCGATGGCGAGACCGCCGTCATCGGCGGCCTGACCGTGACCCAGACCTCGCAGTCGAAGTCGGGCATTCCGCTTCTCGTTGACCTGCCGATCATCGGCCGGCTGTTCGGTTCGACGCGTACGTCCGACGAAAAACGTGACCTGCTCATCCTCGTCACGCCTCACATCATCGACGACGGCGCCCCGCTTCCGGGCGCACTGACCAGTCCGATGCCACCAGCCACCCGCTAACGGTGACTTGCATGTCTATTGATCTTTCTCCCGCGCTGCGCCGTGGCGTAGCACTGACCGCTGTCGCAGCTCTGATCTCGATCGGGGTCGCGGCGTGTAACGACACTACCTCCGCCCTCAACTCCGACCGCATCCCGCCGGTTGTGACGCTGGCGAGCACGGGCACCGTCGACACCGTCGTCAGCTTCTCGGCAGAGGTCAACGACAACCTTGGCATCAAGTCCATCAACGTCCAGGCGACCGGTGGCGGCGTTCTCGTCTTCGACACCACCTTCACCAGCGCCGTCACGTCCATAACGCTGCCCTTCTCCGTTTTTGCCTCGCGCGCGGTTGCTCCCGGCACTCCCGTGATCGTGACCGCCTCGGCGTTAGATGGGGCCGGCAACAGCTCGGGAATCGACACGCTGCGCCTGAGCGTCGGGAACATCCCGCCGCCGGACGTGAGGGTCGTGAGCCCCGCCTCCGGCTCGTCCGTCGTCATCGGGAAGTCGGTCGTGATCACGCTCAGCGGCAAGACCGCACTCAAGGTCCGCTCCCTCGGCTTCACGACCACCGGTGTGCTGACGCTCGCCGACTCGGCCATCTTCACGAGCCCCCTCCGCGATTCCATCGCGGTGCGGGATACGATCACCATCCCTGCCACCACACCGCCGGGACAGCTCATCATCACGCCCTTCATCAGGGATTCGCTCGGACAGCGCACGGAGGGGCCGAGCATCAGCCTCACCGTTCAGACGCTCGCGGCCACCAACACCGTGCCGGTCGTGAACCAGTATTGTCTCTCCAGCGTGAGTTTCGACAACGCCTGCGGCCATACCTTGCGCGTGGAGGTTGCCGACAGCGTTCACGTCGAGGCCGACGATCCGGGCGGCATCGCCGCGCTCGGGTACGAGGTGCGCCGCACCGTGGGGGGAGCGATAGACGACACCAAGGAATTCACGTCGAGCGGCCAGTTCACGTTCCTGCCGCAGACGTTCTCGATGAGCCTGCCGTATACGACCTTTCCCACCACCGCCTACATCCAGGTTTACGCCAGAAACTCCAACGGCGTGAAGGCGTACGCGAAGCTGGCCAGTGGCGCGGACCGCATCGACACGGTGACGGTCGTCGCGGGCGTGACGCGAGCGCTGCCTCTCGGCGGAACGGTCGCCGATGCGCTGTACCACCCGGGGAAGGACAGGCTCTACCTGACCAACATAGCTCTCGGCCGTGTCGAGGTGTTCAACTTCGCGGACTCGTCGTTCCAGGCGCCCGTGATCGTCGGCTCCCGCCCCTGGGGAATCGTGGCGTGGCCGCGTGACCGCAGCGGCAACGTCGGCGACACCCTGCTCGTGGCGAACTCGGGCGGCACGAACATCAGCTACGTCAACCTGAATGGCGGCGGGAGCGGCACGGAAGTATTCCGCTACGACCTGCCCAACATCATCGCCTTCACGATCACCACGACGGAATCGGCGACCACCGGTCTGCCGATTCAGGTACGCACCAAGTACGACTTCAGCGATCGTCCCCAGTATCTCGGCGCCACCTGCATCGATTCCGGCGGCAGCTGCACCGACGTGGTGCTGACCTATTCCACCACTCCGACCGGCGGTCAGTCCGCTCCGTTCTCCAATAGAAACGGAACGCTCCGATGGGAGAACCTAACCCGTGGTACCTCCCACTTCTTCTTCGAGCAGGCCATCGGTCAGACCGCTGGCCGCGGAGATACGCTCGAGGTCATCCGGTACGACGCCGACGGCGTCAACTCCACGGTGCTCGTTCCATACAAGGATCCCCTCGATAACAGCTCAATCACCGTCGAGATCGGGAAGCTCGGTTTCCGCGATACCACGTTCGTGCGCAATTCCGGTGATTTCCGTCGCTCGGTATTCGGCGAGGGCGGAAGCGTGTCGGGAAGCAGGTTGATGCTCTACGACGCGATGAGGGGCTTCTCCGCGACCACGCCATCGATCGATCTCGGGGTCTCGCCGGCCGCGGACGTGAGCGACTTCACAGCGAACACGTTCTCCCAAGTCAAGGGAGTTGCGATCAACTTCGACGGCACCCTGGCGGCCGTCCGCGGCGACTCGACTTATGTGCTCAATCAGTCGCTTAGACTGCAGGGTGTCCTGGGGACTACGGCGAGCAATGCCGGACTCGACTTCCACCCGCTCAACAAGACTACGAACTCGTTCCCGCTGAACACGCGCCTCGCGTTCGCGGCGTCGTCAGAGCCTTTCATCGAGGTGTACGACACGCGCTGCTTCCAGAGGATTGCTTCCTTCCCGATCAGGGAGCCGATCATCGGACCCATCAAGGCCGGTATCAGGCCGACGGGGGATCTCGTGATCGTTGGCGCCACGGCGCGAGGGGTTGTCATCGCGACGCTACCGAATACGTTTACCACGACCTGCCCGTAGCTTCCCGCAGGACGCGGGTACATTGTAACACCACGAGCCCGGTCAAAAGCCGGGCTCGTTTCTTTTTGGAGACGCATGCTGCGATTCACAACCGCCGGCGAGTCACACGGGCCCGCGCTCGTCTCGATCCTGGAGGGGATGGTGGCGGGCTTGCCGCTCGTGGCCGCCGATGTGGACGCCGAGCTCGCTCGAAGGCAGCAGGGTTACGGGCGCGGCCGGCGGATGAAGATAGAGTCCGATCACGCCGAATTCCTCTCCGGCGTGCGGGCGGGGATGACGCTGGGCTCCCCGATCGCGATGCTGATCCAGAACCGCGACTGGAAGAACTGGCAGGAGATCATGGACCCCGCGCCCAGGGAGGGCGATCCCGAGCGGAAGCGCCCGGTCACGCGGCCGAGGCCCGGGCACGCCGATCTCTCGGGGATGCTCAAGTACGATCGCGACGATGCGCGCGACATCCTGGAGCGCGCGTCGGCGCGTGAGACGACCGCGCGCGTGGCCGCCGGAGCAGTGTGCCGGCGTTTTCTCCGGGAATTCGGGATCACCATTGGCAGTCACGTCGTGCACCTCGGCGGCATAGACGCAAAACGGCCGGCGGAGATACCCAGCGACCTCAACGCCGCCGCCGATGCGTCGCCGCTGCGGACGCTCGACAGAGAGGCGGAGAAGGCCATGATCGAGCGAATCGACGCGGCCAAGGCGGAGGGCAACACCCTTGGCGGAATCGCCGAAGTCGTCTGCGATGGAGTCCCCGTCGGGCTCGGCTCCCACGTCTCGTGGGACAGGAAGCTCGATGGAAGGCTCGCGGCCGCGCTCATGTCCATTCCGGCGGTGAAGGGCGTCGAGATCGGCCTCGGCTTCGAGTGCGCGCGCCGCCGGGGCTCCGATGTCCACGACGAGATCGACGCCGATGAGAAGAACGTGAGATCGGGGCGCGTGCGCAGGCGAAGCAACCGCGCCGGCGGGATGGAGGGCGGCATCTCGAACGGCGAGCAGCTGGTCCTGCGGGCGGCGATGAAGCCGATCAGCACTCTGATGCGCCCGCTGGCGACGATCGAGATGCAAACGCGGGAGCCGGCGGCGGCGGTCGCGGAGAGAAGTGATGTCACCGCCGTTCCGGCGATGGGAGTGATCGCCGAAGCAATGACAGCATTCGTGGTCGCCGATGCGCTTCTCGAGAAATTCGGTGGGGACTCGCTGCTCGAGACGCGCCGCAATTTCGAGAGCTACATCTCGTCTCTGGGTGACAGACAGGGCAGGTAGCGCGGGTCCGCCGCATCTTATCCTCGTCGGTCTTCCCGGAGTCGGGAAAACGACGATTGGGAAAGCAGCGGCGAGGGCGTTGGGACGTCCGTTCCTGGATTTCGATGCGGAGATCGAGCGGAGGGCGGGGATGGACGTGCGCGAGATTTTCCGCTCGAAGGGGGAGCAGCACTTCCGGGAGCTTGAATCGAATCTCACGGCGGAGCTGAGCGCCAAGGCCGGCATGGTGTTGTCACCCGGTGGCGGCTGGATCACGCAGGCCGGGCCAGTCGAACTTTTGCGTTCGGCTGGACGTATCATATACCTTAGAGCGTCTCCCGAGGCTGTCGCCCGCAGATTGAGAAGAGTGGAGACACGGCCGCTGCTGGCCGGGCGGGACCCGGTGGTTGCGCTCCGGGAGCTGTATCAGAAGCGAAGCGCCCTCTACGAGACCGCCGACGCCATAATCGATACGGAAAAGCTTGCAAGACAACAACTTATAGCGAAGGTCGTCGAGCTTGGCTCGACCCTCAAATAAACACAGGTTAACGAATGAACGAACGCTTGCCTTCACAGACCACCTTCCGCGTGATGGGTCCTCACGAGCGGGGGCGCTTTGCTCCCGATGCATGGGGCCATCTACTCTCCCTCAGCGGCTCGGGCGCCATCAACGGCCCTGAGCTCGAGCACATCATCGAGCGAGCCCTAATGCAATTCGAGGGGCGGATAGCGCTCGACGACCTCCGCGGGCTGCTCGAGGGAACCGGTCTGGAAGATTCCTCGGGCAGTGGCGACAACACGACGGTGCACTAGAGATGGCCGCTACCTCCAAAAAGCGCGCGACCAAGGCGACGAAGGCGAGAAAGACGGCGAGAAAGACGGCGACGGTTATCGACGAGGATACTCGGTCCGAGCCCGGCTCGACCTCTCTCGTCATTGTCGAGTCGCCCGCCAAAGCGAAGACGATCGGAAAGTATCTTGGGCGCGCTTACCGCGTGCGGGCGACCATCGGTCACGTCCGCGACCTCCCTGAAAAGAAGATGGGGATCGACATCGAGAACGGCTTCGAGCCCGAGTACGTGACGATCCCGGGAAAGGAGAAGACTGTCGCCGACCTGAAGAGCGCGGCGAGGAATTCGCGCGAGATCTTCCTGGCGACCGACCCCGATCGCGAGGGCGAGGCGATCGCCTGGCACGTCGCCCAGCAGATCAAGTCGAAGAACGGCGCGCCGGTGAGGCGCGTCCTCTTTCACGAGATCACGCGTGACGCAATTCAATCCGCGATCGCCAACGCCGGCGAGATCGACGCGCGAAAAGTGGATGCGCAGCAGGCGCGTCGCGTTCTCGACCGCCTCGTCGGATACAAGGCAAGCCCCATTCTCTGGAAGACGGTGAAAAAGGGGATTTCAGCTGGGCGCGTGCAGACTGTTGCGCTCCGCCTGCTCGTGGAGAGAGAGCGCGACATCCGCGCGTTCAATCCGGTCGAGTACTGGACGGTCGAAGCGCTGATGGAGAAGGACGGTCAGCAGTTCACCGCCAGGCTGCACCTGCTGGACGGCAAGAAGCCGGTGATCCACAACGAGGCGGAAGCGCTGAAGATTCTCGCCGAGCTGAAATCGCGGAAGACGTTCCAGGTCACCGAGGTCAAGCGCCGCGAGCGCCGCAAGAACCCCGCTGCTCCGTTCACGACCAGCACCCTGCAGCAGGATGCGGCCAAGAAGCTGAGCTTCGGCTCCAAGCGGACGATGCGTCTGGCGCAGGATCTGTACGAGGGAATCGAGATCGGCGCGGAGGGAGCAGTCGGTCTCATCACCTACATGCGCACCGATTCGACGCGGGTCGCGCCCTCTGCCGCGGAGCAGGCCCGCGACTACATCAAGATGATGTACGGACAGCAGTACCTGCCCGATGCGCCGCGTCTCTACGCGGATGGAAAAGCAAAGAACGCTCAGGATGCCCACGAGTGCGTTCGCCCCACCGATCCGACGCGCAGACCGGAGCACATCCGGAAGCATCTCAGGGAAGACCAGTACCGTCTCTACGAGCTGATCTGGCAGCGCTTCATGGCGTCGCAGATGTCGCCGGCGATCTTCGACACCACGACCGTTGATTTCGACTTCGGTCGCTTCCTGTTCAGGGCGACCGGCAGCGTCGTCAAGTTCGACGGCTATCAGCGGCTGTACAAGGAATCGCGTGAGGCAGAGGAAGGGAAGGCGCTCGAGGAAGAGCAGGGGCTTCCCGTCGTCGCAAAGGGCGAGGACATTCCGGTGAACGCGATCACCCCGACGCAGCACTTCACCGAGCCGCCGCCGCGCTACTCGGAAGCCAGTCTGGTGAAAGAGCTGGAGCGGCTCGGAATCGGCCGCCCGTCCACGTACGCGTCCATCGTCTCGACGCTTGTAGACCGGCGCTACGCCCAGCTCGAGCAGCGCCGGTTCTTCCCGACGCAGCTCGGTGAGCAGGTCGAGAAGGTGATGGTGAAGAGCTTCCCCGACGTGTTCAACGTACAGTTCACGTCACACATGGAAGGCGATCTCGACAAGATCGAGGAGGGAGAGGTCAACTGGCGGAGCATGCTGAAGGATTTCTACGGTCCGTTCGACGAGTCCGTGAAGGGCGCCGACATCGAGGCGCTGATAGGCGAAGCGCACGATCTCTCCGGCATCGCCGACGAGAAGTGCCCGGACTGTCAGGGAAAGCTGGTGCCGAGGGGAGGATTCTTCGGCCCGTTCCTCGCCTGCGAGAACCATCCCAAGAACTGCAAGTTCACGCGGCCGTTGCGCGGCGATCGGAAGCCGGCGCAGCCGACGGACGAGATCTGTCACGAATGCGGCGCGCCGATGGTCATTCGTCACGGCCGCTCCGGTGAGTTCCTCGGCTGCAGCAAATTCCCGAAGTGCCGCGGTACCCGCTCGATGCCTACGGGAGTGAAATGCCCGAAGGACGGAGGGGATATCGCCGTCCGCCGCTCGAAGAAGCGCGGGAAGGCGTTCTACGGCTGCTCCAACTATCCGAAGTGCGACTTCGTCGTCTGGGACAAGCCGGTGGTGGAGACCTGCCCCGAGTGCGGGTACGTAGGCGCCGAGGCGAAGTTCACGAAGACGCGCGGCGAGTACCGTCGCTGCATCAAGTGCGCGAACGAATGGGACGTGGTCTCTCCACCCGCTGAAGCCGTGGCGGTGTGAGCCTTCCCCTGTCGCAGACGGTAACCGTCGTCGGAGGCGGGCTCGCCGGATCTGAAGCCGCGTGGCAGCTCGCCAGCCGCGGGCACGAAGTCACTCTGCACGAGATGCGGCCGGTTCACACGACGCCGGCGCACAAGACGGACAGGCTCGCCGAGCTCGTCTGCTCCAACACCTTCAAGAGCACCGAGCACACGAATGCGCACGGGCTGCTCAAGGCGGAGATGCGCCTGCTCGGCTCGTTGATACTCGAGGCGGCGGACAGCGCGCGCGTCGCGGCGGGGAGCGCGCTCGCGGTGGACCGCGACGCGTTCTCGACGATGGTCACGGAGCGGATTGAGAGCGAGAGCAGAATCCGGGTGGTGCGCGGGGAGGTGACCGGAATCACTGGGCCGTGCATCGTCGCGACGGGGCCGCTCACTTCCGACAGGCTGGCGGAGGCGATCCGGGATCGGCTCGGTGTAGGAGCTCTTGCCTTCTACGATGCGATTGCTCCCATAATTGCGCGAGAGTCAATCGACGACGCGATCGTCTTCCGCGGCTCGCGCTACGGAAAGGAGACGATGGAGGGCGCGGATGACAATGGCGCCTATCTGAACTGTCCGATGACGCGCGAGCAGTACGAGGCGTTTCTCGACGCGCTCATCTCCGCCGACCAGTATCACGGGCACGAATTCGACGAGGTCCCGTACTTCGAGGGCTGCATGCCCGTCGAAGTGATGGCGAAGCGCGGGCGTGATACGCTTCGCTTCGGACCGCTCAAGCCTGTCGGCCTGCGCGACCCACGTACTGGGCGGGACGCACACGCCGTCGTACAGCTCCGGCAGGAGGACCGCGCCGGCCGGATGTGGAACGTCGTCGGATTCCAGACGCGCCTGCGCATCCCGGAGCAGCAGCGCGTTCTCAGGATGATTCCCGGACTCGAGCAGGCGGAGTTCCTCCGCTACGGCTCCATCCACAGGAATTCATACCTCAATTCTCCGGCGGCGCTGAGCCCGCACCTCGCGGCGCGCGACGAGCCGACTGTGCTGTTCGCGGGCCAGATCACGGGTGTAGAGGGCTACACGGAGAGCTCCGCGACGGGCTTGCTGGCTGGAATCAACCTGGCGCGCATTCTCTCGGGCGACGAGCCTGTGTTTCCTCCTCCCACCACGATGATCGGGGCGCTCTACCGATACCTGAGCGAGGCGGATCCGAAGCACTTTCAGCCGATGAACGCGAACTTCGGCCTGGTGGACGACCTGTCGGAGCGCGTGCGGGACAAGAAAAAGAAGCGCGAGCTGATGGCGGAGCGCGCGCTGGCGGACATGCGGAGCTGGATCGAGGCGAATGGCGTGGTCGGTACGCTGGCGGTGAAAGAAGCGTGAGTCCGTCCGCGGGTGCTGTAGACACGGCCGACTCGGCCGGCTCGCGCGAAGTCGGCGAATTCCTCACTCATCTCGAGAAAGAGCGCGACGTCTCCCCGCACACGCTCACCGCTTACAGACGCGATCTCGACGCCTTCGTTGCGTTTCTAGGCGGTTATTTCGGCGTGCGCGAATGGTCGTGGCAGGGGCTGGACAGGCTCGCCATCCGCGGCTTTCTCGCGCACCTGACGCGGAAGAAGCTGAACAAGCGCTCCATCGCGCGGAGTCTTTCCGCGGTGAGGAGCTTCTACAAGTATCTGCACCGGAACGAGCAGGTCGAGGCGAATCCCGCGCGCGGAGTGAATACGCCGAAGCAGGACAAGTATCTGCCCGGCTACCTCGATCGCGCTCAGATAGAGCTGCTGTTCCAGTTCGCCGAGCTGAAGGCGCAGGAGGGACGGTTCCCGGATGTGCGGAATTCGGCGATCCTCGAGCTGTTCTACTCCACGGGGATGCGTCTCTCGGAGCTGCGGGGAATCAACCGCATGGACATCGATCTCCTCTCACAGCAGGTGAAGGTGCGCGGGAAGGGGAGGAAGGAGCGCATCATTCCAATCGGTGATCACGCACAGCTCGCGCTGCGCAATTACGAGTCGAAGCGTGACGAGCTGCTCCGCGCGATCGGACAGGCGGGAGACCGTACGGCGTTCTTTCTGAGCAGCCGGGGAAAGAGGATCTCGGTGCGGGCGATCCAGAACGCGGTGAAGGGATTCCTCGACAGGATCGACGAGGGCTCCGGGCTGTCGACCCACTCGCTGCGGCATACTTTCGCGACGCATCTTCTCGACGCCGGTGCCGATCTGCGCGCGGTGCAGGAGCTGCTCGGACACGCGTCGATCTCAACGACGCAGATCTACACGCACACGAGTGTGGAGAGGCTGAAGGCGGTGTATCAGAAGGCTCACCCGCGGGCGTAGCGAACCGTAGCTTCTGGCGAGCGGAGGCCTGATGGCAAAGAAGCGACACCACTGGATAGTTCGCGTCACCCACTGGGTGAACGCGGTGGCCCTCGTCATCATGGTCGGCTCGGGGCTCCGCATCTTCAACGCGTATCCGGCCTTCGCGCGGAAGGGCGAGCTGTTCTGCTGCTATCCATGGGAGGGCCAGCCATTCCCCGCGTGGCTGACATTCGGCGGCTGGCTGGCGGGCGCCAGGAACTGGCACTTTGCGATGATGTGGGTGCTGGTCGTGAACGGGCTCATCTATCTCGCGTTCATATACCTGCACGGCGAGTGGCGCGATCTGGTGCCGCGGAAGGGGGACATTCGCGACAGCGTGCAGATGGTGAAGTTCTACGCGTTCAGGCGTAAGGATCATCCCCGGCAGGGTAAGCACAACGCGCTGCAGAAGATGGCGTACTTTCTGATGCCTGTCGCCGGCGCGCTAGCGGTGGTGAGCGGCATCGCGATCTGGAAGCCGGTTCAGCTCGCGCCGCTGACCAACCTCCTCGGAGGATACGTCTGGGCGCGCTACTGGCACTTCGTCTCGATGGTCGCGATCGTGATTCTCAGTGTGGTCCACGTTTTCATGGTGTTCGCGGTTGATCCGTATTCGATTCGATCGATGATCACGGGCAACTACGATCCAGCGTTATCGCCGGAGGCGCGCAACGCGCGGCTGTTCCAGAATCTGTTGCCGCGGCGTAATCGGGCGGACCGGTCTAGCCCTCCGCCGTCGCCTCCGTCGCCTCCGTCTCCTCCTTCAGCTCCGGCCGCGACGTGAGCACCGATCGGCGGGAGTTCCGTTTGCTGGGAGGCGTTGGGCGCCGCGAGTTCCTGGCGGTGAGCGGCGGCATTCTGTCCAGCGCGGTGTTGGCCGCATGTGATTCGCGCGGTCCCAAATCCGCGGAGCGCCTGCTTCGCTACGCCGAGCGCAAGAACATGGCGGTGGAGCGCGCGTTGTTCCGGCATACGGCGATGGACACGCCGCAGCAGGGCGCGCACGATGCCGGGAACAAGCTGCCGAGCTATTTCATATCGGAGACGGTGCCGGTGTGGGACGAGAGCGCGCGCGGGGAGTGGGTGCTCGAAGTTGGTGGACTGGTTGGCAATCCGCTCAAGCTGACTCTCGAGGATTTACAGAGGCTGCCACGAGTGTCGCATCGCGTGAATCACTACTGTGTGGAGGGGTGGACGGCGATCGAGACGTGGACCGGGTGCCGGTTCAGCGATCTCGCGCGTCTGGTGCGCGCGGCCCCCGAAGCGCACTACGTGGATTTCGAGTCGTTTGACAACGGGTATCACGAGAGCTGGGACATGGAGAGCGCGATGCACCGGCAGACCGTGGTGGCATACGCGTTGGACGGGAAGATGCTGGAGCCCGCTCACGGCGCGCCGGCGCGGGTGTACTCGCCGACGAAGCTTGGATACAAGAACACGAAGTATCTGACGCGGATCATGTTCCTGCCGCAGATGAACGGCGGGTACTGGAGCGATCAGGGTTACGAGTGGTACGGTGGGGTGTAGGGGCGTGCTAGCGCAGAATTGGTTAGGCTGCAGAAGCTCGCAGCCTTTGGATTTTCTCCGCAGCATTAGCAAGCAGTCTAATTACTAGTTAGACAGCGGCCCCGCATCGAGGTGACGCTGATTTATGGGGGAATTCTGATGAAGAGAAAGGGATGGCAGCCGATACCGGATTTCGCCACCACGCGAAAGGGGCGTGCGAGCGGATGGAACCCAGCTATGACATACAAAGTTCCTCTTCTACTTCTTCTTGCAGCCGCGCTGGGATGCAGCCACTCACGGATAGAGCGCTATGCCGACTTGCCGGCCCCGAACCGGGTGCTGCGGGTGCCCGCGCACTACAACACCATTCAGGCGGCGGTCATGGCCGCGAGCGTCGGCGACCGGATCCTGGTGAGGCCGGGCATCTACCTCGGTACGGTGGTGATCACAGGTGCAGCAAGGAACGACCTACAGATCGTCGCTGATGGCGGTGAGGGACAGGTGATCCTGCAGGGGAATCACACGCAGCAGACAGCGGGGACCTGCAAGTTTGCGCTGGAACCGCTCTGCCCCGAGCGAGCGGGCTTCTTTCTCCGCGATGTCGCCGGCGTGATAATCCGCGGCTTTACGGTGAGGGACTTCGGCGTGGGCCCGATGTCGGGCATCGGCGAGGGATTCCTCCTTGTGAACGCGCACAGGAACCGGATCGA